>NZ_AP021861.1:613333-920000 GCF_009177095.1 Lacipirellula parvula
GGTGACGGCGATCTCGACGTCGTCGGTCTGGGGATTCTCGATCCGTCCGGCGTCGTGTGGCTGGAGAACAAGAACCTCGTCGAACCCGACTACGGCGACGCCCCGGCGAATTACCCGACCGCGCGGGCCGATAGCGGCGCGGTGCATAACGGCGGCGGACCGCGATTGGGGGCGAGTCGCACCAGCGAACCAGACGGCATTCCTGCCGCTGGGGCCGACGCCGATGCGGGAGACGACGGCGTCGTGTTCGCGACGCTGCAGGCGGGGCAGGCGTTGGGTAGCGTCACGGTGAACGTGCAGAACGCCCCCGCGGGCGCTCGGCTCGATGCGTGGATCGATTTCAACGGCGACGGGGCGTGGGGAGGCGCCGGCGAGCAGATTCTGGCGTCGCGCTCGGTCGTGGAAGGCGACAACGTCTTTAGTTTCAACGTGCCGGGGAGTCTCACGGCGGACTCGGTCGTCGCTCGCTTCCGAATTAGCGCCGCGGGCGGCTTGCGCCCCGGCGGAGCGGCGCTCGATGGCGAAGTCGAAGACTACGTCATCCCGGTCGAAGCTCCGGCATTGGCCACCGGCGAGTTCCGCACGGCCACGTGGATCGCGGCGATGGCGAACTCGTTGCGGATTGCGGATATCGACGGCGACGGCGACGGCGATTTTCTAACAGTCGCTCAGAACGATTCGCCGCGGCTCGCGTGGTACGAAAATTTGGGCGACGGAGCGTTCTTGACGCACACGCAGCAGTTGTACGGCGCTCAAGCGCTCGATGCGCGGCCAGTGGATCTCGATCGAGACGGCGACGTCGATTTCGTCGTCTCCCTCTCCACTGGACTCGGCTGGTTCGAGAACGACGGCGCGCAGAATTTCACTTACAGGCAGCCAGCCTCGACGTTTAACTTTCGCGGCGCGTTCGACCTTGCCGACGTCGATGGCGACGGCGATCTGGACGCGATTGGCGTGCGTAGCAACTCGGCGTCGCAGCTCGGCATCTTGTTGAACGACGGACAGCAACGATTCTCGCGGGTGATTTTGCCGACGACGCCCAACTTCGTTCATTCCACGGTTCGCGCCGCCGACGTGGATGGCGACGGCGACCTCGACGCCGTCGTGGGGGTTGACGCCGGAAGCTCGTTCACCGGCGTCGCCTGGTACGAGAACACGGGCGGTCAGTGGCTGTATCGCGAAGTGACGGCTGCTCCCGGCGACTCCGTCATCGGACGAGACGTCGTGCCCATCGACTTCGATCGCGACGGCGACATGGACTTGGTCGCCACGACGATCGCCGGAAGCCGCTTCTCGCTGCAACTGTTCCGGAACCACGGCTCGCAGGGCTTTGTGCGCGAGACGCTCGCAGAGTCCCCGACGAGCTATTCCCCACAGACTGTGTTGGGCGAACGGCTGCACGTCGCCGACATCGACGGCGACGGCGACTACGACGCCGTCGCCAGCACGACGCGCGCGACGCTCATGTTCCGCAACAATGGCGCGGCTGGTTTCGAGCATACCGTCGTGCAAGAGTATTCTCCTTGGTCGCACAACGCCGTGGCGGTCGGTAATCTGGATGGCGATGGTCGATTGGAGATCATCGCGTCCGGGTTCTCCCGGGGGATCTACGGCTTCGACGACGTCCCCTTCGGCGACTACGACCGCAACGGCTCGGTCGATCAGGCCGATCGCGATTTGTACGAGGCGACGCTCGGCCAGCCAGCCGTGCCGCCCGGCTCGGGCGCCGACGGCGACCGCAGTGGCGTGATCGATGCGGCCGATCTCGCGATTTGGGAAGCGAACCAGGGAACTACGGCGCCGCCGCGGGTGCTAGCGGCAGACTTCGACAAGAACGAACAGATCGACGGCGGCGATTTCCTGCTCTGGCAGCGCAGCTACGGCGCCGAGTCGCCCGGGATAGGAACCCTGCCGGCCGACGTCGACTTAAACGGCGTCGTCGACGGCGGCGACCTGACTGTTTGGAAGCGGCATTACGGCGGAGGCTTGTTCCCTGCCGTTGAAGCGACAGTCGCCGCCGTTAGTGCGCCGGTTGCTGCAGCAGCGGCTGTGGAGACATCGCGAACTGATGCGCCGACGGCTGAGTTTGAGGCGACTGCCGTCGAGACTTCCGAGTCGCTGGCGGTCGTGGCGTCGGCGACGTTTGCACTGCCGAAAAACGCCGTCCTCGCACGGCCAGAGGAGCTGAAGCAGCTGACTCGAGAAGCGGAAGATCGCCGGCGCCGTTGGAACGCCGCCGCCCTACGCGACGCCGCGCTGGCGTCGTGGACGCTGCCGCCAACGCTCGTTCGCCCGTTCCACACGACTCTTCACAGCGGCGAAATCACGGCCCGAAGGCTCCAGCCTTTCGTGGCGACGCCAACGTTGGTCGACGAACTGCTGGGCAGCTTGCTCGACGATTAACGGCGTGGCGCTCGGCTTGGTCGCTGCGTCGTCTTCGTTGAAAAGTTGCGTTCTTTTCGCAGCGGCCCGTCGCGGCGGTGCAGATTCCGCCTGCGGGATCGCTTTTTCGTTTTTCCCCTGGCCGTCGGAACCTACCGGCCCGCCGCCCACCTGATAAAATGGCGGCCCCGCCCCTCGCGGCGGTTTGACTGCCTCGTCGTGCGGTTCGACCAGCCCCGTGCTCTCCGTCTTCCAGTGCAAGGATCTTCGTTCGATGGCTCAGAAGAAGCTCAACGTCGCTCTTATCGGTTACAAGTTCATGGGGAAGGCCCACAGCCAGGCGTGGCGGACCGTGGGGCGGTTCTTCGATCTCGACGCCGAGCCGGTGATGAAGGCCGTGTGCGGTCGCGACGAGGCGGCGGTGGCGGAGTTCGCCCGGCGTTGGGGCTGGGAGACCTCTTCGACCGATTGGCGCGAGGTGATCGGCCAGAAGGACGTTGACGTCGTCGATATTTCGACGCCCGGCTACACGCATGACGAGATTGCAATCGCCGCGGCCGAAGCGGGGAAGCATGTCTTCTGCGAGAAGCCGTTGTGCTTTACCGTCGCCCAGGCGAAGGCGATGCTCGCCGCCGTGCGGAAGGCGGGGGTGAAGCATATGGTCAACTTCAACTATCGCCGCTGCCCCGCGGTGGCATTGGCGAAGAAGATGATCGATAGCGGCGCCATCGGCCAGATTCGCCACGCGCGATTCACTTACCTGCAAGACTGGCTCGTCGATCCGCAGTTCCCGATGAACTGGCGGATGCGGGCCGAGGCGGCCGGCAGTGGCGCGCATGGCGACTTGGGCGCCCACTCGATCGACCTCGCCCGCTACCTCGTCGGCGAGATCGGCGAAGTCGTCGGCATGCAGAAGACGTTTGTGACGGAGCGGCCGGCCGAGGGGACTTCGCACGGCATCAGCGCTACCGCCGGCGAAGGGACCGAGAAGGTGACCGTCGACGACGCGTCGGTCTTCTTGGCGAAGTTCACCGGCGGCGCGATCGGCACGTTCGAAGCGACCCGCATGGCGCCGGGCCGGAAGAACTTTAACCGGTTCGAATTGAACGGCAGCAAAGGCACGCTCGTGTGGTGCTTCGAGGATCTCAACTACCTCGACTACTACTCGACGGAAGATCCCGGCGATCGGCAAGGCTTCCGCCGGATCATTGCGACCGAAGGCGTGCACCCGTACGCCGGCGCCTGGTGGCCGCCGGGCCACATGATGGGCTACGACCACACCTTCTCGAACGCCGCGGCCGACCTGGTGCAGTGCATCGCGAACGACAAGTCGTGCAGCCCCTGCTTCCAAGACGGCGCCCAATGCGTGGCGGTGCTCGAGGCGGTCGACAAGTCGATCGACGGCGGCAAGTGGGCGCAGGTGGAAGTGATTAAGTAGGGCAGGATTTTCAGTACCCCTTCGCGCCTTTGCGTGAGATCTAAATCAAGATGGTCTCACGCAAAGGCGCGAAGGCGCAAAGAAGAATGCGGAGATGATTCGTTTCTTTGCATTGGTCGATGGTTAAGAAAGAAGTTCACAACCGAACAATAGGCTCTTCTCTCATGTCAAAAATCAAAGCAGGCATCATCGGCACTGGATTCATTGGCCCGGCTCATATCGAGGCGTTGCGGCGGCTCGGGTTCGTCGAGGTGGCGGCCGTGTCGGAGCGGGATCAGGGGCTCGCCGATCGCAAGGCGGCGGAGCTTTCCATTCCGAAGGCGTACGGCGACTACAAGCAATTGCTCGCCGATCCGGAGATTCAGGTCGTGCACAACTGCACGCCGAACCATCTGCACTTCGGCGTGAACTGCGACATCATCGCGGCCGGCAAGCATGTGATTAGCGAGAAGCCGCTGGCGATGAACTCGACCGAGTCGCGCGAGCTGGTGAACCGCGTCGAGAAGGCGGGGGTGATCAACGCGATCAACTTCAACTATCGCTACATGCCGCTGGTGCAGCAGGCGCGGGCGATGTGCCAGAATCACGACGACGTCGGCCGCGTGCTGGCTGTGCAAGGGAGCTATCTGCAGGATTGGCTCTTCAAGGAAACCGACTGGAACTGGCGGCTCGTGCCGGAGCTATCGGGCGACTCGCGGGCCGTGGCCGACGTGGGAAGCCACTGGTGCGATCTCATTCAGTACGTCACCGGGCTGAAGATCACCCGCGTGATGGCCGACCTCGTGACGCTCCACCCGACGCGGAAGCGGCCGAAGGTCGAGGTCGAGACGTACGCCGGCAAGGTGCTGACGCCGGAGGAAATGGAAGACGTCGAGATCGGCACCGAGGACTACGCGTCGATTCTGCTGGAGTTCGATTCGGGCGCCCACGGCGTGATGACCGTCAACCAGTGCGCGGCAGGGCGGAAGAACCGGCTGTTCTACGAGATCAACGGTTCGAAGTGCGGCCTGTCGTGGGACCAGGAGAAGCCGAATGAACTGTGGATCGGCCATCGCGATCGGCCGAACGAAGTCCTCATGAAGGACCCGAGCCTGCTCTACCCCGAGGCGCGGGAGTACGCCCACTACCCGGGTGGCCACAACGAAGCGTATCCCGACGGGCCGAAGAATTTGTTCCGCAACGTCTACGGGTTCATCGCCGGGAATCGCCAGGGGGGCGACTTCGCGACGTTCCTCGACGGGCACAACGAGATTGCGATCTGCGACGCCGTGCTGAAGAGCGGACGAGCGAAGCAGTGGGTTGACGTTGAGTATTGAGGTTTTGGTTTGATTAGGATCTCACGCAAAGGCGCGAAGACGCAAAGGAATACAATTGAATTGCATTTTTCTTTGCGCCTTCGCGCCTTTGCGTGAGACCTAAATCAACCCTGCTTAGTTATAAGCGTCGCGATTTTGCGAGCAGTCACGCTCAGCGGTAGATCGCCAAGTTCTGCGAGCGGCGTCCAGCGCACCGAGCTCTCGTCCGTCGACTTCACGCGGCCGCCAGTTGCGCGGGCTTCGTAGCATTCGAGCGTGATGCGGTAGCGTGTGACGCCGTGTTTGATTGTCGTGAGGAGCGGCCCCGGCTCGATGTCGACGCCCGTTTGTTCGCGGACGTTGTCGACCAGTTCGCGGCGGACGAACAGCGGGCCTTCGCCGTCGAGGGCGAACCGCGGGAAGTCCCACATCCCCTCCCAGCGTTCCCCCTTGGCTCGCTGTCGCAGTAGCACGCGGCCCGATTTACGGACGACGACGGTCCCTTCGCGGACCGCGGTCACTTTTACTTTGGCGGCGAGCTTCGGGATCTCGTTCTGCAGCCCACCGGCGAACGCGGCGCAGTGGGCAGTGACGGGGCACTCGTCGCAACGCGGGTCGGAGGGTTTGCAAACGAGCGCGCCGAGTTCCATCAGCGCGAGGTTGTACGTGCCGGCGCCGGTGGTCGGCAGCAGCGCTTCGGCGGCGTTCCAAATATGCCGCTGCCCTGCTCCGCCGACGACTTCGTCGCGATAGCCGGTGAGGCGGGCAAGGACCCGCTGCGTATTCGTTTCCACGATCGGCGCCGACACGTCGTACGCGAACGAGGCGACGGCCCCCGCGGTGTACCGGCCGACGCCGGGAAGCGCCATCAGCGACTTCACGTCGCGCGGCAACTGGCCGTCGTGCTCGGCGACGATCACTTTCGCCGCCGCATGCAACCCGCGAGCGCGGCGATAGTAGCCGAGGCCTTCCCACATGCGGAGGACCTGCTGCTCGTCGGCAGCGGCCAAATCGTGCACGGTGGGGAACGCCGCGACGAACACCGTGAACTTCGGGCCCGCCATCGCGACGGTCGTCTGCTGCAGCATGATCTCGCTGAGCCAGATCTGATACGGATCCCGCGTCCGCCGCCACGGCATGTCGCGTTTGTGCTTCCCGAACCAAGCGAGCAGCCGACGGCGGAGCGATTGGCGTTCTTTGGGATCCTTCAGCGTCTCGGCGGTGCAGTCCGTTGCCATCGCCCCAGTTTAGTTGATCTCACGCAAAGGCGCGAAGGCGCAAAGAAGAAGGCAATTAAATTGTATTCCTTTGCGCCTTCGCGCCTTTGCGTGAGATCTTCTTCCCTGATGACTCAGCGAGAGAAAACCAGCTCCGCTAGCCCGCAACTCCGCTGATTTGACCATTCAGTCGATTTAAGGTATCATCAAAGCACTAAAGATAGCGAAGGCGCTGCTAGACGCTTCGCCAAGGCGAATGATTGAAATTTGCCAGCGGCGTTACTTCTCGTAGATCTAGCCCTTCGTCGGGACGACTTCTCCGATAGTCGTTCCGCTTGTTGATCCGCTGTGCGGGTCATTTTGCTCTCTTATGCGAAGGTCGCTCTCAAGACCTTCCATTGCCCGGCCACTTGCTGGTTTGCACGACGGCGCGGCCGTGCGCTCTATCCATATGATGCGTGCTGGAGAAAAGACGAAGTGTCGCAAGGAACGATCAAAAAGTTGACCGACAAGGGTTTTGGATTCATTGAAGGCGAGCGCGGAGACATCTTCTTCCACTCGTCGTCCGTTGCAGGTTCGGGCTACGACAGCCTGTTCGAAGGCCAAGCGGTTTCCTACACCGAAGGCCAAGGACCGAAGGGCAAGCGGGCCGAGAACGTCCAGCCGGTCGCGTAACCGACGAGCGACTGCGGCAGTCGGTTCGTCGACTGCCGCAGCCTCCATTCGATGCGATCGCCGCCGCGCAGCCACTGGAATCCGGAGGTTCTCATGCTTCAGAAATTCGTCGACGAGTCGTGTAAGAAACCCGCTCCGCTCTACTCGACGCCCGCCGGAAAAGAGTGTCCGGTTTGCGGCAAGCGGTCTTACTCGCTGCGAGGAATCCACCCCCAATGCGCCGTCGTGCAGGCAGACGCCCCGCGACAAGCGGCGCTGGCCGCCGCGAAGCGCGAGCTGGCGCAGACGCAAGCGCCTCGCCGGGCCAAGTAGCTCACCGCCGAACGGCGCCTGAAGGATCGAAAATGTCAGTCGAAGAAGTCAACCTAAACGGCTCTGCAGCGTCAGAACGGGCGGAATCGCCGCTCGCGCATTTTCTGACAGCTGCTTGGCGCAATGCGCAACTTTCCATCGATCGGCATCATGAACACTTCGAGGCGTTGGCGGAAATCGACGTGATTTTCAACATCCTCACGGCGTTCAGCGATGAAAGTCGCGAGCGCGTCGCCCGGTCGATGCTGATTCAGACGCACGGGGCGCTGCGAGCCGCGTCGTTGCTCGCGCTCAGCGGACAAGTCGCTGAATCCTATTCGCTGATGCGCACCGCGCTGCGAGCCGCCATGCATGGCGTGTTCATGGCGGGCGACGAGGAGCGGCAACGAATTTGGCTCGCCCGCGTCGATGACGATCGATCAGCCGACTTGAAGCGAACGACGTTCGCCAATGGGCTGATGGTGCGTCACCTGCGTCAGCTCGACGCGGCGACCGCCGGCATCTACGAACGGCTCCACCATCGAACGATCGACCGCGGCCTGCATGCGAACTGCCACGGCGGCGGCAGTGAGAACGACGCCGGCTCGTCGGCGGAGTCTGGCTGCGACGACTTCGCGCTCGACGACGAAGTGCAGCGATCGGCGCTCCGCTCTGTGGCGCAGATCGGAATCTGCACGCTCAGCATGTTTTACTACGTCTACGGCGACCTGTTTCGGAAGCATAAGCTCGACGATCGACTCGCGAAGCTCCGTCACGGCCACTAGTCGTATTAACTCCCGTCGTTTGGCGGGCGTTCAACTCTCAAATCAGCGGACCAAGAATGATCGATGCCCTCAAAGAAGAACTGATCGTCAACAAAGTCGGCGGTCGCTTCAAGCTTTCGGCCCTCATCCAGAAGCGACTTGCTGCGTTGAATTCAGGCGCCCGCCCGCTCGTCGATCTCAAGACGAAGTTTCCGATGGAAATCGTCATTCAAGAGATCTTGCAAGATAAGATCATGCTGAACGCCGACGACAGCGTTCGCATCGTCGAGCAGCGTCGGCAAGGGCCGATGGACTTCGATCTCTCGCAACTGTAGGCATCACGCCGCTTGCTGCGGATCGAACAATCTTACCCGCGAACTGCGTGCGGAATCGTGCGCGTAGAAGCTGAGCAATCGACGGCCAGCTTCCGTTTTGACGGTCGCCTCCAAGTATCGCATCGCCTCGTTTCGCCCGATGCCTTTACGGTAGATGGCCGCGAACGCTGCCTTCAGCTCGTGTCGTTCATCGACGGTGAAGCCCGCGCGCTTCATGCCGACGCGATTCTCCGCCACGACGGTTCCTTCCTGATCGGTGATGCAAAACGGGGGAACGTCTTGGGTGATGCGAGCCAAAATCCCCACCAGGGCTAGCTCGCCGATTCGCACATGTTGGTGCACGGCTGCGTTCCCGGAGATGATGGCGTTGGCGCCGACCTGCACGTGCCCGCCGAGCAAGGCGCCGCTCACCAGGATGACGCCGTCGCTAAGCTGGCAATCGTGCCCTACATGACTATTCGTCATGAGCATGCAGCGGCTGCCGATGACGGTCGCAGAGCCAGGCGCCGTGCCGCGATGAACGGTGGCCCCCTCGCGGATCGCCGTCCCTTCGCCGATCCGACAGAAAGAAACGGCGCCGCCGTATTTGAAGTCTTGCGGAGAGTCGCCGACCGTAGCAAACGAATGAACGCGACAACCGGCGGCAAGCGTGGTGTGCCCCATCACGACCGAGGAGGGCAACAGTTCGCAGTCGGGGCCGATCTCGACGTTGCCCGAGACAACGGCGTGCGCCCCAATGGATGCACTCGGATGGATTTCCGCTGCACTATCGACGACGGCTGTGGGATGGATTGGCATTGAGGTGGGCGAGCTTCGCAGAGATAGGGGCGCCGGTCAATTCCAATCGGTGCTTGCTGCTTGTGCTGGCTGGGCTGGTTTTCTCTCGCAAAGCCGCCAAGGCGCAAAGAAAACGCCGAGCAGAGGAAAGAATGAACATCGCATTATTCCTCTGCGCCTCCGCGCCTCTGCGAGAAATCTATTCGCCAGAATCAGCCTCTCGCAGAGGCGCAGGGTGCGCAGAGGAATTACACACGCATTCGCATTTCTTTGCGATCGTTAGCGTCTTCGCGGCTTGGCGAGAGAATACCCGGCAAGCCAACCGGAACGACTAAGGCGTGAAGAGATCCGCCGTCGCGCCCGTTTGCGGGGCCACGAAATCTTCCGGCGCGAAGGCGAAACCCGCGACGACCACTTGCTTTGCATCGCCCGTGTAGCCGGCAATCGCTTGGCTTGGATCGGCGACGATCGCACCGACGACGGCGACTTCATCGCCGAACTTGAAGTCGATCTTGTCCATCAGCACTTTGTTGACCGACACGGTCGAGCCGAGCGGCGTTTCGATCGTGTATTCGGTCCACTGTCCTTGCGGCTGCAGATCGGTGACGCGGCCCAGCAGCAGCACGCCCTGGTTGGGGCGGCGGGCATGTTCGAGCCAGCGGCCGGCGATCATCGCTAGATCGTTGCGGCGGGCCGGATCGCCGACGGCGCCGCGGAAAATCAGCTTCGCGGCCATCTGCTTGGTGACGAGGTCGTTGCCGAAGTCTTTGGGGTCGGTCAGCGTGAACCGCTCAGCCAGCTTGCAGAGTTCGATGTACGCCTGCCCCATCGCGGCGACGTCTTCCTTACGAGCGAGGTCGCCCGCGAGGAACGTGCGATGGGCGGCGTCGGCGCTGGCGATGTGATCGCCCAGGTCGGTGACGCTGAAGAGTTTGACGCCTTTCAATTCACCGACGATCGGCGTGGTCGGCCAGTGAATGGCTTCGGCGGCGGCGGTTGGCATGACGGCCTCGTCGCGGTGGATCGTCGCGGGAGGCGTGAGAGGCTGTGCTTCCGTAGCGGCGGGAGCATCGGCCGCGGCCAGTTCGTCGCCCGCCGGCGGCTGCGGTTCGTCGGCGAATTCGAGCTTCGACTCGCCAAGTGGCTGCAACGGCGCAGCGGCTTCGGCCAGCGGAGCCGCGTCGACTGGCGCAGGCGCCGGCAAGCGATCGTCGGCAATGCTCAGCGGCTCTTGCGATGCCGGAGCGGCGGCGCCCGGCAGCATCGAGGCAGGCAGCAACTTCGCGATGCCGAGCAGGTCGCCGTCGGGGCCTTTGAGCCACAGCAGCGCGTAGCCGGCGAGGAAGATGCCGATGAAGCCGCCGCCGACAACGCCGACCAGCGTCTTCACGACCGATGGGCGCTTGCGGCGGATGGGGACCGTGCGTTCGAGTTCGTCGAACTCTTCATCGCTGGTCCACTGCTCGTGTTCTGGATCGGTCTCAGCGCTTGCTTCGTAGGTGACGTCGTCTTCGCCGTCATCGGTTTGCGTGGCAGCAGCGCTCGCTTGCAGACGCTGCCAACGGTCGTCGAACGACTCGTCGCTGGCATCGCCGTATTCCGAATCGTCGGCGGCGATCTCCGCGTATTCGGGTTGCTCATGCTGATCTTCGGTCGACTCGTCTGCGTCGAACTCCGCAAAGGTCGGTGAATCGGCTAGCGAAGGCGCCGTTTCTGCATCCGCCGCGGCTGGCGTCGCCGGGGCGAGCGGCGCCGGCGGCGTCTTCATCAGGTCGGACAGCAATTGGTCGAGACGGCTGCCGCCGAGTTTTAGTTCGTCGGCTGCGGACGCGGCGGGGTGTGCGGTTTCTGGATCGGCGTCGCGGTAGGCTGCGTCGAGCGTCGCGCCGAACGTTTGCCGCGGGGCGTGATCGTTGGGGATGATGCGGTCGTCGATCTCGGCTTCAAATTCCTCGAACGATGCGACTTCCGCCGTCGGTTCGTCGGCCTCTTCCGCGTCGTCTTGCTCCGCAGCTTCAGGCGCGGACGCGCCCGGCAACTGCCAACTGGAGGTCGATCGCAAGAGTCGCGAGAGTTTGTCGTCGGTCGATTCGGCGACCGGCTCGTGTTCCGGCTCCGGCGCCATGTCTTCGTCGTCGACGATGATGCCGAGCGGCTCGCGCGTCGGCGTCGCTTCATCCATCAACTCGTCGTCGTTCTCCGACGACGGATGATGAATGTCTTGCTCAACAAGCCGCACCTTCGGAATGGCGCGGGGGGCGACCGAAGCGAGCAGGAACTCCGCTTCGCAGATCGGGCACTCGACGAGCGACGTCGGCGTGAGGCCGGCCGGCAATTCGAGGTGCGATGAACAGCGCGGGCAGAGGGTGATCGACGCCATGGAATTCCTACGTTTCGACTCCGTTACACTCATCCCGCATCAGTGCGAGACGCGACACATGCTCCGCCGCCGCGGGTTCTTAGTTTAACAATACGCCGGTTGTTTGTCGGCGGCAGCGCGAGAATTCTAGCGCCCGTCGGGACGCTAGCTACGCCGCGGGGCGAACTTCGATGTTGCGGGGCGTTTCTTGCAAACGCGGGCAGCGGGCGGTTGCCGCTGCAATCGCTACAGGCCGTAAAGTTCGCCGTACTTCGCGCGCATTTGCTCGATCCACGGGCCGTGGCTCAGCGGCTGTCCAGTGACGTTGAGCGCCAGTTCGCCGGCCGAGAAGCGTTGGCCGTGGGCGTGGATGTTCTTGCGGAGCCACGCGAGCAGCGGTTGGAACTCGCCCTTGCGGAACGCAGCAGGCAGGTCGCCGAGCTCCTTGGTCGCTGCCGCGTAGAACTGCCCTGCGTAGAGGTTGCCGAGCGAGTAGGTGGGGAAGTATCCGAACAGCCCCGCGCTCCAGTGGACGTCTTGCAGCACGCCGTCGGCGAAGTTCGGCGGGGTGATGCCGAGATACTTTTGGTACTTCTCGTTCCATGCCGCGGGAAGGTCTTTTGCCTGCAGGTCGTTTTCGATGAGGGCGCGTTCGAGTTCAAAGCGGATGAGCACGTGGAGGTTGTAAGTGACTTCGTCCGCATCAACGCGGATAAGCGACGGGCGAACTTCGTTGATGGCGCCGTAGAGTTGGTCGAGCGAGACGCCCTTCAGCGCTGCGAACTGCTGCTGTCCCTTGGGCAGAAAGTGTTCCCAGAACGCTCGGCTGCGGCCGACCTGGTTCTCCCACATCCGCGATTGCGACTCGTGAATCCCGAGCGAACATGCTTCGCCGGTGGGCAAGCCAAACTGGTCGGCCGGCAACCCTTGCTCGTAAAGACCGTGCCCTGCTTCGTGGAGCGTGCTGAAGAACGCGTCGCTGAAGTCGTTGATGTTGTACCGCGTCGTGATCCGCTGATCGTGCGGACCGGCGCCGGCGCAGAATGGATGATCGGTCGTATCAAGCCGACCGGCGTTGAAGTCGAACCCAATCGCCGCCGAGGCCGCCTTGCCAAAGGCCTCTTGCGCGTCGACGGGGAAGTCGCGCTTCAGCAACTCGGAATCGGGCTTGCGCGAGCTGCCGACAATCTGCTCGACGAGCGGCGTGAGCGCATCGCGCAAACCGCCGAGCGCGGCGGCGACTTCCGCCGTCGTTGCGCCAGGTTCGTAGTCGTCGAGCAGCGCATCGTACGGCGTGACCTTGTAGCCAATCGCGGCCGCTTCTTGCCGTTTCAGTTCGATGGTCTTTTCCAGAAGCGGCTGGAACTTCGCAAAGTCATCAGCCTTGCGAGCCTCAACCCACATCTGCTGGCCGAGCACCGAGGTGCGCGACAGTTCTTCGACGAGCGCCTGCGGCAGCTTCGTCTTTTTGTCGTACTGCCGCTTGAGTTGCCGGATGACCGTCCCCTCAACGCTGTGCGAATCAGCGGCCAGCGGACTGCCGACGAGTTCGTCGAGCCAACCCGCAATCTGCGGCGTCGTTTGTCGCTTGTGGATCTCGCCGGCGAGGAACGAAATCTGCTCCGCGCGGTACTCGCCTGCAGCGGTCGGCATCTTCGTCCGCTCGTCCCACTCGAGCAGCCCCATGATGCTGGCGAGCTTGGCCGTTTCGCGGGCGTGGTTGCAGAGGGATTCGTAGGCGGCAGTTGTGGACATATCAGTCGCTCGAGAGGCAGTCATGTGTTGAGTTTAAGGAGGCGTCGATTGGTGAGCCATTGTGGCTGAAGATCAATGGGGCGTCGATGGATCAGCCCCGGGAGGGGCGATATCATGTAGCCAGGGGCGTGAGCCCCTGGAATTGATCGCCGCGAAGAGGCTGAGCCCCGGAGGGGCGACACCAGAAGATGTGACGAGCTCGGCGAAGGGCTCTTGAATGGTGCCGCCCCTCCGGGGCTCAAGCAGCCTTAAACTTTCGAGTCCAGGGGCTCACGCCCCTGGCTACAACATTTCGCCCCTACCGGGGCTCGTGACCGGATGAATTTCCTTCGCGTTGCAGCAGCGCACACGGTTTAATACGCCCATGCTCGACATCCTCGTCATCGCCCCGCACCCCGACGACGCCGAACTCGGCATGGGGGGGGCCATCATGAAGTTCATCGCCGAGGGGCGACGCGTGGGGGTGCTCGATCTCACCAGCGGCGAGCCGACGCCGCACGGGTCGCTGGAGATTCGCGCTCGCGAAACGGCGGCGGCCACCAAGATCATGGGACTCGAGTGGCGTGAGAACCTCGGCCTGCCGAATCGTAGCCTCGAAGCGACGATCGAAAACCGTGCGAAACTCGCCGCGGTCTTCCGCCGTGAGAAACCGAAGTGGCTCTTCGCCCCCTACTGGATCGACGCCCATCCCGATCACGTCGCGGCGACCGAACTCGTCGACGCGGCCCGCTTCTGGTCGAAGCTCACCAAAACCGACCTGCCAGGCGAGCCTCATCACCCGACGCGGATCTACAACTACTACTGCATCCATCTGAAGCAGGCGCTGCAGCCGGCGTTTGTGCTCGACATCACCGCGGAGTGGGACCGCAAAGTGGCGGCGGTGCGAGCGTTCGAAAGCCAGTTCATCACCGGCCGGCCAACGGTGTCGCCGACGTTCTTCGAACACTTCGAAGCCGAGGCGGCCTACTGGGGCAAAACGATCGGCGTCCGCTACGGCGAGCCCTTCACGAGCCGCGAACCGCTCGGGCTGCGGTCGATGGGAGAGTTGGTGTAAGGCGGGCGGACAGAAGGCCTGCGATCCCGTCAAAAACTCGAAGCGACAACGATGCCAGATTGGTTTAGGCCGGTCGTTTCGCAAGTGCTATAATTGAGACATGACCGATCGCAGCCACTGGGTAGTCAAGAAGTCTACACTCGCGGAGCAAGGCTTCGAGGATGACCTCGCTCATCTATCGATGGGCGAATGTATGGCGTTGGTCTGGCCGCTAACAGTTCAAGCGTGGGCGATAGCCGGTGAACCCGTCACTGAACAAGAATTTCAGAGACATGTTATCCGCGTTGAACGACGCGGAAGTTGATTACCTCGTCGTTGGCGCTTATGCCCTCGCTACCCACGAGCAACGGGCGATCTAGATATTTGGGTGCGTCCAACCAGCGAAAATGCGGATCGGGTTTGGGAAGCGTTGCGTCTCTTCGGAATCCCTAGGAGTTGGGTGAAGGAACCGATTGAGCTAACGGACTCGAACGCCGTTTTCAGTTTCGGCGTTCCGCCTGAGCGGATCGATATTCTCACGTCGATTACTGCTATTGGTTTCGAGAATGCTTGGGGGAATCGCAGCATCGCAGAATACGACGGCGTCTCCACGCCCGTATTACATTGGCGAGATCTCCTCGCCAACAAGCGGGCGACTGGGCGACTCAAGGATGCGGCTGACGCCGAATGGATCGAAGCGGCGATGCGTGGGCGTGGTGAATCGGTATAACTTGCCCAGCTAGCGACCAGCGCAGCTTTTCCCTCAAGCGACCCTGCGGATTCTGCCGATCCTACCGACTGACGCGCACCAGCGGCTCGTGCTTGCACTCCGCTCGCCCGTCAAAACCGTGCCTTGAATGAAAGGGGGGCTCCTTTCATTGCGGTAGGTTCTTCTCGATCGTGCTCCGTCACTTGCTACTTCTGCTAGCAGTCTGCTTCGCCATCGCAACATGCGGCGGTTGCCAGATCATGTTTCCTGAGATCACTCAGGAACCGACGATCCGCAACCCCTTCCCGCAGCTGCGTCGCGTGGCCGTTGCGCCGTTCTTCAACCAGAGCGATTCGCCCACGGTTGACGGTCGCGAGTTCGCGATGGCTTATTTCACCGAATTGCAGCTGACGCCCGGCTTCGAAGTCGTGCCGCTGGGGGTCGTCGAAGAAGCGATCATCGCCCATCGGATCGATCTCAACCGTCCCGGGGAAGCCCGCCGGCTGGGGCAACTCTTGGGCGTCGACGCCGTCGCGATTGGCGCGGTGATCGACTACGCAGAATACTACCCGCCGCGGATCGGCATGCGCGTCGAATGGTACGCATCGAACCCCGGCTTCCACGAAATCCCCGCGGGTTACGGCCTACCGTGGGGCACGCCGGAGGAAGAGTTCATTCCCGACTCGCTCGTGTACGAATCGCAAATGGCGCTGTTCCGCGCGGAGATGCAAGGAATCTCGCCGCAGTGCGACGAAGCCTGCATGCCGTTGCCTGCGCCGCCGACCGGCAATCAGCCGACGGCGCCAGCGCCGCTAGTCGATCCGTCGCTTCGCGAAGATCACTCCGAAGACGACGACGGCGATGGCGCAGGCCCTGCGGAGAACAATCCGTTCTTCGATCCGAACGAAACGTCGAGCATTCGCATCGTCGACCAGAACGTCCAACGTGCAGACCTTGAAGTCGAGATGCCCGAAACGACCAAGCCGACGCGAGCGCCGTCTGCGAAAGCATCTTCGTTGAAAGCGTCATCGCTGAAAAAATCGGCGGCGAAATCCCAGCCGAAAACCCCGCAGCGCGTCGCCAGCAATGCCGCCGCTGCGAGCGTCCCGCAAGCTGTCGCAACCGCGCCAGCCGTTGCAGCCGGCGCTCTCGGCGCCGCCGCTGCAGCCGCTGCAGGTTATCCGTTGCCGCCCGAGGCATGTGCTTGCGGCCCCGACAACAACTTCGGCGGCCTGTACGCGATGGGCCCTGGCCGGGCCGCGTGCGTTCCGTTCAACGGCCCAGTGCTCTCCCACTCGGCGATCTACAACGGGGCCGACGACAAGATCACCGAGGCCCTGGAAGGGTACGTCTTCTTCCGCGACGACCAGCGCTACGGCGGCTGGCAGCCTTATCTGTCGCGCAGCAACGAGTTCATCCGCTTCTGCTGTCACCTGCACATCTGCGAGATGCTGTCAGCTCGCGGCGGGGGGAGCGCAAAAATGGATGTGCTGATGCGGTGGCCCGAACGCCGATAAGGCGTAAGGAGCATGGTTCGGTCAGCGCGAACCGGCGGAACAATCCGCACAATCGCGCAGGCGTCGCCGACGTCCACTTGTGGGCGGAACCAAACTCTCCGCGAGTCAGTTTTCAGGACAGAGACAGCCAGCAGGTCGAACGCCGAGCGTTCGACGCTGCAGCACCCAGGCCGAGCATCAAGGACGACCGTGTGCGCACAAGGCCCTTCGCCACGGCGGCCGCCCACCCCCGCAACCGACGCTACCAGCGACGCACGTCGGCTGCCCACTGCTGCCGCTAGGAGGCCCCGCAAGCCGTGAACGACGACATTAATGTGCTAGCGCTCGTCAAGGGACGCGAGCGTTACATCTTCCTCTACGAAGATTCCCAGCGCGCCGAAGCGCTGCGCACGCTTGGCCGTTTCGCCTCGAACCCCGAGCTGAGCTTCACCTGGTACGACGCCGCCGTGCTGAGCCAAAAGGTTCGCAACAGCGCGTCGGAAAGCGTGCCAGAGATGAAGGCGACGCTACCCCGCCGCATGAACCTGCCGCAACCTAGCGATGATTGAGGCAGATGCCTCGTTGAAGCCCCGGAGGGGCGACATGATGTAGCCAGGGGCGTCAGCCCCTGGTTCGCGGGTTCGTTCGAAGCTTAAGCCCCGTGAGGGGCGACACTGCCCGCGCTGGACGAATCGTGCCGCCCCTCACGGGGCTAAGATGCCTTCGTATCGTGACGGACCAGGGGTTCGCGCCCCTGGCTACTCGATATCGCCCCTGCCGGGGCTAAGAGCCGAGGTGAACCACGCGTCGCCGGGCGTTTTCGATCGTGCGCCCGTTTTCCAACTAGCGCCTACCCCATGCAACGACAGATCGCGCAGTTCCTGACCTACATGCGCGTCGAACGGGGCGCTTCCGACTACACGGTGAAGAGCTACCGCGAAGATCTCATCGCGGCGACCGATTACTTTGCCGAGGAAGACGGAACCTGCCCCGCGCCCGCGAGCATTACCGCGGTCGAACTGCGCGGCTTCCTGTCGGCGCTGCATGAAGCAGGCTACGCGAAGACCTCGATCGCGCGGAAGCTCGCGTCGCTGCGCAGCTTTTACCGGTACGGCCAGCGCGAAGGCTGGGCAACGAGCAACCCCGCTCGCGCGCTCCGCAACCCGCGCAAGGGACGCTCGCTGCCGCACTTCCTGACGACCGAGGAAATCGGCACGCTGCTGTCGGCGCCGCCGGCCGAGTCGCCGATGGGGATCCGCGATCGGGCGATTCTCGAAACGATGTACTCGGGCGGCTTGCGCGTCAGCGAAGTCGTCGGCCTCTCCGACGCCGACGTCGACCTGGCCCAAGAGATTCTGCTCGTCAAAGGCAAGGGCCGCCGCGAACGGCTCTCGCCGCTTGGCTCGTACGCAACGCGCGCGTTGAAAGCATGGCTGCGGCAGCGCAAGCTGTCGCCCAGCGAGAAGCAAGGCCGCGAGGCCCCAGTCTTCACGAACCGCTTCGGCACGCGGCTCACGACCCGCAGCGTCGGCCGGATGCTGGAGAAGTACCTCAAAGAAACAGGCCTCGACCTGCGGACGAGCCCCCACACGCTGCGGCACAGCTTCGCAACGCACCTACTCGACCGGGGCGCCGACATCCGCAGCGTCCAGGAATTGCTCGGCCACAAAAGCCTGGTGACGACGCAAATTTACACGCACGTCAGCACGGCCAACCTGCGGGCGGCGTACGAGAAGGCGCATCCGCGGGCCAAATGACGAATGACGAAGCCCGAATGACGAATGAAAAACGCTTGCGTCCCCCATTCGTCATTCGGGCTTCGTCATTTTCTCCGCTGGCCGTGTAACGTCCGTCGCCGCTTACCGCTCTAGACCGTGTCGAATCAGCCAACTGACGCTGATCGGCCGCGGTTTCAGTTTATGAGCAGGCAAAGCGGCGTATGTTATGCGCCGGCCGCGGTTCGATCGGCGACCCTCCACCGTCGCGGGGCGGTCTGGTCTCTTCCTCTCCCAAGGCCGGGCCGCCCCAGCTTTTTGCGCAAGCCCCCCTACCTCTTATGCACTTCTGGCTCCCTCCCCCTTGAGGGGAGGGCTGGGGAGGGGGTAACGAACTCTGGTACACGCATCTTCACCCCTCCCTAACCCTCCCCTCAAGGGGAGGGGACCAGAAAAGCAATGCAGTGAATCGCGTCGCCCGTATAATCATCACAAACGGCCCGCGCTCTTCGCAACTCCTCAGCAACCACGTTGCCCCAACGCATCCTGCGACGTAAATAATTCAACAGGCCATGGCGAAATCTCCCCGCCACCGGCTCGGCGTTGCCATAGGCGACGCCGAAGTCCGCTGGACGCCCGGCCACGACAAGTTGAATCCCGTGGTGCGCGCCGCCCCTGGCGACGCGTCGGCCGCGTTACGTTCGAGCCGCCTTGCGCGGCTTCAGTTGGGGGAGTCTGCATATGCTTCACGGTTCACTGCTGCTGGTTGACGACGATCGTCAGGTGCTCGATTCGATGGCCGACTGGCTCCGCAGCCACGGCTTGCAAGTCGACGCAGTGCGCGGCGTCGCCGAAGCGAACGAGCGGCTCGCCCGCAAGTCGTACGATCTGCTGCTCGTAGACGTGAGACTGAAGGATGGCGACGGCCTCGATCTGCTCGAGCAAGTCCGCCGCTCGCACCCCGAAAGCCAGGTCATCCTCATGACCGGCTATGGCGAACCCGAAGCCGCGGTCGAAGCGTTGCGCGCCGGCGCCCTCGACTACCTGACGAAGCCGCTCATCGACGACGAACTCCTCGTCTCGATCGAACGCGCTTTCACGCAGCACAAAGTCATCGAAGAGAACACGCAGCTCAAGCGCGAACTCGACAAGCGCAAGGGGATGGACAACGTCGTCGGTCACGACGCCCAGATGCGACGGATCTTCGACGTCATCGACAGCGTCGCCGATACGAAGGCGACCGTCCTGGTGACCGGCGAAAGCGGCACCGGCAAGAGCATGATCGCCCGCGCGATTCATCGCCGCAGCCGTCGCAGCGGCAAGCCGTTCATCGAAGTCGCCTGCGGCGCGCTGCCTGAAAATTTGCTTGAGAGCGAACTCTTCGGCCACGTTGCTGGTTCGTTCACCGGCGCCACCGGCAACAAGGTCGGCAAGTTCATGCAAGCCGACGGCGGCACGATCTTCCTCGACGAAATCGGCACCGCCAGCCCGGCGATGCAAGTGAAGTTGCTCCGCGTGCTGCAAGAACTGCAGTTCGAGCAAGTCGGCGGCGACAAGACGTTCAAGGTCGACGTGCGGGTCATCCTCGCCACGAACGAAGATCTGTCGAAGGCGGTCGCCGAAGGCAAGTTCCGCCAAGATCTCTACTACCGCGTCAACGTCATCAACGTCGAACTGCCGCCGCTCCGTGCTCGCCGCAGCGACGTGCTGCTGCTCGCCCAAACGTTCCTCAACGAGTTGCGCGAAGATACGAATCGCAAAGTGACCGGCTTCACCGAAGAGGCAGTCGCCGCGCTCGAAGCCTACGCTTGGCCCGGCAATATCCGCGAGTTGCAGAACGTCGTCGAACGAGCCGTGCTGCTCGGCAAGGGGGAACTCATCACCCCGGCCGACTTGCCGCGCGACATCATCGGCGGCTCGGCGATCCGCGTTACCCGCGGCGGCCACCGCACGCTCAAGGAAGCGCTCGAAGAGCCGGAGCGGCAGATCATTCTTGAGGTGCTCGAAGCGAACGGCTGGAATCGCAACGCGACCGCGGACTCGCTCGGCGTCAATCGCACGACGCTCTATAAGAAGATGAAGCGGCTCGGGCTTGAGGACGAGCAACTGGCGGAGCACTAAAGTCGTTGTTCAATTCTCAGCTTCAGAGAAAACGAAACGATGAGGTCCCCTCCCCTTGAGGGGGAGGGTTAGGGAGGGGTGAGTGAAGCGGGTACCAGGGTTCCACCCCCTCCCCAGCCCTCCCCTCAAGGGGGAGGGAGCCGCAACATTCACATTGGCGGCGCAAGTTGCCGCTACCGGAATCGGATGCTCCCGGAGGCAGGTGTGCCTCCGACTATCAGGCGTCCGCTCAGCACGGCGCGCGCCCGCAAAACGAGCCCATTTTCGGCCCGGTTGTGACGGTTCTGCCGCCTGCCGAGGCCGTTGCTTGACACTCTTCGGCAACGCGCCTACCGTGAATTAAGTTCTCGCCGCCGCTCGACTTCGGTTTCCGGCCGGCGAGGCGGTTTTATCTTCGTCTCTTCGAGATTGATTCATGACGCGTTTGTATGTTCCTGTCGCCGTCGCCGTAGTTCTCATTCTGTCGATGACGGCCTGGGAAAGCGTTTACTCCGATCGTTGGAACGGCTCCAGCATCAGTGATGAGCAGTTCCACCAAAAGTTCGCGAGTTTGCCTAAGAAGGTGGGCCCCTGGGTTGGCGTCGACAAGCCTGTTCCTGAGGAGACGTTGAAAACGGCAGGCGCCGTGAGTCACATTTCGCGACTTTACAAGAACGAAGAGACGGGCGAAGAAGTCGATCTGTGGCTGATCGTCGGTCATGCCCGCGACATTTCGCGCCACACGCCCGACGTCTGCTATCCAAGCCAAGGCTTTGCGATGGACGGCACGCAGTTGCAGCAGCGCATCAAGGCTGAGGGAACCGGCAAGGAAGGCGAGTTCCACACCGCGCGGTTCCGCAAGGAAGCCGCTCTCGGCGCCGGCGGGCCGCTGGTTCGCGTCTTCTGGGCGTGGAATCCCAACACCGGCGACCAAAAGGATTGGGTGGCGCCCGACGCCACTCGCTTGGCCTTCGGCAACAACACGGCGCTCTACAAGATGTACTTCACCGCGCCGATGAAGGAACGCGACGAGTCGGTCACCGACAACGTCGCCTACAAGTTCGCTCAAGCCATGTTGCCGAAGGTAAATGAGACGCTGTTCGCCGCCCCAGGCGCAACGCCGCTCGATGCCCCGGCCGAGGGCGCTGAAGGCGCCGCCGACGCTCCGGCTGCGGAAGCACCGGCGACCGAACCGGCCGCTGCTCCCGCTGCCTAACGCGAGCAGCGTTCACTGCAGGTGACCACGATTCGCCAAGGATGCTGCGCTCGTGTTCATTCAGACCGACTTGCTGTCGAAGCGCTATGGGCAGCTCGCCGCGCTCTCCGACTGCACCTTCGGCGTGCCACGCGGCGAGATTCTCGGCCTGCTCGGCCCTAATGGCGCTGGCAAGACGACGCTGCTGCGGTTACTGCTTGGCTACCTGAAGCCCACCAGCGGCACCGCCCGCATCGACGGGCTCGATTGTTACGCCGAATCGGTCGCCGTCCATAAACAGCTGGCTTACTTGCCGGGCGACGCGCGGCTCTTCCGCCAGCTGAACGGCCGGCAAACGCTCGCCTTTTTCGCGAAGCTGCGGCATGCTTCGCTGGAGCGCTCGCTCCGGCTCGCCGAGCGGTTGCAACTCGATCTCACCCGTCGCGTGCGGCATATGTCGACCGGCATGCGGCAGAAGCTCGCCCTCGCGGTGACGCTCACCCCCAACGTGCCGCTGGTGATTCTCGACGAGCCGACGGCGAACCTCGATCCCACGGTCCGCCGCGACGTCGTCGAACTCATCCGCGATGCCCGTAACGAAGGGAAGACGGTCCTCTTTTCGTCGCATGTCCTCTCGGAGGTCGAAGACGTTTGCGATCGCGTGTTGGTGCTGAAAGCGGGCCGCCTTGTCGATGCGGTTCGCGTCATCGACGTGCGGCGACAGCATCGCATCCAGGCGGTGATTACAGGGCCCCTTTCCCCTGCTCCGCCGCAGTTGGCCGAGTCGATCGAAATGCACGCCGGCCGCGATCAGGCGGTCTCGATCATCACCCGCGGCGAACTCGCCCCGCTGCTCGGCTGGCTCGCCGAACAGCCGCTCGCGCAACTGCAGATTGAGCCGATCGGACTCCGCAGCGTCTACGAACGCCATCACCCGGCGATCGGCGGTGACGAATGAACCGCGTGCTGCTCGGCAGATCGTTCCGCGACAGTTGGCTGCTGATGACGTGCTGCGCGCTACTAGCGCTCGGCTTCACCTGGCTGCGAGTGTGGGTGGCGTCGCACATCAAGGTCGATGCGTTCATCAAGTTTTTCTCCGAGGGGCTGCAGATCTTCCAAGGCCTGCTGCCGGTGCCGATCGAAGACCTCGCCTCGCCGCTCGGCCGAGTGGCGTTCAGCTTCGAGGAGTTTGGCCTGCTGATGTTGCTCGGGCTGTGGACCGTCACCCGTTCGACCGATTGCCTGGCCGGCCGCATCGGCGCCGGCACGATGGAAATGCTGCTCGCTCAACCGGTCCGCCGGCTGACGCTCGTGACGACGCACACCGCCGTGACGCTGTTCGGCGTGTTGCTGATGGCGGCCGCGAGTTGGCTCGGCGTGAAGCTGGGGCTGGAGTTCAGCAAGTTCGAAGACCCGCCGGCGTGGAACCAGGTGGCGCCTGCGGCGATCAACTTTGCCTGCCTCGGCGTCTTCATCACCGGCGCCGCGACGCTGATCTCGGCGCTCGTGCGCAGCCGCTCGCAAGCGGTGGGACTGGTGATCGGATTCTACGTCGTCGAACTGACGCTAATGATCATCGGCCGACTCAACAACCGCTTCGAGTGGATGAATAAACTCACGATTTTGTCGGTGTACGAACCGACGCTGCTGACGATCGGCATCCATCGCGATCCGGCGGCGTTCTGGCCTCTGTTCTGGCAGTACAACGGCTGCTTGCTGGGGCTTGGCTGCGGAGCCCTCGCCGCCAGCGCCGCGATTTTCTGCAATCGCGACGTTCCCGCCCCGTTGTAATTCGCCGCGCGAATTAGCCCCCGGTTCTTCAAACCGGGGGGCGTGCGCCGTCACCCCATCGCGCCGCAAACTCAAATCACCCCCGGTTTGAAGAACCGGGGGCTAAAACGCTCAACTACGGCAACTCATCGACATAGCGCTGCAGCTGCGCCGACAACAACGCGAGATCCTTCCCAAACGCCGACGTAAAATCTGCCATCCGCTCCTGCGGCGTGTAATCGCTAAACGCCGGTCGCGCGGCCACGCGTGCCAAGTAATTGCTGTACTCCTGCGGCCGCGTCTCGCACAAGTAGAACGTCAGCATCCACGCCTCGGCATACGCGCTGACGGCATGGCTCTGAAACGGCGCATCGCTCGCCACGAGCCGCGTCAGCCAATCGGCCGGGCGGTTTTTCGCGCCGCTGCGGAAGTCGCCGAGGCGTTCTTGATTGATCCGCGCCGCCTGTTGCTGCAGCGAAGCGTTGTCCCACACGCCGCGGGCTTCGAACATCATCGCCAGCCCTTCCAACAGCCACCGCGGCTGCACGGCAAAGCGACGATGCACGCCGACGTTGTAGGCCGTTTGATGCGTCGCTTCGTGGATGATCGTTTCAGCATTCGTCGACCAGTCGGCGTCGCCGTTGTTCTCGGCCGTATCGAACAAGAAGACGCGGTTGCTGATCGGCGAGTAGTGCCCCAGCGTGCCGGCCGGCAGCGGCGTGCCGTCGGCGGCGGCGTGGCGGTAATAGTCTTCCTGCGTGCGGAAGACGACCGCCACCAGCGGCGTCGCCGGTTCGGTGAGTCGAAAGCCGCGGACGCTCATGTAGTGGGTGAACGAACGGTAGAGCGCTTCCAGCCGCTCGCCCCACTCGCGCCACTCGCCATGCGGATGGACGACCACAAAGTGGGGCGTCATTGAGATCTCGAAGCTGCGGTCGAACTCGTCGCGCAGCTTGTTCTTCAGCTCTTGAGCACTGTAGCCGACGAAGCCCTTGCCGTAGCGCTTCGCATTCTTGGCGTCGCTTGGCTTGAATTCGTTGAGGGCGCCGTCGCGGCCGAGTAAATACATCTGCTGGTCGTTCCAAACGAGCGGCTGGCCGTCGACGGGTTTGCCCGCGACCATCGCCTGCATCATGAACGGCGCCGGAATGCTCGCCACTTGCTCGGCGCCAGCGGCCATGCAGGCCCAGAGGCTGCCGAGAACAATCGCGCCGATTGAGATTCGCCGGGTCGGTTTCATGTTCAACTCTAGATCATTTCCGCCGGGCGGCGTGCGTCCCGGCGGCGATTGACGGTACAATCGGTGCGACCCCACTCGTCGCCGGCCCGCCGCCGGCCCCGTCCCCTTTCGCACCGTTGGGCCTGCACGACTCCTATGCGATTCGCCACTCCCCTCCCCTGGGCTGCCCTGTTTTGCTCGATCGCGCTGCTGGCCGCGTCGATCTCACGGGCCGATGAACCCGCCGCTGAGAAGCCAGTTGCCGAAGAGTCTACCGCCGCTGAGAAGAGCGAAGCGGCGCCGGCCGACGACCCGCAGGTCGACAAAGCAGCGGTGGAAAAGCTCGTCGAGCAACTCGACGCCGCCGACAAAGCCGCTCGCGACGCGGCAGAGCAACAACTAATCGAATTGGGCGCGAAAAACGGCGTCGCTGCCGCGAGCGAGGCGTTCGTCAACCTGCTCCCCCAGCCCAACGACGAGATGCCGCAAGAAGTCCAAGTGCGGCTCGCGCGGATCGCCAACGAAATACGCCTCCGCATCGCCCAGCGGGCGATCGAGGGGACGACGCTGACGCTCGACGTCGCCGACGTCCCGTTGGCCGACGTGTTCAAGCAAATCGAAAAACAAACGGGCAACCGCCTGATCGACTACCGCGACGAGTTCGGCCAGCCCGACGCGGAGAAGAAGGTCACCTACCGCGGCGCGAAGGAGCCGTTCTGGAAGGCCGTCGATACGATCCTCGATAGCGTGCAAATGTCGCCCTACAGCGACGCGGGCGGCGAATCGCTCGCGATCATCGACCGCGATCAGGGCGTGCTCCGCCGCGGCGCCGGGCGGGCCGTTTACTCAGGCCCCTTCCGCATCGAACCGACTGGCGCCTCGTCGCAACGCGGCATCCGCAATCCCGACCAGAGCGGCCTGTCGATCGATCTCGAAATTTCGTGGGAGCCGCGGCTGCGGCCGATTGGCCTCTCGATGCGGGCCGAGGATCTCAAAGCGACGTGCGACGATGGCCGCCCCACGCCGGTCGTCTCGGAAGACATCGTGTTCGACGTCGAGGTCCAAGCCGAAAGCCGCGCCGTCGACGTCGTCGCCTCGCTGCAGCTGCCGGCCCGCACCTCGCAAAAGCTCGCCACCGTCGAAGGACGGATGACCGCGCTCGTGCCGGGACGGTTGGCAGAGCTGAAGTTCGACAACCTCGCCACTGCGAAAGACGTCACGAAGCGGGCTGGCGAAGTGGCCGTGACCATCGAACGCGTCACGAAGAATCAGGCCCTGTGGGAAATCTACATGCGGCTCAAAGTCGAGGGGAGCGACGCCGGCCTCAGCGCCGACGGCGGCTGGGTCTTTCAGAACACCGCGAAGCTCGTCGACAAGAAAGGCCAATCGCTCGACAACGCCGGATTCGAAACGACGATGCAAACCGAAGACGAAATCTGCTTCGCGTTCTTCTACGAACTCCCCGAAGGCCGCGAGCTGAAAGACTACGACTGGGTCTACCGCACCCCGGCGTCGGTGGTCTCGGTGCCTGTCGATTTCAAACTCGAAAACGTGCCGCTGCCGTAGTCAGAAATGACGAATGCTTAAATGACGAATGAAGGACGCAAGCGTATTGCATTCGTCATTCGTCATTCGTCATTCGATCATTACCTGCTTGCGGCAGAATGAGCCCGCCAAGTTCCACGATCGGCGCCCCCGCCGTGCGGATTTCGTCGATCCACCCGCCGAGGCCAAGCGGATCGCTCGGGTCGCAGCGGAGCAGGTGTTCGATCACCTCAAGCGCCATGTCGCGCTTGCCAAGTTCCGCGAGGCACCACGCCAACCCGCGGCCGGCGTCGAAGAAGGGGCGATTCGCCGGATGGAGCGCCGGCACCGGCGTCGGGTGCTTCGCCTTCGCAAGGACGCGCTGCCCCACCTGATAGCCAAATCCAAAGTGCCCGCGGCCGAGGGCCACGTCGCCCATCGATTCGACGGCGAGCTTGCCCAGTAGGTAATGGGCCTCGATCATCTCGGGGCACGTTTCGACCAGCCAGCGGAGTTCGTCGACCGCCACGTCGGCTTCCCCGACGGCGATCATCTCGCGAACTTCTTCGAGATCTTCGGCGCACTCCATCACGTCGCGCGGATGGACGAGCACATACCCCTGCCCGCTGCGCATCCGTTCAACGGAAACGTGCGAGCTAGAGCGTGAAGATTTCCCTGAACGGCGTTTCGCCATCAATAACTGGTTCCCATGTCCCTCGAATCAAATGTGGCGAGGGGTTAAATGCGTTGCCCGCGAATGACGCGAATGTACGCTAATGAATTGAACTCAAATACTTTCAACACAGAGGACACAGAGATCACGGAGAAGTGCACCGAACTTAACGCCGCAAGTCTTCTCCGAGTCCTCTGTGCTCTCTGTGTTAAATCTCCCCCGCATTTCTTTCGCGACCATTCGCGTCATTCGCGGGCTATTCCTAAAGCTCTTTCCCAATCGCATAAATCTCATCCGCATCGAGCACCAGGTCGTTGCGGGTAAACAGCTTCGCGATCGCCGCTTTGTGAATCTTCATTTTCGTCCCGCCGACGCCGAGGGCGCCGTAGCAGACGATGGCGCCATGGTGCGTCGCCTTATCGGTTGGCGCCACGTCGCCCAGGCCGTGGGCCGGCACGGCGTTCAAGTCGATCGCCGCCTGCAGGCCCGCCGCTTGGGCGAGGTAGCCCTTCGGCAGCAGCTCCACCCCGGGCGGGCCGCAGGCGATCACCGCCTGGGCGCCTTCCACCGCCGTCGCCGCGGCCATCGCGTTTTCGTTCGTCCATGCCGTGAGATCGGCGCCCGGCACGATCCGGCTGATCTTGTCGCACGTCCCCTCGGCATGCGTCAACTTGCGAGAAGCCACCCGCACGCGAGCCCCTTCGCTCGCCAGCAGCCGCACCACTCGCCGACCGACGGCGCCCGTCCCAGCCAGCACGGTGACGATCGCTCCCGAGAGCGGCACATGCCGCCGCGCCGCAAGCACCGCCGCGGCCGCCGTCGTGTTCGCCCCGTTGGCGTCGAGCATCACCGACACCCGCATCGGCCCGAAGAACGCCTCGGTCGCCGCCTTGAGCAGCCCTTCGGCCACTGTTACGTCCGACCCGCCAATAAACACGGCCGTATTCTTCAGCTCCTGCGGCCCGCGCGTGAACATGGCGCCGTACACCAAGTCGCGCACCTGAGCCGCCGCCACGCCGCCATGGCGAAACAAAAAGTCGACGCCCGAATCAACCGCCACCACGCCGTCAAACACGCTCGGCTGCGGATCAGCGTCGAGGCAGACCAGAATCTTTTTGAGAGACATAGATGTGAGTGACTGGTAACTAGTGACTGGTAGCCGCGGGTCAACGACCCGCCGGAGCGACTTCAAATGGGGAATGTCGAATGTGGAATGGGGAGCAGCATCCCCTCCCCCATTC
The DNA here is from genome assembly GCF_009177095.1 of Lacipirellula parvula. Classification (NCBI taxonomy): domain Bacteria; kingdom Pseudomonadati; phylum Planctomycetota; class Planctomycetia; order Pirellulales; family Lacipirellulaceae; genus Lacipirellula; species Lacipirellula parvula. Next base: position 641,297 of record NZ_AP021861.1, read on the forward strand.
CACATTCAGCATTCCCCACTAAATAAAAAAGCCACGCGCCGCGCCCAGCGCGACGCGTGGCCCATTCTCATTTCCAAGCAGCTGACTGCTGAACGCTGACAGCTGATCGCTTGATTTAGAACCCACGGAACGGATGCGCCGCCGCATCCTTCCCAGCGAGCATTTCGTCGACGTTCGGCTTCCCTTCCATGGCGTTCTTGATCGCCATGACGGTCGCTTCGTAGTTGTAGTCGTAAATCTTCTTGTCGTCGGCCGCTTCCCAGTGGATGAACACGCCGCAGACGATCACCAGGTTCTCGACGTCGCCCTTCTTGATCACGCCGTTGGCGACCGAGTCGGCCACGGCCTTGGCAACGGCGGCTTGGGCCGGGCCGAACATTTGCACGGCTTGCTTGGCGCCCTTGATTGTCACCTTGGTGATCATCACGGTCGCGGGCTTCACAGCCAGGTTCGGCGTGAGCACGGCCAGCAGGTTGCTGTGACCTTCGCTCTGACGGGCCAAGGCGTTGGCGAACGCCACGCCGACCGGACCGGCCTTGTCGCCGATCAGCAGGTCGATATGGGCAATTTCATTTCCTTCGCCAGCCAGTGCCTCTCCGATGAACATCGACATTCCTAGATTCTCCCACGCGAAAGGTAAGTTCGTTGATCGGCGAGCCGGCGATCGGCTCCCGGCTTCTGCCAGAGCGTCGCGGCCAGTCCCCGAGTCATTCGCCGGGGTAGCCTCCAGAGCCTCCGCCGCATCGCGGCGAGCCTAGCAGGATACCAGGGCCTGCGGGCGGTGTTAAGGATGCCGGTATTGGCGGCATTTTCGGCAAGGTTTCACGAAACGCCGCCCCGCCGCAACGGTTTTTAGCCCCCGGTTATTCAAACCGGGGGCGTGCGCGACTGCCCGATCGCGCCGGTGGCCCAAATCACCCCCGGTTTGAAGAACCGGGGGCTAATCCCCAATCGACGCCACGCTCCAATCGCGTCGCGCTCCCTCCGAACGATTCGCCCCCTTAATTTCCCGCCACTTATCCAAATAAAGTTGACGCGCAACGCCGATCTGTGAAATACTCCCGCCAGCAAGCGTCCGATCGGCTGGTAATTCTTTGGACAGAGGCCCAGCCGCGACGCGCTCGCGCCACATTCTTATCTCTCCAACGGAACAGGGAGTACAAACATGGCACATCGTGTCCGGGGGCGCCGCTGCGCCTTCACCTTGGTAGAACTGCTGGTGGTGATCGCCATCATCGGCACGCTCATGGGCTTATTGCTGCCCGCCGTGCAGAACGCTCGCGAGTCTGGACGCTCGAACGCTTGCCGATCGAACTTGGCGAACATTCAAAAAGCGATGACGACCTACGAGGTCGCCAACAAAGAGTATCCCGGTTACATCAATCCCATCGGAATCATGGGCGACGGCCGAGCCAGTTGGGGGGCGATGATGCTGCCCTATATCGAGCAAACGCAATTGTGGGACGAACTGGTCGCGGGCCGACAGGCGGCCGCCCCAATCGACGTTTACATTTGTCCCAGCAACCCGCCTCGCACCGAGGGCGGGCCCGCGATGTCCTATCTGGCCAATACGGGGTCGATTCAGGATGAGAAAATCAAAGATGAAAACGACGATTGCAGTATCGTCGAGAACCCCGGCAACGGGCTCTTCTTCGATCGAACCCGCAGCATCGGCCCGCCAGATGTCCGCGATCTGGAGCCAGACTGTCAGAAGCCCCAACGCGATCCGATCATTCGCATGACGGCCGCCAGCGTTCAGGCGCAGGGCGACGGCTCAACCCACACGCTGATGTTCTCCGAAGGGATCAACGCCCTCGCGTGGACCGGGCTCGCCCAGTCCGATAAAGCTTGGCACTACGGCTTTTGCTGGGAAGATCCGCTGACGATCAAAAACGCCACGACCAACGGCGTTAGTTCGCCCGAACTCGTCGCCGATGCAAGCTACCGCGTGATCAACGGCGTCAAGGAGATCCTGCCGGAGTATCAAGGCGATAAGGCGCCAAACACGGGCGTCGCCTCAAGTTTTCACCCAGGCGGCGTCAACGTCGCCTTCGTCGGCGGAGCCGTCCTGTTCCTGAGCGACCGGATCAGCCCGATCGTCTACGCCCAACTGATGACGTCGAACCGGAAACTCTCGGACCTGGCCTACGGCGGTAAGCACGACCGCGATATGCCGACTCCGGGGCCGGACGACTACTGATCTGCCGCGTTTTGGGCCTCGGCGGCTTGCCTCGCCGCCAGGCGATCTCCAGATTCCCGCAAAGCCGCGGCTGACTTCTCCGTCAGCTGCGGATTTGCTGGACTTTCCCCCCGCTATTTGCGACAATTTGGAATGCAGGGTCGCGCACCCGGTGCGCCATTATTTCTCGTGTATCCTCGACCTGCGCGACCCAGGCCAGGGGCACTCGTCATTCGGACAGAACAGGGAGAATCGCAGAGATGAGGCTATCTAACCGTAAAGCATTTACGCTCGTCGAGCTACTGGTGGTGATCGCCATCATCGGCACCCTCGTCGGCTTGCTGCTCCCCGCTGTCCAAGCGGCCCGCGAAGCAGCTCGCCGTAACACCTGCGCGGCGAATCTGACGCAGCTGTCGAAGGCGCTGGCGATTCGCGAGACGTCGACCAAGGATCTGCCCGGCTACATCAATACGCTGGGGATCAAAGGCAGCACGAAGATGGTTCGCGCCCCGTGGTACGTCACTATCTTCCCGCAGCTCGAGCAGAATCAGCTCTACCAGAACTGGAGTTCTGGAAACATGAGCTTCGACTTGGTGGAAGGCGGCAATTTCGCTGCACTGGAAATTCTCAATTGCCCGAGCAACCCGCCCGTGATGCAAGGTCAGCCGCTCACGTCGTACGTAGCCAATACCGGTTGGCGTAATAAAGAGGGCTTCACCGGAAAGTCGGGCCACGTGAATCTTGAGAACGCCGCCAACGGCTTATTCTTCGACCGTACTCGGACGAGTGATTTGAAGAACCAGACGCCAACTCCGAACTGGGTGACCTCGCAGGATTACCGCGACTCGAACGGCGCCCCGAAGGTGACCATGTCTTTCGCCTACGTACAGGGCAAGGGCGACGGCAGCACGAAGACGTTGATGCTCTCGGAAAGCTTGGCGTCGCTCTACTGGGCGTATGCCAATAGCAACGATTACACCACGGTCCAGGATCAGCCCTACCATTTCGGTTTCGGTTGGGAGCGTCCGGATTACATCGCCACCGACTTGAAGTCGCGAATCAACGGGTCGCGTGATCCAATTGCTTACGACAGCTACGCGCAGTCGTCTCAAGGGATGGATCAAATGTTTAATACCGCCCCGTCAACGGGGGATTTGAATCCTCGTCCCGGCACAGCGTCGAGTAACCACCCCGGCGGCGTGAATGTCGCGTTCATGGCCGGCCAGGTCGAACTGCTCACCGATCAGATCGACCCGTTCGTCTTCGGCCAGCTGATGACGTCGAATCATAAGCAGTCAGATTTGCCGACGGACGCTGTCTCCGTCGAACCGAGCGACGACGCCTTCTAAGACGTCGCCGCGTTGCAGATCAACCAACGACCCACGGGGCGCCCACTCGGCGCCCCGTGGTTTTTTGTGCGCCCTAACGACCGCACGCGTCATTCCCTAGCCCGGGGCTCTGCCCGAGGGACGGCACCCATTCCGACAGGCCTCACTGCGCGCAAAAGCCATCCCCGGGCAAAGCCCGGGGCTATTTTTTTCGGCCCACTTTTGTGTTGAAACTGGGCCACCCATTTCGCTAGCCTGAATTAACGCTCTCGCCTCGTTCCCACGCTCCGCGTGGGAACGACCTGTCCGACGCTCCGCGTCGCGGGCCGAAGCCGGGCAGAGAGAGGCCCAAAGGGCGCCATGTCGTCGCGCAGCGTCGACATGCGAACGATCGTTGGATGTCGAGGCGCAGAGGGGCGACTGCGGCTCCCGCTCAGGCAGGACGCGACGCAGCGCGTCGACTCAAACGTTCCCACGCGGAGCGTGGGAACGAGCAGCCAGACGGCTCTTTGACAACCGATTCGCCGCTGTCGCCGGCCCCCCCCGAACGGAGGGTAAAAGCGACACGACACGCGACACTAAACTCGCAAAGCGAGCACGGGGAAGAACTTACCGCGAGCGCTTAGTGTCGCCTAAAATACGTTTTTCGCACGGACGCGACGCGACACGACATCAACGCGGCCCGCGACGCAGCTCCGCACCCCCGTCGCCATCGGCCTGAGTCGCTTCAGCGACTAGGCGGCGCCACGCCGCGCGCAGCCTCATGCTCACGCCGGAGTACCGCCGAGAGCATACCACCCGGCCGTCGAGGACGCCCCACCGCCCTATGAGAGCGTTTGGCGAACCATCCCGCTAACCGCGAACATGAACGCTGAAAGCGTTCCAGCATCCAGCCCGGGGTTGATTGCGCAGCAATCTACCCCGGGACAGCGGCGCCCCGGATACCAACCCTGAAAGGGTTGCAGAAGCTTCAACCCTTACAGGGTTGTGCGGCTCGTTGGGCAACGTCCCCGGGGTAGATCGCACCGCGATCAACCCCGGGCTGGGTGATGAAACGCTTACAGCGTTGAAGAAGCAGCCAGACTGACCAGGCCGCCTCTTGGGGGGGACAGCACGCGACGCAGAGCGTCGCTCACGACGTTCCCACGCAGAGCGTGGGAACGAGGCGACAAGGCATTTCCTGAACCCCGAACCCTCGCCCCTGAACCCTGCCGACCGCTTTAGCGGTCGGCAATCGCTGGAATCGGCCGTTCGGTCGGCCCGGTGTATACCTGCCGCGGACGGCAGATCTTCTTCGCCGGGTTGGCGTGCATCTCGACCCAGTGAGCAATCCACCCCGGCAGCCGGCCGATGGCGAACAGTACGGTGAACATCTGCTCCGGAATGCCGATGGCGCGATAGACCACGCCCGAGTAGAAGTCGACGTTCGGGTAGAGCTTCCGCTCGATGAAGTAGGGGTCGTTGAGGGCGACCTGCTCGAGCTCCAACGCAATGTCGAAGATCGGATCCTTGATCGCCTGCTTCTTGAGGATCCGGTGGCAGGCCGCCTTAATGATCGTCGCCCGCGGGTCGAAGTTCTTGTAAACGCGGTGGCCGAAGCCCATCAGGCGGAAGTTGTTGTTCTTGTCCTTCGCCATGTCGACGTACTTCTTGACGTTCGAGCCGTCGCGGCGGATCTGTTCGAGCATCTGGACGCAGGCCTCGTTCGCCCCGCCGTGCAGCGGGCCCCACAAGGCGCTGATGCCGGCCGAAATCGAGGCGAACAGGTTGGCGTTCGACGAGCCGACCATCCGCACCGTCGAGGTGCTGCAGTTCTGCTCGTGGTCGGCGTGGACGATCAGCAGCAGGTTGAGGGCGTCGACGAAGTCCTGGTCGACCTCGTAGTTTTCGCTCGGCACGGCGAACATCATCCGCAAGAAGTTCGCACAGTAGTCGAGCGAATTCTGCGGGTACATTTGCGGCTGGCCGACCGACTTCTTGTAGGCAAAGGCGGCGATCGTCGGCAGCTTCGCGACGAGGCGAACGATCGAGGCGTCGACTTGTTCCGGATCGTGCGGGTCGAGCGAATCTTGGTAGAAGGTCGACATCGCCCCGACAACCGAGCCAAGGATCGCCATCGGGTGGGCGTCGCGGGGGAAGCCGTTGTAGAACAGGCTCATGTCCTCGTGCAGCATCGTGTGCCGCGAGAGGGTGTCCCGGAAGTGGTCGAGTTTGGCCTGCGTCGGCAGTTCGCCGTAGATCAGCAGGTAGGCGACCTCGATGAAGGTGCACTTGGCGGCGAGTTCTTCGATCGGATAGCCGCGGTACCGCAGGATCCCCTTCTCGCCGTCGAGAAAGGTGATCGCGCTCGTCGTGGCGCCCGTGTTGACGTAGCCCTCGTCGAGGGTGATATACCCGGTCGAGCCGAGGAGCTTGCTGATGTCGACCGCCCGCTCTTGCTCGGTACCGACGACGACGGGGAGCTCGAGTTGCTTGCCGTCGGGGGTAGAGAGCTTGGCAACCTCAGACATCGGACGATCCTTTCGGCGAACACGGCGGGCTAGACAGGCAGATGGGAGTTCCGCAGAAGAACCGTTGCCTGGAGAGGCGAAACGGGGCGAAATTGCGGAGCTATGAAGTTTACCGGCCCTACGGAGCCGGTTCAATCCGCGACGAAAGGGTTCAGGCGGGAGGGTTCAGGGTTCAGGAAATACGGCTTGTACCTCGCCAACGGCCTCGTTCCCACGCTCCGCGTAGGAACGGACTATTCGACGCTCCGCGTCATTTTCCTGCTACCTGACGACGTTGTAATCCAGCCATCCGGATGGCCGCAGAGCGGCGGGGGCGGCGTTCCCACGCGGAGCGTGGGAACGAGGGGAGCGTGGAGAACCCGCATAGGAGCAAGGGTTCAGCTGTCCTCCCCGAACCCTGAACCCCGATAACTGAACCCTCGCTCAACGCCTCACCGGCTTGTTGTCGAGCAGTTCGGTTAACCGCGGCCCGTTGAGATCGCCGTGGAAGATCGTCCAGACGCGGGCGTTCTTGCGGAGCTTAACCAGTTCCTCGGCAACGAGGACTTCCTTCTGCTCCGCTTCGAGGAGTTCGCGAATCTTGGCCTGAGCCTCGGTAAACGGCGTCCGCCCCGGCGGCTTGCGATCCAGCACGCGCACAATGTGGAAGCCTTGCGCGCTTTCGATCGGGTTGCTCATCCGGCCTAGTTCAAGCGTTTCGAGCGCCGAGTTCAGCTCCTCGCACATCAGCGAGCCGGGGGAAGTTTCCTGCAGACCCCCTTCGGCGGCCGTGAATCCTTGCGACTTTGCCTTCGCCACGTTGGCGAAGACGGGGCCTCGCAAACCGGGGGTGATCTTCACGATCGCCCAAACTTCATTCCCCATGCCGGCGAGCTGTTGCCAGGCCTGATCGCGATCGCCGCCGCAGCGGTCGAAGCGAACCATCAGCTCTTCCCACTTGATGCTGCCGGGGTATTCGTACTCTTTCAGATGATCCTGGTAGTAGGCGACCATTTCCTCTTGAGTGACGACTTTGAGCTTCGGCATCCGCTGCCGCAGCCATTCGCCGGCGACTTGCTTCTCGACGTACTGCCGCTGAACGTCTTTGAGCGACGAACCATGAACGGCAAGCGCCGCGTCCAGTTGCACGCGGTCCTTCACGCCGTAGACTTCGTAAAGCTTCGGGAGTTCGTTCGCTTCAAACGGCTCGGCCAGCGTCTTTTCGACGTGGGCGAGATTTTCCGGCGGCAACGTCCGGCGGAAATCGGCGAACAGCAGCTTGGTGTCGATCAGGTTCGTCACCATCTTTTCGAGGTAGAGCCGCTCGACCTGGGCCCGCTGCTCGGGCGGCACCTTCATGTTCTTCGACTTCTCGGCCGAGTCGATCAGGCGGTGGACTTGCCACAGCACGTCGCTGGCGAGAATCACTTGGTCTTCAACGCGGGCGACGATCTCGCTGCCGGTGATCGGTTGAGCGTCGGTCGGGACGATCGGCGGACCGAGCGGTTCGGTCGCCGCCACTGACGCTTGGCTCGGGGCGACGAAGGTTGCAGCTGGGGCGCCCGCGGCGCCGGCGGGCATTGCCGGGCTCTTCATCGGATCGACGTTGTCTTGCACGCCGCGAACGGCCGAGGCGCTCGGCGACGACGGGCCCGCCGCCATCGAACTAGGCACCGGCGGCGGTTCAAACGACGACTGTCCGCGCGCAGCAAGCGGCAATAGCGCTGCCGCTAACCAACCGCCGATCAAGATGAGAGTTCGTCGCAGCACGAAGCTGTTCTCAGTTCAAACAATGGACGACAAGCCGCGAACGCCGCCGGAACAGGCGGCGATGATCGCGCGCAGGATCGCTGAAAGACTCCGCCGGGGAGCCCAAGGCGGCGGGATTCTAGGGAGCGACCCCCTCTGGCCGCAAGAGAGATTTCAGCCGCGATAGCACCCGCTCCGGCTCGTCGGCGTCGGGGCCCAGCACGAGGTACGCCGAACGGGCGTCCGCGACCCGCAACATCCCGCCGCTCCGCTCCACCAGTCGGCTCAGCGGGCCGCGATTCGTGTAGGTGAGGACGGCGTACTTCCCTTCGAGGTGGATCGCCTCAAGCAGGTTCTGGTGAGCCCAAATTCGCAGGCGGGCCAGTTCCACCAGTTGCTCGACCGGCGGCGGCACTTCGCCGAAGCGGTCGGCCAGTTCGGCGTGCAGGTCGTCGAGGTCGCCTTCCGAACCGATCCGCGCCAGGCGGCGGTAGAGATCGATCTTCGTCCGCATGTCGGGAAGATACCGCTCCGGGAAGTAAGCGGCGACTGGCAGATCGATCGAAACATCGACCGAATCCTTCGGCGGCAGCTTCTTCAGTTCGCGGACCGCCTTCTCCAGCAGCGCGCAGTAAAGCTCATAGCCCACGGCCGCGATGTGGCCGCTCTGCTGGGTGCCGAGCAAATTGCCGGCGCCGCGGAGTTCAAGGTCCCGCATGGCGAGCGCGAAGCCGGCGCCCATTTGGCTGAACTCCTCAATCGCCCGCAGCCGCCGCGCCGCCTCCGGCGAGAGGTGCTTCTTCTGGTCGACCAGCAGGTAGCAGTAGGCCCGATGCTTGTACCGCCCCACCCTGCCCCGCAGCTGGTGCAAGTCGGCCAAACCGTAGCGGTCGGCGTCGTCGATGAAGATCGTGTTCGCGTTGGGAATGTCGAGGCCGCTCTCGACGATCGTCGTGGCGAGCAGGATGTCGAACTCGTGCCGCACGAAGCCGAGCATCACCTCCTCAAGCTCGGTTTCGTGCATCTGGCCGTGCCCGATGCCGATGGTCGCTTCGGGGACGATCCGCTGGAGCTCGTGAGCGACCTTCTGGATATCGTGAATCCGGTTGTGAACGAAGTAGGCTTGCCCGCCGCGATTCAGCTCCCGCAAGATCGCGTGGCGGATCAGCGTATCGTCGAAGCGGGCGATCCGCGTTTCGACGGCGAGGCGATCCTTCGGCGCCGTCTCGAGGTTCGAGATGCTTCGCACACCAAGGAGCGACATGTGGAGCGTTCGCGGGATTGGCGTGGCGGTCATCGTCAGCACGTCGACGCTCGCGCGGAGGGCTTTCAATCGTTCCTTCACCGCGACGCCGAAGCGTTGCTCTTCGTCGATGATCACGAGCCCCAGATTCTGGAACTGCACGTCGGCCGACGCGAGGCGGTGGGTGCCGATCAGCAGATCGATCGTGCCGTCTGCTGTCTTCTTGAGAATCTCGCGTTCTTCTTTCGCGGTGCAGAACCGCGAGACGGCGCCGATCTGGAACGGGAACTCGGCCATCCGCTGCGTGAACGTGCGGCGATGCTGCTCGGCGAGGATCGTCGTCGGCACGAGCACGGCCACCTGGTAGCCAGCGTCGATGGCTTTGAAGGCGGCGCGGATCGCCATCTCGGTTTTGCCGAAGCCGACGTCGCCGCACAGGAGGCGGTCCATCGGCTTAGCGAGCTGCATGTCTTGCTTGATCGCCGCGATCGCGGTGAGTTGGTCGGGCGTTTCCTGGTAGGGAAACGCGGCGTCGAATTCTTGCTGCCACGGCGTATCGGCGGGAAACGAAATGCCGGGCCGTGCTTCGCGGGCCGCCTGCACCTGCAGCATGTCGACGGCGAGGTCTTCGACCGCCCGCTCTGCCGCCTTCTTGTGCCGCAGCCACGCCGTGCCGCCGATCTTGGCGAGCATCGGCTTCGCCTTGCGGCCGCCGACGTACTTCTGCACGAGCTCGATCTTGCTCGTGGGGACGAAGATCCGCGTCCCTTCGGCGTATTCGAGTTCGAGATGCTCCTCAGCGCCCGCCTCTTTGTCGAGCAGCTTCAGCCCGCGATAGCGGCCGATGCCGTGGGCGAGATGGACGACGAGGTCGCCCTCGCGGAGTTGCAGGAAGCTGTCGATCGCGCGGCCGGTGGGCCGCTGCGAGGGACGCGAGAGTTCGGTGCGATGGAAGAGCTCGGCGGCACTGACGAGGATCAGGCCTGTTTGATTTGCAACACGCTCTGAGTTGATGGCCGCATCCGCTTCTGCCCCCCTCCCCAACCCTCCCCTCGAGGGGGAGGGAGCCTCAGGGTTCACGCTGATCACACGAAAGCCATGGCTCAGCCGTCCCCGCGCGAAGTGGAGCCGGCCCTCTTGCGCGAGCCGCGTCTCGCGGAAAACCTCGCCGAGGCGTTCGACCTCGGCGTCGGTATCGCACACGAGGTAAACGTGCTGGCCGACCGAGGCCGATTCGAGTTCGCCGCGGACGCGGGCGACGTCGCCGCTGAATTGCTCGACCGATTCGAACTGCAAGTGGGCCGTTGTTTCGTAGGAACCGGCCGGCACGCCCGCGGCAGTCACCGACGGGAACTTTAGCATCTCGGTCATCGCCACCGACGTGGCGAAGTACTCCTCGGGATGCTCAAGCCGGCGATGGTAATGCTTGCCCTCTTCGTCGAGGTCGGTCGGCTCGACGAGCATGAACCAGCTTCCTTCGGGCAGGTAGCTGGCATAGTGCGTGCGGAGTTTGACGTCGGCCGTCAGCACGGTGACGTCGGCGGTCGGCAGGCTGGCGAGACTCCGCTGCGTCGCAACGTCGAACGTGCGGATCGATTCGACCTCTTCGTCGAACAGCTCGATCCGCAGCGGATCGGTGGCGTCGGGCGGAAAGACGTCGAGGATGCCGCCGCGGAGGGAGAACTCGCCCGGCAGTTCGACGGCGGTCGTTCCCTGGCAGCCTCGCTCGGCGAGCCAATGGGTGAACGCATTGAGGTCGAGCCGCTGCCCGACGGCGATGCGGTGGTTGGCCGCGTCGAGTTGCTCCTCGCTCGGCAGCGGCTGCAGCAGCGACTGAATCGAGGTGACCACGATCGACGGCGCGTTGGCGGCAGCGAGCCGTTTGATGAGCCGTTGCCGCTGGCCGAAGTTCTCGTCCTGCACGATCCGATTGCCGGCGTCGGCTTCAGTGGCGGGAAAGGCTTCCGCGGCAGCGTCGGTAAAGACGGCGAGGTCGTCGATGAGTTGATCAACGTCGGCCGCGTGAGGCAGGACGACCGTGAGCGTCCGCGGACAGCGGCGGGAGAGCGCCGCGGCGACCAGCGCGCGAGAAGACCCCCAGACTCCGCCGAGCGTCCCCGCCTGGCCGTTGGCCAAGCTCGTCAGGACTTCGGAAAAGTCGGGATGCGTCTCAAGTTGAGCGGGCAACCCCCGCAACGCCGCTGCGGCGTCGGCGAGTTCCCCCGCGGCAGTTTCCATCGCCACGGAGGTGATTGTAGGCGGCTACGCGCGAGATGAGTAGCCGCGGCTCAACGAGCCGCCGGAGCGAACTCGAATGGGGAATGCGGAATGTGGAATGGGGAGTTGGATAGCTACCGCAACGATGGAGTGGAGAGCAACGCTCGCCCCATTCCACATTCAGCATTCGCCATTTACTCAGCACCGCTCCGGCGGGGCGTTGACCCGCGGCTCACGCGGCGCGGCGTTCGGCTTTGGCGATCGCTTCGGGTTCGACGTCCTTTTGCTGCAGACCGTGGTGGAGTTCCCACAGGCGAGCCTGCTTCATAAATGTGTAGAACGCGCTCATCCACGAGATCTGCAGCCCCACCATGCCGTCGAGGCAGCCGCGGTGGAGGATGTAGTCGCGGAAGAATCGTAGCGGCGGCGAGAATAGCATGCGGGCGTAGCTTGGCCGGCGGCCACGAGCATACCATTGCTCCGCTTGCACGCGGGTGTAGCGATCGAACTTGTGAAGATAGGTCGCCCACGACCAGAGCGTGTAGTGATCGAGCAATGCGGTGAGCGAGCCGCAGCGTTCGCTCCGCACTTTCACATTGCCGTGATCGCTGGGGCCTTCGTAGCGGCCCTGATCGCGGCGGAAGAGCCGCACGAGTTGATCGCGAGCCCAGTCGGTGTAGTGGACGCGGTGACCCATGAGGTGGTTGGCTCGGCCGAGCCAATAACCATCGCAGTCGGGATTGCTGTCGATGGCTTTACGGATCTCGGCGGCCAGCGCTGGCGAGACGCGCTCGTCGGCGTCGATGATGAGCACCCACTCGCAGCTGGCTTGGGGAATCGCCCAGTTTTTGAAATCGCCGGCCGTGATGTATTCGCGCTCGATGACGCGGCAGTCGGGTCGGCTGCGGGCATACTCCAGCGTGCCGTCCGTCGAGCCCGAGTCGGCCACCAGAATCTCGTCGGCCAGTCCAGCGACGCTATCGAGGCAGGGGCCGATGTTCGACCGTTCATCCTTGCAGGTGAGTAGAACGGTTAGCTTGGCTGGCATGCGCCGGTCTCGCGAGGAGGGAGGACGAGGGAGTTCGAGGCGTCGCGATGCTACCGATTGTCTACTGGCGGCTCAATATGAGCTGGCCGGCAATTGGTTGCCGGACAATCGGCACAGGTGGCGTAAGCGGTTTGGGAGGGTCAAGAACTCGTTGGGGAGGCGGGCGGCCTGGGTTCAGGACGCTAGCACTCCCTTCCGATATCAATTGATGGAAGCCGCGGATCTAGGACCCCCTTTGGTCCCGCCGGCGGCCCCTCCCCTCGGCATGGAGTCCCGACCAATGTTTCGCTCAATGTTTCTGGCGCTCGGCGTTTACAGCTGCCTGCTGGGAGTCGAGGCGTTGGCTGTCGAACGAGCCGTTCTGAAGAAGCCCGAAGGCGTCCCGTCGGCCGAGCAGAAAGTGGTCGTGCCGCCCGATTGGGCGCCCTGGAGCCTGATGGGCGGCGGAGCGGTGGTCGTCCTCTACTCCTTCACGATTCCCCGTCGGGTTAACGGCTAGCCCCTGCCGGGCCGCACTGGCTCCCCTGCCCCGAACCTTCTGCCGGCGGCCCGCCTCCCTCTCCGTACCGCCGAAAAGTCCCGTGGTGCGGGATTTTCCGGCCCCGGCATCCCCCGAGTTGCCGCTAGCCGCCAGGGCTGGAAGGTTGTTTCCGGCCACCCATCCGTTTACCATAAACAGGTTTACGGAGCACTTTGCCGCGGCTACTGCCGCCGTCGCTCCCCGTCCTATCCCGTTTTCGAAGACCTGAGGCGCCTCCTATGGCAACGATCGAGAAACCCCGCGTGAAAGAAGAATTAGTCAGTGGCGCCGATATCTTGGTGCAATCGCTGGTTAATCACGGGGTAGAGACGATCTTCGCGTACCCTGGCGGCTGCAGCATGCCGCTGCATCAGGCCCTCACTCGCTTTGGCGATAAGCTGCGGACGATCCTCCCTCGCCACGAACAAGGCGGCGCGTTCGCCGCGCAAGGTTGGGCGCGCAGCACCGGCCAAGTCGGCGTTTGTATGGCGACCAGCGGTCCTGGCGCGACGAACCTCGTCACCGCGATCGCCGACGCGAAGCTCGATAGCATTCCGCTCATCGCGATCACCGGCCAAGTCCCGACCGCCGTCATCGGCACCGATGCGTTCCAAGAGACGCCGATCGTCGAAGTCTGCCGCGGTATCACGAAGCATCACTACTTGGTGACCGATGTGAACGATCTCGCCCGCGTCGTGCGCGAGGCGTTCATCATCGCCACCACCGGCCGTCCTGGCCCGGTGTTGATCGACATGCCGAAGAACGTCCAGATGGACTCGTGCGTGCCGAACTACCACGAGCCGCTGAACCTCCCCGGCTACAAGGTCGAATCGCCGAAAGCTCGCCCTGAACAGATCAACCAAATGGCGGCCGCGATCAAGCGGGCCCGTCGGCCGATCATCTACGCCGGCGGCGGCATCGTCACTGCCGAGGCGAAAGAGGCGCTCCGCAAGCTCGTCGCCAAGACCGGCATTCCGATCACCACGACGGTGATGGGGCTCGGCATCTACCCGTCGACCGATCCGCTCTGCCTCGACATGCTCGGCATGCACGGGTCGATCTACGCGAACTACGCCGTCGATCAGGCCGACCTGTTGATCGCGCTCGGCGTCCGCTTCGACGACCGCGTTACCGGCAAGGTCGAAGAGTTCTGCAAGCATGGCAAGATCATCCACGTCGACATCGACGCGTCGGAACTCAACAAGAACAAGCCGGCTCACATTCCGGTCTGCAGCGACGTGAAGTTCGCCCTCGACGAACTGAACAAGATCGTCGAAGCCCCGGAAGATATCTCTGAGTGGGTCGACCAGTGCATGCGTTGGAAGAACGACGAGCCGTTCAAGTACAACGAGCAGTACCCCGGCATTCTCCAGCAGCACGCGATTCGCACGCTGTGGGAAATGACGATCGAAAAGGATCCGGTCATTGCCGTGGGCGTCGGCCAGCATCAGATGTGGGCCGCACAGTTTTACAAGTTCCTCGAACCGCGTCGTTGGCTCTGCAGCAGCGGCCTCGGCACGATGGGCTTCGGCCTGCCCGCCGCGATGGGCGCTCAGGCTGCGAACCCCGGCCGCCTTTGCTTCGACATCGACGGCGACGGCAGCTTCCTGATGAACATCCAAGAACTCGCCACCTGCGTTTGCGAAAAGCTGCCAGTGAAGGTGCTGCTGCTCAACAACCAGCACCTCGGCATGGTGGTGCAGTGGGAAGACCGGTTCATGCAGGGCAACCGCGCCCACACCTACCTCGGTCCGATCGATAACCCCGAATGGTCGGGCCAAGGCGACGGCATCGGTTCGCTGAACCACGCCGAGCGCTATCCGAACTTCGTCGGCATCGCCAAAGGCTTCGGCTGCGGCGCCGCGTACGTCGACAAGAAGTCCGACCTGCCGGCGGCGATCGAAGAGATGATTGCCTATGACGGGCCGTACGTCCTCGACGTGGCTGCTCCTTATCAAGAGCACGTGCTGCCGATGATCCCTGGCGGGAAGACGGTGCGGGATCTCATTAAAGAATAATTTTCCTCACGTATAGCGTACTAAAACGGCTCGCTGCGATTCGATCGCGGCGAGCCGTTTTTCGTTTCACGAGATTCACAGCGATGAGCTCCGGGTGCGCACGCTCGCATTCGATGATCGCATTTGCTTGAGCGGATCTTAGAATCACAGACCGCCGTGGGGAGAAAATCATGTAGACTACTGGTCATCTGCCACCGCTAATGCATGCCGTAGGAAGGAAACCGACCATGCCCGCCGCCGTCAATCAGCCGCAAACGAAGAATCGCGAACTCCTTGCCTGGGTCGACGAGTTTGCCGCTCTCTGCCAGCCCGAAAAGATTTACTGGTGCGATGGTTCGCAGGCTGAATACGACCGCCTGTGCGAGGAGATGGTCGCCAGCGGGACGATGATTCGGCTGAACCCGAAGCTGCGGCCCAAGAGTTTTCTCGCCCGCAGCCATCCGAGCGACGTGGCTCGCGTCGAGGATCGCACGTACATCTGCTCAGTGCATCAAGGCGACGCGGGGCCGACGAATAACTGGATGGCGCCGCCGGAGATGAAGGCGCTGCTAACGCCAAAGTTCGCCGGCTGCATGCGCGGGCGGACGATGTACGTCATTCCGTTCAGCATGGGGCCGGTCGGTTCGCCGATCGCGCACATCGGCGTGCAGCTGACCGATTCGCCGTATGTCGTGGCGAACATGCGGATCATGACTCGCATGGGCGGGCGCGTGCTGGAGGTGCTGGGCGACGGGGAGTTCGTGAAATGCCTCCACTCGGTCGGAGCGCCGTTGCAACCAGGCGATACGGATGTCGCGTGGCCTTGCCAGGCCGATCCGAAGAACAAGTACATCGTTCATTTTCCTGAAGAGCGATCGATCTGGAGCTACGGATCCGGCTACGGCGGCAACGCCCTGCTTGGCAAGAAGTGCTTTGCACTGCGGATTGCCTCAGTGATGGCTCGCGACGAGGGGTGGCTTGCCGAGCATATGCTGATCTCGGGCGTGAAGAGCCCCGACGGCGAGAAGAGCTACGTCGCCGCCGCGTTCCCCAGCGCCTGCGGCAAAACGAACTTCGCGATGCTCATTCCGCCCAAGCACTTCAAACAAGAAGGCTGGGAGGTGACCACCGTCGGCGACGACATTGCGTGGATCAAACCGGGAAAAGACGGCCGGCTCTATGCGATCAATCCGGAGGCGGGTTTCTTCGGAGTCGCTCCGGGGACGAATGAAGAGACCAATCCCAACGCGATGGCTTCGATTCGCGAGAACACGATCTTCACCAACGTCGCGCTTACCGACGACGGCGATGTCTGGTGGGAGGGAATGACCGCGGAACCGCCGGCGCATCTCATCGACTGGCAAGGGCACGATTGGACGCCGGCAAGCGAAGGGAAGTCGTCGCATCCGAACTCGCGGTTCACGGCGCCGTTCGACCAATGCCCTTCGGCCGACCCCGCCCACAACGACCCGGCTGGCGTGCCGATCACGGCGTTCATCTTCGGCGGTCGCCGGCAGACGACGCAGCCGCTGATCACGCAGTCGTTCAATTGGCAGTTCGGCGTGTACGGCGCCGCGACGATCGGTTCCGAGCAAACGGCCGCTGCCTTCGGCAAGATCGGCCAAGTGCGTCGCGATCCGTTCGCAATGCTGCCGTTCTGCGGCTATCACATGGCCGACTATTTCAGCCACTGGCTCAGCTTTGGCCAACAGCTGCAGAACCCGCCGCGGATTTTCATCGTCAACTGGTTTCGCAAAGACGCCGAGGGGAATTACCTGTGGCCAGGCTTTGGCGACAACATGCGGATTCTGCAGTGGATCGTTCGCCGCGCGAAAGGCCAAGCGCGGGCGTTCGAAGGTCCGCTCGGCTGGACGCCGAAGTATAGCGATATCGACTGGCGCGGCCTCGACTACACGAAGGCGCAGTTCGACGAAGCGATGCATGTGAACCGCGACGAGTGGTTTCAGGAGATCGCGTCGCACAACGAGCTGTTCTTCAAGCTGTACGATCGCCTGCCGCGCGATCTGACGGCGATTCGAGATTTGCTGCTCGCGTCGCTCTGCCGCATTCCGGAGAAGTGGGCGAAGGGCTGAGCTTCGTCTGATCGAACACGATGGATCATCAACTCCACGACATCGCGCTGCCGGGAGCGAGCGAGCCGCCGCAGGTCCTCGACCCGGTCTGCGGCATGACCGTCAATCCGGCGACGGCAAAGCTGCATGCTGAGCACGCGGGGCAGACTTATTACTTTTGCAGTCGCGGTTGTTTGGAGAAGTTCACCGCTGATCCGGCGAAGTATCTCGATCCATCGCGAGCAAAGACGGAAGCGGGCCACGGCAGTTGCTGCCACGGCGGCGAGTCGAAGCGCATGCCGAAGCCGGCCGGCGGGCATGCCGCGTCGGGACAGTACACCTGCCCGATGCATCCCGAGATTGTGAACGACGGCCCCGGCGACTGCCCGCTCTGCGGCATGGCGCTGGAGCCGATGATGGTCGCCGCGAGCGACGAGCCAAATGCCGAACTCGTCGACATGATGCGGCGGTTCTGGATTTGTGCGGCGCTCACGGTGCCGCTGGTTGCGCTCGCCATGGCGCGGATGTTTTTCGTAGAGCAGTTCCACGCGTGGTTTCCAGGCCGTGCGTTGCCGCTGGTGGAACTTGCCCTCGCGACGCCGGTCGTGCTGTGGGGCGGCTGGCCGTTCTTCGTGCGGGCATGGCGATCAATCGAGAATCGCGCGCTCAATATGTTCACGCTCATCGGCGTCGGCACGGGAACGGCGTACGTTTACAGCGTCTTCGCTGCGTTGGCGCCGCAGTGGTTTCCTGAATCGTTCCACATGCACGGCGAGGCGGCCCTCTATTTTGAAGCGGCCGCGACGATCGTCACGCTCGTGCTGCTGGGGCAAGTGCTGGAGCTACGGGCGCGCCATCAAACGGGCGCTGCGATTCGTGCGTTGCTCGACTTGGCGCCGAAGCAGGCTCGCCGCATCGGCGCTGACGGTCGTGAAGAGGATGTGCCGCTCGACGAAGTGGCCGCTGGCGACCGGCTGCGTGTTCGGCCGGGCGAGAAAGTGCCGGTCGACGGGCAAGTTGTCTACGGTTCGAGCTATGTCGACGAATCGATGATCACCGGCGAGCCGATTCCTGTGGAGAAAGCTATCGGCGCCCGCGTCATCGGCGGTACGGTCAATGGGACCGGTTCGCTGGTGATGACGGCTGAGCGCGTCGGCAGCGAAACGATGCTGGCGCAGATCATTCAAATGGTCGGCCAAGCGCAGCGGAGCCGGGCCCCGATTCAACGGCTGGCCGATCAAGTGGCAGCCTACTTCGTGCCGGCGGTGCTCGCCGTGGCGGTCGTCACGTTCATCGCGTGGGCGACGATTGGTCCGCAGCCTCGGTTGGCGTATGCATTGGTGAACGCGGTGGCCGTGTTGATTATCGCCTGCCCTTGTGCGCTCGGACTTGCCACGCCGATGTCGATCATGGTGGCTGTGGGCCGCGGCGCCCGCGCCGGGGTGCTGGTTCGTGACGCCGAGGCGTTGCAGACGCTGGAGCGAGTCGACGCTCTCGTCGTCGATAAGACAGGGACGCTGACCGAAGGAAAACCGCGGCTTGTGGCGGTAACTCCAAGCGAAGGTTGGAATGAAGCGGATCTGCTGCGGCTCGCCGCCAGCGTCGAGCGGAGCAGCGAACACCCGGTCGCAGCGGCGATCGTTCACGGCGCCGAGGAACGCGGTCTCGAGGCGCCCGCAGCGAGCGACTTCCAATCAACCACCGGCCGCGGCGTGGTCGCCGTTGTCGACGGTCTCCGCGTTGCCGTCGGCAATGCGTCGTTGATGACTGCGGAGCACGCTGCGATCGATGCCGTGCAGGAACTTGCCGAGCGTGGCCGCCGCGAGGGGCAGACGGTGATGTTTGTTGCCGTCGATGGCCAGTTGGCGGGGCTGCTCGGCGTTGCCGATCCAGTGAAGGAATCGACGGTCGAGGCCCTGCGGATGCTTCGCGAGGAAGGGATTGAGATCGTGATGCTTACGGGGGATAGTCGCGGGACCGCTGAAGCGGTCGCCGCCAAGCTGGGGATCACGCGGGTTGAAGCAGAGGTGCTGCCCGAGCAAAAAGTTGACGCGGTGCGGCGTCTCAAGAGCGAAGGTCGCACGGTGGCGATGGCAGGCGACGGCGTCAACGACGCCCCTGCCCTGGCGGCCGCCGCCGTCGGTATCGCGATGGGAACCGGCACCGACGTCGCCATGGAGAGCGCCGGCGTCACGCTCGTGAAAGGCGACCTTCGCGGCATCGTCCGCGCCCGCCGACTGAGCGAACATACGATGAGCAACATTCGCCAGAACCTGTTCTTCGCGTTCGTTTACAACGGCCTCGGCGTCCCGCTCGCCGCCGGCGTGCTGTACCCGGTTTTCGGCTGGCTGCTGAGCCCGATGATCGCCGCTGCGGCAATGAGCCTTAGTTCCGTGTCGGTGATTGCGAACGCCCTCAGACTGCGGCGAATCGACCTGTAATCAGAGGGCGAGCAGTAGCTCTCGATCGTTTAACTGCCGTTTTCGTCGCTAGCCGGCTCGATTAGATTGATCTCCGTGGCGGAGGGCCGTTTCGTTCCGACGCCCAGCATTTCACCAGGGAGGGAGCAGCAATGAAACGATCTTCTTATTGCCTCATAGCGAGCATTCTGGCAGTGAGCGTCGCAGCCATTGGCGGCGATACCATCGCTCAGGTGGTCGTCGAAACCCCTGCGGTCGTTGAGGCGCCGGTCGTCGTGGAAGCGCCGACCGTGGTTGAAACGCCGGTTGTTGCCGCTCCCGCAGTGATCGAGCCAGTAGTCGTCTCGCCGACGTACATTCCGGTTCCAGCGCCGCAGCAGGAAGTGATTACTCCGGCGCCTTCGACGGGCGGCGTCTGGGTGGCGGGGCATTGGGATCGTACGCCGGATCAATGGGTCTGGAATCAAGGCGCCTGGGTGGAGCCGCCGTTCAGCAATGCGTATTGGACGCCGGGATACTGGCAACATCAAAATGGCCAGTACGTGTGGGAGGACGCTCACTGGGCCGCGGCGAATCAAGGCGTCGTCGTGGCGAAGCCGGTGGCCGTTCCCGAAGCGTACGAGGAAGTTGTGCCGGCGGCTCCCGCAGCGTCGACCGCGATGACCTGGCAGCCTGGCCATTGGGAATGGCGCGGCACCTGGGTGTGGATCCCCGGCGCCTACGTGGCGACTGCCGTGCCGGCCACGACTTGGGTGAACGGCGCCTGGGTCGAGGGCGTCGACGGCTGGCATTGGATGCCGGGGCATTGGCAGGAGTAGGCCGGCCGGATTGCTCCAACCGCAGGTCAATCAATCCGCGAATCGCTTGACGGCTGATTGCCGGCACGATCCACGGTAGGCTGAATTCGGATGCACAACCAATAAAGTCGATTTATACTGCGTGCCGCAGTCGGCTAGAGTTAGCGCTGCGATCGGCGATTCGTCGAAAGCCCCCTGGCCTCGCAAGGCAAATCGAAGGTGCGTGCAAATGAGCCTTGAGTCATCCCTCGCAAGAGCCATCGTTCGCCTGATTTACGAGCAGCACGGCGAGAAGGTCGCCGCTGGGTGGATGTCGTCTGCATGTGAGATCTGCGGACGGCAGCGACCGTGCGAAGCTGAAGAGTACACTGGGTACACGCGATGGCTGTGGAACCGAACTGAGCGTCGCTGGGTATTTCTGCATTGCGATTTCTGCGGAAAGAAGTTCAAGCTGATTCCGGAAGGGCCTGTTTCGCTTGAGCGGAATTGGACTTCGCGCGGGGAGACCGCGGCCCAGTTCGCATCGCGGACGCAGCCGCCAGGCCTCGTGAATAGCGGGCCTGAAACCAACGCCGTTCTTTTGTCGGCGCTTAAGCAAGCCGGGAAGAATAAAGATCGTTGGAAGGGAACAATTCAGCTTAGCTGGATCGGAGCGGGGGTGGGATTGGTATTGGGCGTTGGCGTCTCGCTCGCCATCCACTTTACTGGGCTAGATAAGTTGTGGCAGTTTGAGGATGAGAGCGGCAGTCCGCTGCATTTCCTCATTCTCCCTGGATTTGTCATCGCTGGAATGCTGATGGGCGCCAAAGACGTCGGGCCCACAATTCAGCGAGAAAAGTTAGAATCTCTCATCAAGAGATATGATCTTGATACGACGAGATTGCTGGACTTAGCGAAGCAGCATGGGCTGTCCGGCGCGGAAAAAGTGCTTAGGGAACTTCGCCAGCGACAATCGTAGGAACCTGTTCAATCGGCGATGAGTCGACGCCGTCGCATCGCTAACGCGGAGCGGTCATCGTACTTTTTTGCGGCCTTTTTTGCATGGAACACAGACGCCTCCGCAAAGAGCAAGTTTGGCTGGCCGTCGGGTCGTTGATGATCCTGGCCACCGTCGCCCTGGCGTTTGCGCTTGCTTACACGCGCGACGTGATGATTCCGTTCGTGCTGGCGATCTTCATCACGACGGTAGTGGCGCCTTTTTTTGACTACCAGGTGACGCGGCTGCGCTTTCCGCGATGGATCGCGGTGGTGACGACGCTCTTGGTGGTCGCTGCGTTGATATCGCTGCTCAGTCTGGCGTTCGTCGCCGCGTTTCAAGCGATGGTCGCCGTTGCCAGCGACTACGGGCAGCAGGTCGGCGATCTGAGCGAACGGCTGTTCGACAGTTTGCAGTCGCGGCACATTCAAATCGATCAGGCGAAGGTCGTCTCGCTGATCGAGGAGCGCGTGCCGCAGTACGTCACGCAAAGCGCCGGTCTGCTGATGGGGGTGATCTCGCACACGCTGCTGGTGATTATCTTCGTCGTGTTCCTCCTGTTCGGGCGCGATTCCCATAAGCGCCGCACGGGCATCATGGCCGACATCGAGCGGACGTTTCGCGAATATCTGGTCGAAATGACCATCATCTCCACGCTCACGGCGACGCTGGTCGGTTGCGTGCTGTGGATGCTGGGCCTGCCGATGGCGTGGCTCTTTGCGTTTCTGGTGTTCATCCTCACGTATATTCCGAACATCGGCGGGATCGTCTCGACGCTCTTGCCGATTCCGATCGCCTTCGCGGCGTTCAACAACCCGTGGCTGATCGTCGCCGTCGTGGCCATTCCCGCGGCAATTCACGTCGTCATTGGGAGCTTCGTGGCGCCTCGGTTGATGTCGCACGGCCTGGAACTTCACCCGGTAACGATCCTGCTGTCGCTCGCGTTCTGGGGGTTGCTGTGGGGGATCGTCGGCATGTTCTTGGCGGTGCCGATCATGGCGATGCTCCGCATCGTGCTGGCGGAGTTCGAGACGACGCGGCCGCTCGCGGAACTGCTGAGCGGGCGATTGCCGGGGCGAGATGCAGCGCGCCGTTAACCGGCGCGTCGGCGGATGCTTGAACCCATGGCCGCTGCAACCAACCAGCAAGCGAGGCACGCAGCGCTCGGTTCGGGGACTGCAGTCGTCGTAGCGGAGCCGGTTCGCGCGACGCTGGACGCTGGCTGATAGTTCCGCTGCCAAACTAAAAAGTCGGCCCCGTCCGTATCGCCGTCGCCGTCTGCGTCAGCCTGATTGCCAACGCCAAAGTTAGTCTTCCAGCGGGTGAGGTCGTCGCCGTCGACGTCGCCGTCATGATCGAAGTCGCCGGGCGTCGCCGTGCTGAGCACCGCCATCGGATCCCAAAAATTGCCGGTCACGGCGAGCAGCGATTGCAGCGTCACGGCGTCGCCGTAGTAGTCGCCCGTATTGTGCGATTGGTAAACGCGACTGTAGAGGCTGTTGAGCCACTGCTGATCGACGGCGCCCTCGCCGGTCATCGCGGCCACGGCCAGCGGGGCGATGAAGAAGATGTCTTGCCAGCTGTTGAGCGGCGTGCCGTCGAGCTTATACCCGCCGCGAACTTTGTTGGGGTCGCCGCCGGTGCTCGTGCGAGCCCAGTCGGAGATCTTTTGCACTTGCGCCAGCGTGACGGGATCGTTGTTGAGGATGGCGTCGACGCCGAGCCGCCACGGATCTCGACCGGCGTTGTACCAGTAGTTGCCGTCGTTGGCGCCTTCGAGCAAGTTCGGCGCGGGTTGCGGATCGCGCGAGGCGCCGACGAGCTTGATGAAGTCGGGGAGCAGGCCGGTGTTGGCCGACTCGTTCGACTGGATGTCGGTGACGACGTTTTGCGTCGCGGTGACGACGCTGTTCCAGAACGCGGGATCGCCGGTGGCCTCGCCATACGCGCGGAAATGGCCCGGCATGAAGTCGGACGATCGCGTGGTCCACTGGCTGTAGGTCGAACCGTTCGGACTGACCCAATCGCCGAGCATTGGCAGCCGGCTTTGCGGGCCGATGGTCGAGGCGCGGATGCCGGCGATCACATTTCTCGCGGCAGCGAGATAATCAATAGCGCCGCTGCTGCCCCATTGGGCGTGGGCCATCAGCAGGCCGTAAGCGATGTCGGCGTCGCCGTCGAAGGCGCTGTCGTTGCCGTCCGGATTGGGGACTTCCCAGTCCATGAGGCGACTGTCGATTGTACTGGGGTGCGCGAGCCGGAACTTCCACAGGCCGTCGAAGATCGTTTTGGCTTGCGGATCGTGCCCGGCCATCGCGGCGACGATCACCATGCCGTATCCCTGTCCTTCGGAGACGGTGCGGCCTGAGGAGTCGGACTTCACGCGCCAGCCGCTGCTGGCAGAATCGGCGGCGAGCCAGCGGCCCTTCCAGACGTCGTAATAGTTGGCGACCTGTTGGTTGAGCTGCGTGCGCGTGAAGTTGGTGGGGGTGAGAGTTCCCGGGCGGTAGGCTTGATGCTGCGTTCCGAAAGGAAACTGCTGAGCGTGAGCGCTCATTGCTAACAAGGGAATCGAGCAGAACAGAATGGCGAACAACAGAGCGCGCTGCAGACGAGCGCGCACAGCCCCCGTGAGCGGGGCGAGACGTGGCGACGATGGCATGACGAGCAATCCTAGATGGGTCGGCGATTGCGCGGTTTGCCGAATTGAGGAGACGAGGAGTTTTGGAACGGTTTTCCAGTATAGCTAGCCTGGAGACGGGGGTGTGAACGACGAATTTCGTCGAGAAAATCGCCTCCATTGGGAGGCTTCATCAAGTTTGACGCGCAATTTCTCGCAAATGCGCATTCGCGGGAAAGTAAATTTGACAGGAGCGCGTTATGTCGAGAGGATGCGTCGCGACGGCTCGGCTTCGGCGGCCACGACGAGCGATTCGGTTGTGCAGATTTCATTCCTCACGGCTTTCTTGCGAGTTGGCACATGAAGATTTCTCCGCTGCGCGTTTGCATCTGTCTCGCCGCGTTAACGCTTGGGGCAGCTAGTGCCAGGGCACAAGTTCTGTTCAGCGACAACTTCAACGTCAATTCGAGCGCTTCGTGGACAATCAACGCCGGGCCGGCGGCGAGCATCCCGAAGCAATCGGCGACGTTCGCGTTTGACTACAGCGCACTCGGTATTCCGGCGGCCCCGGGATCGGGCGATACGCTCGGCCTACGGTTGCGGGCGAACATACCCGGCACGCCTGAAGCTCCGGTGACGACGCGGCCGACTGGTACGATTTCGGGCCTCTCGTTGTCGCCGACTGGGAAGAGCTTTGGGACGAGCTACAAGTTGGAGTTTTATGCCTGGGCCAACTACTTTGGCTACAACGGCAACCTCGGCGATAACGTCAATTCCCAGGGCGGGACAAACAACGTCTATTTCGGCGTAGGAACTGCGGGGGCTACCCCGACGGTTTTCGGTCAGCCAGGGGCAATAGCTACGGGAACCACCGATGGCGTCGCATTCGCGACGACAGGCGACGGCGGCATTGCCGATGACTATCGCGCATTTTTGCCAGGCGTGACGGCGCCAATCGCTGGAACAACGGCGGGCGTCTACGCGGCAGGCGCCGCTGCAGATGCTCTGAAAAGCGACAGTGCATTCTATACGAACCTGTTCCCTCCGGTCTCAGCTCCGGCGGTGCAGCAGACCATTGCTGCGAATGAGTACACGGAACCTACCACGCCGACCCCGATCGCCAACCCAATGATTGGGAATTCTGCAGCTGGTTCGATCGGCTTTGCCTGGCAGAAGATCACGGTGACCAAGGATGGCAATACCGTCACCTGGACGATCAATGATAATTTGATCGCCACGGTGGATGCGGCAAGCGTCACGCTCGGTGGTCAGAACATTCTGATTGGCGCTTCCGACGTGAACACCAGCACCGCTCGTTACCCATCGTTGGTCTTCACGTTGTTCGATAACCTGACCGTTACCAGTCTAGCGCCTCCTGGACTGGCTGGCGATTTCAACAGCGACAACAAGGTGGACGGCGCCGACTTCCTCGTCTGGCAGCGCGGCGGCTCGCCGACGCCGACCAGCCCCGCCGATCTAGCGACGTGGAAGGCGAACTTTGGCCAAACCGCGCCGCCGGTGGCCGCAGTGCCGGAGCCGGGAACCATCGGCCTCAGCCTACTCGGCGTCGCTGCTCTTAGGCTGGCCGCTCGTCGGCGGAGCTAGTCGCTGAGCAAGCTCTCGTTGGATAAGTTCTGGTTGCGCGCGTCGCGGGCGTTTGGGGAACGCCCGCGACGCGACCAGGCTTCTCGCAAGATCGCTGCGTCGCATTCTGCTCAACGCAGCGAATGAGTGAAGCGAGTTCTAAGCTCGCTCGGCTCCCGGGCGACCTGCGGCAACGGCGAACGTCGCCAACTTCTCGACTTTGCTATCGGCCTGCGTGACGTCGTCGACCACGAAGTAGTCGCTTCGCCACTCGTCGGCGTTGAGCTCGCAGGCAACGTAGCCGCGTTGGCGGTCGTGGAACTTCACGCAGGCGTTCTCGCGCTGCAGTTGCTCCATCGCCTTCGAGTCCTTCGGGCCGTTGCCGCCGCTGGAGATCGACGTGCCGACGAATTCAGTCGCCACGACGGGGGCGCCGGCGTCGAAGTCGTCAACGCGCAGATCGTTCACCCAGTTCGAGTGAATGTCGCCGGTAATGACGACGGGGTTCGGGACGCGCCGCTCGGCGAGGAACGACATCAGGCCGTTTCGCTCGTGGAGGTAGCCGGCCCACTGGTCCATCGCGAACTCTTGCTTTTCGCCTTTTTGATGGTCGACGGTTCCCATCATCACCTGTTGAGCCAGGACGTTCCATGTTGACTGCGACTGCAGCAGCGATGACTCGAGCCATTGGCGTTGTGATTGGCCGAGCATCGTCGCGTCGGGCGACCGGCAATCGTCGTTGATCGCGTGGCCGCGATCGTCGTTAGGTTGGTCGCTGCGATACTGCCGCGTGTCGAGGACTAGCATGTCGGCGAGATTGCCGAACGACAGCTTGCGATAGAGCCGCATGTCGGGGCCGGTGGGCAATGAACGCCGCCGCAGCGGCATCGCTTCGTAGTAGGCTTGGTAGGAGTTCGCGCGGCGAATCAAAAATTCGATTGGATCGACGCCGTGCTTCTCTGAGATCGCTCCGGCGTAGTTGTTGTCGAACTCGTGATCGTCCCAAGTAACCATCCACGGGCACTGCTGATGCATCGCCTGCAGCAGCGGATCGCTGCGATAGAGGGCGTGCCGGATGCGGTAGTCGTCAAGCGATTCAATTTCCTTGCCGACGTGGCGCCGGACGCCGTCGTTGCCGGCCTTGCCTTCGTAGATGTAGTCGCCGAGGTGGACCACCATGTCGAGATCTTGCTCGGCCATGTGGCGATAGGCGGCGTAGTGGCCCGATTCGTAATGTTGGCACGAGGCGAAGGCGAACTTGAAGCGGTCGGGAGTCACGTGAGCCGCCGGCGTAGTGCGCGTGCGACCGACGGGGCTCACCTCGTCGCCGACCATGAAGCGGTAGTGGTACCAACGATCGGGCTGCAGCCCGTCGGCGGCGACGTGGACCGAGTGGCCGAGTTGCGGCGTCGCGGTGACGCGGCCTTTGTTGACGACCTTGGCGAACTTATCGTCCTCGGCGATCTCCCAGCGAACTTGCACGGGCTCGGGCTTCATTCCGCCAGCGGGCTTGAGCGGCTGCGGCGCGAGTCGCGTCCAGAGCAGCACGCTGCTGGCGTCGGGATCCCCCGAGGCGACGCCGAGCTGAAACGGATTGTCGCCAAGCGGGGAACGAGAGCCAATTAAATCGGCCGCTCGCACGAGGGGCGCGGCGGTGAGGCTGCCGACGAAGGCCATGAACAGACGACGGTCGACGCCGCCTGAGCGGCGAGCGTGGCGGCGAAAATCTTCAGCGGAAAGCATCTTGCGATCAGCCTGGGGCGACGAAGTGGTGAAGAACACTTCTCAGCCTAGCCGGGCAAGATGAAGAGAATGCGAACGTGGCGCGAAGGACGTTCGTCGCTTAGCCCGCTTCACGCATCGGCGGCCCGTTGTTGCTGGGCGTCGAGATAATCCTGGCCGTGAGCGTAGCGCGTGTTCACCGGAACGCCCGCTCGACACAGGGGGCATTCGGCCGCAGTCCAATCGGGAATGTCATATTCCATGAGGTAGCGGTACTCTGGCACGCTAAGCCCCGCCGCGTCGACGTTGCCGCGATGGACGAGCGCCGCTGCTGCCACGACCTCGCCGCCGGCGGCTTGCACGGCGGCGACGGTTTGTCGAACGGAGAGCCCCGTGTTGACGACGTCGTCGACGACGAGCACGCGGCGCCCCGTTACGAGGCGATCGTAGCCGCGGTGGAACGTAAACTCGCCGCGCAGCTGCTGCGAGGTGCGCGGTTGCGTGTGCTCGGCAAAGACGGCGGGCAGGCCAAGTTCGTAAGCCGTCCACTGCGCGACGATCAAGCCGCCGGTCGCCGGGCCGCAGAGGATCTCAGTCTTGAGGTCGCGGACGGCGGCGGCTAGTAACTGCGTGAGCTGCCGGACTCGCTGTAAGTCGACGAAGATCGCGTCTTTGTCGACCCAGCCGCTGCCGTGATCGCCGGAGATGTACACGAAGTGATCGTCGGCGAGCAGCGCTCGGCACTCGACGAGCATCTGTTGCGTTTCAGCGGCGGCCTGCGCGGCGTCTGATTGATCTGGCATGAAAAGCTCGAAGAGTGCGTGGAGTGATTGAAGGTCATTCTAACAAGCGAGAGCCTGCCCGTTTCCAAGCCGGCGCCGGCTACTTCCAGCGCCGGCGAACGAGCGCGGCAATCGCCAGCGGTACCGCAATGCTCGCGGCAAGTGCGATAGGGAGCCAGCCTCCCGAAGCGGCTTGAACGCCAAGGACCGAGTACCCCGCGGCGATCGCGATATTGCTGACGACGACCGGCGGCAGGAAGGTTCGCCACGACATTTGCAGCGCTCCGAGTACCAAGGCCGCCGCTTCGGCGATGATCGGCAGCGGTCGCGTGAATGCGAGTACCCACGGGCCGTGCTCCTGGCACGCGCGATCGGCGTCGGCGAGGGCTGCCGGCGAGGCGAAGCGCTCCGCCAGCGGTCTGCCCCAACGTCGCGCGAGGGCGAAGGCAATCGCGGCGCCGAGCGTCATGCCAAGCGCCGATGCCGCCGTCCCCAGCGCGAAGCCGAGTTGGCTCCCCGCGAGCGTGCTCACCGGGCCTGAGGGAATCGGCAGCAGGACGTCGCTGGCGAGGATGGCGACGACGGCCAGGGCGAGCATCGGCCGCGGCGGGGGATCGTCCCGCCATTTCTGCAGAGCGTCGGCGTACGCCTCGCCGTGAAACGCGAGGATCGCCAGCGGCAGAACCAGCACGACCGTCACGAGCAGCAGCGGTTTCAGCAGAGAGCGGTCGATCATGCGCGGCAGGCGGCGTCGGTTTTTGACTTGGGTTGGCGAGGTTCTAACTTTGTGCAACTGCGAGCAACGAGTGGCGATGCGCACCGATCGTCGGTCGGTGCGTGCGGATGTTGCCCGCGGTATTAATTTGAGCGGAAAGTGCGGGGACGGAAATCCCCAATCTGTCTCGCGCACGAGCGGGAGCGGGCAAGGAAACGCGGCGAGGATGGCCAATCAGCGATGGCGAGGGCAACAATGAGTGAGAGAATGACGACGATTGTGAGCGCCTTGGTGGCGCTCGGAATCTTGGGCCTAGGCGTGACGGCGCAGCCGACTGGCGAGGGAGACGGCGTCCGCGTCGAATCGCTCGCGTCGGACGTGCGGTTCCAGATCGAAATGTCGTGGCGACACGATGGGCGGACGCGGACGGCGCGGCAAGCTGAGTTGGAACAGACGCTCGCAGCCTTCGCGAAGTCGCCGCAGTCGCCGGCCGATGCGCAGCTGCTAGAGCAGTGGCTGCGGGCCGCGGTTGTAGCCTCGTTGCCGGGCGAGAGCGGGAAGTTTCCCGCGACGCCGGCGTTCGGCAAGCCAGTCGTCGTTGCTGAGCTGCCTGCGACCGACTCTCCTGTCCCGGCGCCTCCGACAGCTGCAGCAGCGAAGGCGCCCGCTGCGCAGCCAGCACAACCTCCGCGCGACGTTACCCTGAAACCGAATCAAGCGTACACGCCGCCGCGAGCGAAAGAGATTCGTTTGACGCCGCGATCGCACCAGGCGGAAGCGTCTGCTCAGCCGGAGGCGCCGCCAAAGCGCATCGTCGCGGCGAAGCCGGTCGTTCCTGCACCGGCGCCAACTTCCCCTCCGACTTCAGCTCCAGCGGAAAAGCCACGAGTCGCGCTTGCTAAGGAGACTCCGCGCCAAGCCCCCCCTGCCCCGACGCCGCCGGTGGTTGCTGCCGCACCGCAGCAGCGCGCGAGCGAGAACGCGCAGCCGCTCGAACAACCGCCGGTGATGAAACCTGCCGCCCCCGCACCGGCTGCCGTGGCAGAACGGTCGACGCCCGCAGCAGCGCCCGCCGAGACGCAGCTGAACGAACTCACTGCTCCAGCGAAGACCGTCGTCGAAGCGACGCCAACGCCGACGACCCCGGTCACGCCCAAGGTTGCCGCGAAGCCGCCAGTCGTCCCGCCAGCTCCAGCGGAGCCGGTGACCGTCAACTTGGCCGAGCTCAACGCCCAGATCCGCGGCTATCACGAAGGTCTCAATGAAATCGACGCCACGATCGTCGCCCGTCGCGGCCAGCTGAGCGAAGGCGAGATCGCACGATTCGTCGAGCAACTCGAACAGCTGGCGGCGCACCGCTCGTTCGTGCGGCTTTACTACGACGGGCTCAGCAAGAGCGAACGCCGTTTCGTCGCCGCGCCGCGAGCACTGCACGAGACGGTCGAGCTCGTGCGGAACGAACTTGCCGCTATCAATGCCGAGGAAGAGGATTTTTTGACGTCGCTCGAAGGGGCGGCCGAAGAGGATGAGCTCACCCGGCGGTTGGATGCGCTCACGAAGGACGCCGACCAGGAAGATAACGAAGCGCCGGCCGCGAAGGGCGAGCGCTAGCGGTCGGAGTCGCAGGACGCGGCGATTGCCGCGGGCGAACGCCGGTGGCTTTTCATCGCCAGGAGGGTGGAGTAGACTTGGATAGTCTTGCGGGTGTAGTTCAATGGTAGAACGAAAGCTTCCCAAGCTTTAGGCGAGGGTTCGATTCCCTTCACCCGCTCTTGGCCGCTTGATGATTCGGGGTTAGATGGCCGCGATCAAATGCCCGCGATCGACGATCGCGGCTTTTTTATGCGCGGATGGATCGCGGCTATTGCGATGATGGCCAGCGTGGCGGCGACGGGTTCGGGGATTGGTTGAACCGCTGACGCCGCCGCCCCGCCGAACGCGGCCTTCCAGATGTTGAGATCCGCCGCATCGATCTTGCCGTCGAGATTCGCGTCGCCCTCTTGATGCGTCGCATTCGCGGCGAGCCCTGCACCCCGCTGCCACTGCAAGAAATCGGCGCCGTCGATCGCTCCGTCGGCGTTGAAGTCTGCCGAGGGAACGAGGTGCGCCGTGAACGCGACGAGCGTGTTGCCGCTGGAACCATCGCCGTTGTCGACGACGCCGATGAGCGACCAGTCGCCGTTAGGGAGTCGCGGGCCGAGCGTCAGCCCTTCCATGTTTTGGCCGAGGCCGGCGTCGATGGCGCCCGACCAGAGCAGCGACTTGCCGACGGCAGTGAACGATTTTCCTGAGAGCCCCGCATCGTAGGGAGCAACGCTGACGTCGGTAACGCCGGTGAAATCGACTTCGTAAATTCGATCGCGGTAGATTGGCGTCGTCACGGCGACCGAGCGTTCGAGCGCGAGCAGCGTGCCGTCGGGCATGAGCGTCAGGTCGGAGAGTCCGCTCTGCGGCGAGCCGAGCGTTGACGTCCCGTGAATCGGATCAACCTGGTAAGCGAATTGCGAGCTGGGCGTCACGGCGTTGCCGTCGACATTCAGCTTCAAGAGTCGCACCGTCGTTCCAGCCGCGGCGGTCGCCGTCGGGCCGTCGACCGTGAGGGCTTGCTCGTTGGCGGTCCACATCGCTCGGCCGTCGGCGGCACGGGTGAGCGATTCAAAGCTCAGATTCGCCCGGGCGTTGGCGAATACTGCGGGGAGCGTGACGTTCTGCAGATTGGCGCCGGTCGCAAGGCTGACTTCGCGGAGGCCGACGCCATTCTCCGAGGCGAGGAAGACGCTGTTGCGAGCCGGGTTCGTGTACGCGATCCCCTCAAAATCGTTTGTGGCGACGAGATCGATCGGCGTGATGTTCGTAACGCTGGCGATGCCGCCCGCAGCGTTGAACGCGAGATCGAACTGGATGAGTTCGCCCTTCGTTTCTTCAGCGGCGATGAATCGGGAGAGGCCGTCGACCTCGCCGACGTAAGTGACGCCGCTCATCTCGGCGACGGTGACGCCAGTCGGCGGCGTGAGCAGCGTGTGATTGACGCGGGTGACCGCCCAATTGGCGGCGTGACCGAGCTCCGCGCACGCGGCGGTCAGCAGCAGAGCGAGAGTCGAGCAGGTGGTGAAGCGAGCCGCTGGCATGGTTTGATTCTAGCTGAAGCGAACCATTCCGGCTGCCAGCGAGCACGCAGCTGAGAGTTACTTCGGCTCTTCCAGCGGCGGGAGACTTCCTGGCCCCGGTTTGCCTTCCGGTTTCGGCGTTGCTGGCGGCGGGGTCGGAGCTTCCCCTTCCTTGGGCGGCAGCGGCGTTGGCTTTATTGGGACGGGAGCTGGAGCCGGGAGGGGCGCCGTGGGATCGGCCTCTTTCATCGGCTGATCGGGGACGGCGCCGGGAGCGGTCGGCGACGGCGGGGCCGGCGCGCTGGGCTGAGCGGGCGCCGCGCCGGCCGCAGGCGCGCCGGCGGCTGGTTGCCCTGCTGCCGCCGCTGCGGCAGGATCGATCGCGGGATCTTCTTGCTCCACCGGTCGCCAGCCGGCGTCGACGACCAAGTAGCCCGCCCAGAAGAAGGGGTGCTTGGCGGTGAACTCGACTGGTTCCTTACCCTCCTTCACTCGCAATTCCGCGGCGGGGTCGACGGGCGTTTCACGGATGAGTTGCACGCTCCGTTGCCAGGCGCTCGCCGCGGCGTTGTGGGGTAGATCTTGGATAAACTCGCGCACTAAATCGAGCGTCGTTTGCCCGCCGACGCGCCAGCGGCTGAGCAGCAGCGTATCGGCTCCGGCCGACATCAGTCCGCAACTCGCGAAGAACAACTCGTCGCCGGGGGCCACGGCGTCGTCGCCGCCGCGGCGCCGACGCGACGCTTTGCCGCCGCGCTCAGCGGCTGTGTGCATCCCTGGCAGCAGGATGCGTTGCGGTCCGTCGCCGGGAATCGCCATCCACTGATCGAGAAAACCTTGTTGCGCCACGCGGTCGATTGGCAGCGGCGACCAAGAAAGCGGATCAGCGCCAAGTGCGTCGATTTCATCGAGCACGACGAGCGCATCGAGCAACGTCGCCAACAGCGGCGTGGCGGCGGGCGCTGGCGTTGTAAGCGGCATCGGGCCCGGAATCGCCTCCTGCAGTGCGGCAAGCGCCTCTTTCTCTTGCTCAGGTTCGTCGCCCGGAATCATGGCGCCGGCGACGAGACCGGTGCGCTGGATCCGCCGCCACGAGCCGTCGAAGCTGAACGCCAGCGCCGCGGTGGGGGCGTAACGAATCGTCGCGATCTCCGACAGCAGCTTCGGTTGCGAGTCGACCTTCGCGATGAGCGCTTCAAATGGCACATACCACAGAACGCCGTCGGGGATAACGATCAACTCTTTGAGCGCCGCCGGATCAATTGAGGCGCCGGTGAAGATTGCTTTGTAGAGTTCGGCGCTGCTCGCCTGCCATTTGTCGGAGGCGAGCTCTTCAACGGGAACCTCGTGATTCGCGTCGACGTTGCCGATCGCGCGGAGGAATTCCGATACCTGACCTCCGAGTCGACTCGAGGGGCCGAGGTTCCAATTCGTGACCGCCTTGTTCGTGAGCAGGATGGCGAGCATACCGTCTGGCGTATCGTGGAAGACGAGTAGCGCCTTGCCGGGTTGGAGATTCGACTGGAAATCGATCGGAGCCATTGTCGGCGGGAAGGAGACGTCAGCCGGCATGCGAGCCAAGCCCACGTTGGCGATAATATCTTCGCGGCGGGCGACGGCGTCGCCGTAGTCGCTCCAAAGGCGCGGCAGACGCTTCATGGCGGCCTCGTCGGCGCCGGGGGTCCAGGCAGCGCTCAACTGCTGCTGCAGGCGGGCCGCTTCGGCGGCCGCATCGGCCAGCGCTGGGTACCGTGCAAATATCTCGGTTTGCTGCTGGTGCTGTTGCGGAGTCAGGCGATTGACGGGAGCCAGCGCCACGTCGCGGAGCGCAGCGAGCCGGCCTCCCCAAGCGAGATTGCTGTGGAAGCGGCGGCGCTTGGCGAAGTCTGTGACCTCTAAAACGGCGGCGATGTTCTTGCGATCAATGGCTGCCAAAATCCACCGGTCGAAGGCCTGCGGTTGCGCCGTCGCCGCGGCAGCGATCGTTTCGATCGGCCGCGTCATGACGTCGATCGGCCGTGGATCGGAGAGCAGGACTTCGTAGATCGACGACGCCGAACGCATCGGGAGAGTTTGGTCGTCGAACATCCGGTTCGCGAGACCAATCTGAAAGAGCTGATGCGAGATCTTCTGCTGGCCGGTGATCGCCGTGGCCATGGCCGCATCGGCCGAGCCGCGACCCTGGGCGAACTGCAGGCGCGCGTCGAGATACTGAGCGTAATTGCCAAGAATGCCGGTGCGGGCGTCGCGCAGCAGCGCCACGCCGGCGGTGAGTGCGACCGCCGCATTTTTGACGTCCCCGGCCGTCAGCAGTTCGTCGGCCATCGAGAGACTGAGCCGCGCCGAGATCAAGTCGTAGCGTTCTCGCCGCGCCCAAGCGGCGGCGTTGACGAGCGGTTGGTTCGGATCGACGACGCCCGCCGCGAAGCGCGCGAGCTCTCTGTTGCGCAGAGCGTCGTCGACGAGGCCGACGTCGCGAAATAGGTACGCGGAGTAACTGGCTTCCGTGAAGAAGTCGGCCGCTGCCGCGGCGTCGCCTTGATCGAGCGCCAGCCGTCCTTGTTCCAGGAGCGCCACGCATGTGAGCGGGTGATCGAATTGGCCAGCCACGAGCATGCCGCGTTCGAGGCGCTGCTGCGCTTGCTCGCGATCGCCGACGCCGACCAGCGCGATGCCGTAGAGAACGTCGGTCCAAGCGCCCGACCAATGGTTGGGCGGATGCCCGCCGCGGGCGAGCGCGGCCGCCACGTTTTTCGAGATGGCGTCATGCGGTCCGAGCGGTCCCAGGATCTCGTTGCGGCGACGCAGAGCGAGCGCCGTGCAGCGAACGACCTCGACGACGTCGACGGGCCACAACTGAGGCGCCTGAACGACGCCGCCCTGTTGGATCTGCTGACTGGCATCGACTTGTCCCTGCGAGATCGGGAGCGTTGTCGGATACTTGCCCGGGACGAACCGGCGCTGGGGAACGCCCCAAGGAATGACGACCCGCGTCAGCGACGCATCGGCATTGATTTGTGGATTGAATTGCACCCGCATCATCCACCGCGGGTATTGCAGGAAGAGCGTGCAGGCTTGGTCGAACTGCTGCAGAGCCAGCTGCGGTTGCCCCCAGTGATAGAGGGTTTCGCCGAGCATCGCGTGATAGCAGATCGCGTCGATCCAACGAATCGTGCCCGTCGGACCGAGCGTCTTCACGCTTCCGGTGAACGATCGGGTGAAGGTGCGCTGCGCATCGCGCAGGTTGCCGCGGTAGAGCTCGTCGATGCCGTTGTAGTACGCGCGCGACGGTATCGTGTCGCCAAGCTGAGCCTGCGCCGTGCGGGAACTGGCGGCGATCATTATCGCCGCCAGGACTGTCCAAGGCGCGAGCTTCAGCCCGCTAGCTGATGCTTGCATGATTGTTTTCTCTGTTCCGGGGCCGAGGCGGCCCGCTTCCATCAAGTCGGCGAAGGAGCGGAGGCGTCAGCAATGGCGCCAAGGCGAATGCGGGGAGCGCTTGGCACTGGCTTTCATTCTAGCAATCCGCCGTAGAAATGCTTGCAATTAGGGCTTAATAGAGGGATTCAAGCGGGTGAATCAGCATGCTGGCTGCGGGTGATTCGGAACCGTCATTGACGAGCGATGGTTGGCCTGAGGGCTGGGCGTCACGGCCAAGAAGCAAAAATTATGGCGGAAGTGAAAGTTTGCGGGTCGTGCCGCCGATAACGGTTGTAAGGTTTGTCGTCGCCACGCTGGCGCCGCGAGCTACGGGGCACGCCGGAAGCGGCGACCGTGATAGAACAGACTCCTGTTGGGAGCCCATCGTGAACATTTCGACTTCCAATCGCTCGGGGCGGTTTCAAATGCTGGCAGGCGGCTTGCTGCTGCTAGCGTGCGGCATGTCGACCGGGTGTCAGATCGACGTGGCGGGGCAAACGCTCCCCAGCCCCTACCATCTGACTGATGACGTGCAGTACTACGCTCCTGGTCCTGAGTTCAAACTCGCGAACGAGGCGGCGGCCTTGTCCGAGGCGCGGGCTCAGGAAATGAGCGAACCGCAGGCGGCGCAGAAGCCGTAACGTCGCAATCGTGCGGCACGCTTCTCGCAGCATTCAATTCACGCCCCTTAAGCCGCGGAGTTCGCTCCGCGCGCCAGCCGTCATCGCTCGGCCCGTGGGTGCACAATGTTCGTTGCAGGCAGGTCGGAACCGGTACGGTTCCGTTTTGGTGGGTTCAACGCCAGTCGCCAGTGGTTGCGCACGCCTGCGCGGCCGTTGGCGACAACTCGGGGGGGTGGCGCCTAGCGTGGCAGGCGTCTGAGGGGTCGTAGCGCTGGAAACAGCGCGGCGCCCCTCAGGCGTCTTTGCCCGCGGGGCCAGCAGAGGGTTCAGCCGTCGGGGTTCAGGGTTCAGGAAGGAACTCTGAGCGAGCCGGGGCGTCCTCGCCCCCGGCCATGTCCCAGGTCGCGACGCTGCCCCAACCCGCAGATCGCACTGCCCGCATCTTGAGCCTTCCGGCCGTAGCGTTCATGCTGAACGCACTCTTTGGCCCCTCCCCTACCCTTCGTTGCTGATTGGATCTCAATCGTGGCAACTGTTCCCGACGATTCCGCGGTAGCTTGGCCTGCCGTTGCCGCGCAAATTCATGCGAGCGGCCGGCAAATGGTGCTCGCCGTGACCGGCGGCGGCACGGGCGCCGTGAGCGCCTTGCTCCAAACGCCGGGAGCGTCGCGCACAATGCTTGAGGCGGTGGTTCCGTATGCCCATGCGGCGCTCGTCGACTGGATCGGCGCCATGCCCGAGCAAGCCTGCAGCGCGGCCACCGCGCGAGCGATGGCGATGGCGTCGTTCATGCGGGCGCGCGAACTCGCTCCCACGGCCGATCAGCGTTTGCTGCTGGGAGTCGGGGCGACGGCGAGTCTTGCGACCGATCGGCCGAAGTTGGGTGGCCGGCGGATTCACGTCGCTTGGCAAAGCGCGGAGCAGACGTGGGTCGAGTCTTACTGCCTGGCGGACATTGCGCCGAATCGCGCCGACGACGAACGCGCGTCAACGAGTTTCCTGTTGTGGATTATCGCCGGAGCCTGCGGCGTCAAAGACGCCAAGCTCTACCAATCGCTGCCGACGAGCCGCCAAGACGAACTTCTGCAGGTAAGCGGCGGCCGCGGCGAATTGCCACAGCAAGAACTGTTGATGGGGAAGCGGCGGCTCGCCGTATTGAAGGCGGAATCGTCGTTCAACTACTTCCCGGAGTCGGAGAGTCCCGCGGTGGGCATCGTCTTTCCGGGGGCATTCAATCCTCCGCACGCCGGGCATCTGCGGATGATGGAAATTGCCGAGCAGCGCGTGAAAGCGCCGGCTGCTTGGGAGCTTTCGATCACGAACGTCGACAAGTTGCCGCTCGATTTCATGTCGATGAAGGAACGCATCACCGCGATTCGGGCGAGCGACGACAAACGGCTGGTCGCGTTGACGCGCGCCCCCACGTTCCGAGAGAAGTCGGAGTTGTTTCCGCGAGCGACGTTTGTCGTCGGCATCGACACGCTCGCGCGGATCGCGGAGCCGCGCTACTACGACGGCGACGAAGTCCGCCGCGACGCGGCGATCGCGGAGATCGCCGCGCATGGCTGCCGGTTCCTGGCGTTTGGCCGGATGATTGAGGGTAAGTTCACGGTGCTCAGCGACCTAGAACTGCCGCCGGCGCTCACCGCGATTTGCGATGAAGTTTCTGCCGGCGAGTTTCGCGAGGACGTTTCCTCAAGTGAATTACGCTCAATGTCTGCCGATGCGTAACGCCCGTTTAGCCCCGCCGCTCGCGGCGGGTTCGCGGTCTGTCGCCCGCGGCTAAATGGCGTTGGCGGGATGGAGCGCTGGTTACCACTCTGCCCCTGGTCCCAGCCGGTGTATTGCGTGACGGGCCGCCGCCGCGGCGATAGAATGGGTGGCTGTTCTCCACAGCGTTCTCCCTCGGCTTTCGTGCCCGGAGTCTCTGATGCGATTCGCACTCGTCACGCTCGTTGCCCTTGGTTGGCAGTCCTCAGTCGTCGCTGGTGACAACTGGCCGCAGTGGCGCGGGCCGAATGCCGCGGGGGTTGCCGACAAAGGCAACTACCCTGTCGAGTTTTCCGGTGACGATGGCGTCGTATGGAAAATCGACGTGCCGGGCGTGGGCAGCTCCTCGCCTGTAGTATGGGACGACGCGATCTTCCTCACCACGAGCGACGGCGGGCAGGACGTTCTGCTGTGCTACGGCTTCGACGGCAAGGAGCGTTGGTCGAAGACGCTCGGCCCTGGCGACGAGGGCAAGCATCCGAAGGGGAGCGGCGCCAATTCCTCGCCCCTCACCGACGGTAAGATCGTCGTCACCTACTTCAAGGGTGGCCGCGTCGCTTGCCACGATCTTGCGGGCAACGAGAAGTGGCAGTTCAACCTGCAGGAACGCTATGGCGAAGACACGCTGTGGTGGGACCTCGGCACGTCGCCGATCTTTGCGGCGGGGAACATCGTCATCGCGGTCATTCAAGCGGGCGACTCATATCTCGTCGCGTTCGATCCGAAGAACGGCGAGGAAGTTTGGAAGGTGAAGCGGCAGTATGAACGGCCTGAGGAGTCGGATCAGGCGTACACGACGCCGCAGGTGGCGAACATCGGCGGCCGCGAAGTGATCGTCACATGGGGCGCCGACCATCTCACTGGCCACGACGCGAAGACGGGCGAACTGATTTGGGAGAGCGCAGGTTTCAACCCGAAGGACGAAGGGATGTGGCGCGTGATCGCCTCCCACGCGATGAACGACAAGGTCGCCGTCGTGCCGTTTGGCCGCGGCAAGTTCCTGGCGGGCGTCAAGCTCGACGGTTCAGGCGACGTTACCGAATCGAACCGCTTGTGGGAAGAAGAAGTCGAAGGCCCCGACGTGCCGACGCCGATCATTGCCAACGAAAAAGTCTACACACTTTCGGACAAAGGCAGGCTGGAGTGCCGCGACGTCAACACGGGTGAGGAATTGTGGTCTGGCGCGCTGCCCAAGGGAGGCGACAAGTATTTCGCCTCGCCGGTGCTGGCCGGCGAGATTCTCTACTGCGTGCGGGAGGATGGGACGGCGTTCGTCGTCGACGTGAGCGATGGCTTCAAGCTGCTGACCGACAAGAAAGGAAATGAACTCGGCGAGCGCGTCGTGGCGACCCCGGTGCCGGTGCGAGATCGCTTGCTCATCCGCGGCGATGATCACCTCTTCTGCTTTGGCGCCGACGAAGACGGCCCCGCCGCCAGCAAGTAGCCGCGCCCATGTAGCCGCTGGTCAACGACCGGCCGGAGCGGGAGACGAATGCTGAATGGTGAGGAAACTCGCGGCTTACAGCGACTCTTTTCCCCATTCCCCATTCAGCATTCGACATTTCTTTACCACTGCTCCGGCGGCTCGTTGAGCCGCGGCTACAGTCACGATGCGATCGCCAGTTCTCGCAGCTGTTCGTCGCGGATGACCGACAGCTCTAACGGCTCGCCTGCCGGGGCGAGCGACACGATCCGCGTGAGGTCGTCGACAGTCATCGTCACGCGTCCCGCGGCGGCGACGATCAGATCGCCCGCTTGCAACCCCGCGCGGGCGGCGGGGCCGTTGGGATCAACGCTGAGCACTTCGATCGCTTCATCGGCCAGTAGATCGAGTTCGCGGACCAGACTTCGCGGCAAGCCAACCGTCGTCCCCGCGATGCCAAGCCAGCGCCGGCGGACCTCGCCATGAGCGAGCAATTCGCCGACCACCCAGTGCGCAGTATTCGACGGCACCGAGAACCCGAGCCCTTGGGCCATCGCGATGATCGCCGTGTTGACGCCAACGACGCGGCCGCGGGTATCAACGAGCGGACCGCCCGAGTTGCCAGGGTTCAATGGCGCGGTGTGCTGAATCACGTTCTCAATCAGCCGTCCACCGACGCCGCGCATCGCCCGGCCTGTGGCACTGACGACGCCGGTCGAAACGGTCGAGCGAAAGCCGAGCGGATTGCCCATCGCGATCACGAGTTGGCCGACGCGCAAGCCGTCGCTGTCGCCGAGTTCCGCGAACGGCAGATCGCGAGCGGCGAGTCGCACCAGCGCTAAGTCGGTGAGCGGATCGTCGCCAACCAGTTCGGCGTCGAGGCGGTCCCCTTCTTCGGTCACGGCGGTAAGTTTGCTCCGCCCGTTCGCGACGTGGCTGTTCGTGAGGGCGTAGCCGTCGGGAGTCAGCAGCACGCCCGAGCCGCTGCCGCCGCGGGTATCGCCGCGCGGGCCTTCGATGCAAAGCACGGTCGGGCCGAGGCCCTCGACGACGCCAATCACGGCGCGAGAGTAGGCGTCGAGCAGGTCGAGATCGCTAGCAGCGGCGGCGTCCCCTTCGGGACGAGCCGGCTGCGGACGGTCGGCAGAGGGCGAATCGCCGGCGGCGAATTGCCAATTGGGGGAGATGGGGCGGGGCATGGCGGGGGTCCAAAGGCGGGTGTACGAATGTTTAACTGGGGAATTGTACGGAGCAGTCAAGCCAAAGGTGCGGCGAAGCAGCCGCCGGTCACCGCTCCGGCGGGTCGTTGACCCGCGGCTCCACGCTCGAATTGCGGGTCTGCCACCCCCCCCGTATACTGGCTGGCTTGCTCGAATTCCCTTGATTGACAGTAGTTGCGGCGATTTCCTCTCCCGGGCTTGCGATGGCTGACACCTCTCAATTTCTCACCGCGGCGGCTGCTCGGCGGCCTCTGCTGGTTGGCGTCGACGTCGGCGGCACGAACATCAAGATTGGGATCGTCGACGATGGCGGCCGGCCGGTCGCTTATCGGTCGATCCCGACTCACGAAGAGCGCGGTCCGGCCGACGCGGCCGATCGCATCGGCGCCGCCGTCCGGTCGTTGGTGGACGAGTCAGGCCTGCATCAAGGCGACGTCGCGCGGGTCGGGCTCGCCACGCCTGGGCCGATGGACCTCAAGGCCGGCATGCTGCTGGGCCCTGGCAACTTGCCCCATTGGCACAACTCGCCGATCCGCGATCTGGTGAGCCGCGCCTGCGGTTATCCGGTTACCTACGTGAACGACGCCAACGCCGCCGCCTACGGCGAGTACTGGGCCGGCGCCGGGCGCGAGTATCGCAGCATGGTACTGTTCACGATGGGCACCGGCATCGGCGGCGGCATCATCGTCGAAGAAATGCTGGTTGAAGGCGTCCACAGCTGCGGCGGCGAACTGGGCCACATCATCATCGACTGCCACCCCGAGGCGCCGATCAACTCGCTCGGCATCCGCGGCACGCTCGAAGGCTACTGCGGGGCATACGCGTTCATCCGCCGGGCGGAGGAAGCCCTGTCGCACGGCACGCCGAGTGCGTTGCGGGCCCGCATTGAACGCGGCGAAGAGCTCACGCCGAAGATGATTGCCGAGGAAGGCGAGCGCGGCGACCAGCTCTGCCTCGACCTGATCATGGAGACGGCCCGCTACATGGCGATTGGTCTCGTCACGGCTGTCCACTCGATCGATCCGGAAAGCGTCGTCATTGGCGGGGCGATGACCTTCGGCGGCGACGGCAATCCGCTGGGCGAACGGTTCATGTCGCGTCTTCGCGAAGAGGCGACTTCGCGGATGATCCACAGCCTGCGCGGTAATATTCACATCGACTTCGCCCACCTCGGCGGCGACGCCGGGTACATCGGCGCGGCGGGCTGGGCTGGGCGGGAGTACCTGCTAGCAGCAACGGCGAGGTAGGAAGGAAAATGACGAATGACGAAATCCGAATGACGAATGAAGCGCTCATCGCGCCGAGTTGCCTTCGTCTCCCATTCGTCATTCGTCATTCTGGTTTCGTCATTAAATCGTAATCGCTCCGGCGGCTCGTTGAGCCGCGGCTACTATATCGACGTTATATGATTGATCCAAAGTTCATTCGCAATTTCTCGATCGTCGCTCACATCGACCACGGCAAGAGTACGCTTGCCGATCGGTTAATGGAGATCACCGGCGCGGTGAGCAAGCGTGAGTCGAAGGAGCAGATGCTCGACGACATGGCGATCGAGCGGCAGCGCGGCATCACGATCAAGGCCCGCGCCGTCACGATGCACTACACGTACAACGGCCAGAAGTACGAGCTGAACCTGATCGACACGCCAGGCCACGTCGACTTCCACTACGAAGTCTCGCGGTCGCTTGCCTGCTGCGAGGGCGCGGTGCTGCTCGTCGATGCCTTCCAAGGGGTCGAAGCCCAGACGGTCGCCAACGCCTTCGCGGCGATGGAGCATGATCTCACCATCGTCCCGGCGATGAACAAGATCGACCTGAACCACGCGCGGCCCGATCAGGTCCGCGAGGAAATGGTGCAGACGCTCGGCCTCGACGCCGACGAAGTGCTCGGCTGCAGCGGCAAGACGGGGCTTGGCTGCGAGGACGTCATCAAGGCAGTAATCGATCGCGTCCCGGCGCCGACGGGCGATCCGAAGGCGACGCTTCAGGCGATGGTCTTCGACGCCCACTACGACGAATTCCGCGGCGCCATCACCTACGTTCGCGTCATGAACGGCACGGTGAAGAAGGGCCAAAAGATCAAGTTCATTCAGCAGGGAACCACTCACGAAGTCGTCGAACTGGGCCACTTCGCGCCGCAGCGCAAGGCCGCCAACCAACTGAGCGCCGGCCAGGTGGGCTACCTGGTCTGCAACATCAAGTCGCTCGGCAACGTGCAAATCGGCGACACCGTGACGGTTCCCGGCGATCACCCGGCGGAAGCCCTCCCCGGCTACGAAGAGCCGAAGCGGATGGTCTTTTGCGGCCTCTATCCGTCCGATGGCCAGGACTTC
The DNA here is from genome assembly GCF_009177095.1 of Lacipirellula parvula. Taxonomy (NCBI): domain Bacteria; kingdom Pseudomonadati; phylum Planctomycetota; class Planctomycetia; order Pirellulales; family Lacipirellulaceae; genus Lacipirellula; species Lacipirellula parvula. The sequence continues at coordinate 683,650 of NZ_AP021861.1, forward strand.
AAGCAACTCCGCGAAGCGCTCGAAAAGCTGCAGATCAACGATCCCAGCTTCGACTTCGAACCGGAAACGAGTGACGCGCTCGGCTTCGGCTTCCGCTGCGGCTTTCTCGGCCTACTGCATATGGAAATCGTGCAGCAACGGCTTGAAGAGGAAGCCGACATCGACCTCGTGCAGACGGCGCCGAACGTCACCTACGAGATCCTCACCAAGGCAGGCGAGACGCTTGAAGTCCACACGCCGCAACGCGTGCCTGAGCACGGCGACATTGAAGAGTTCCGCCAGCCGATCGTGCGCGTGAACTTCATTCTGCCGACCGAGTATATCGGCGGCATCATGAAAATCTGCGCCGATCGTCGCGGCATTTACGTGCGGACCGAATACCTTTCGCCGACGCGGGCGATGCTCGTCTACGATCTCGCGCTCGCGGACGTGATCTACGACATGCACGACAAGCTGAAGAGCACCACCCGCGGCTACGGCACGATGGATTACGAAATCCTCGGCTACCGCGCCGACGACCTCTGCCGCATGGACATCCTCGTGAAGGGCGAGCGGATCGACGCGCTCAGCATCGTCTGCAACCGCGGCGACGCGGATTCCCGCGGCCGGGCGATCATCAAGAAGCTCAAGGAAGAAATTCCGCGGCACATGTTCGAAGTATCGCTGCAAGCGGCTATCGGCACACGGATCGTCGCCCGCGAGAACATCTCCGCAATGCGGAAGAACGTTACCGCCAAGTGCTACGGCGGCGACATCAGCCGCAAACGCAAGCTGTGGGAAAAGCAGAAGGAAGGCAAGAAGCGGATGAAGTCGATCGGCCAGGTCGACATCCCGCAGAAGGCGTTCCTCGCGGTGCTGGAAACGGGCGAGGAAACGGGGCAGAAGAAGTAGAAGTAGAAGTAAATGACGAATGACAGAAGCACGAATGACGAATGAATCAAAACATTCGTCATTCGGTATTAACTTAGCTGCTCGATCATCAGCTTCGTCGCCGCTTCCACCGCTCGCTGCCAATGCTGATCGCCGAATTGCTCGGCGTATTCTTTTCGCGCGTGAGCGAAGATAATCCCGCGGCTGTTGTTGATCACCGCGCCGAGGCCGCCCGAGTCGAACGCCGGGGCGACGTCTTTGGCTGCACCCCCCTGGCTGCCGAAGCCAGGGACCAAAAACCAGGTGTGAGGCATCGCGGCGCGGAGCTCGGCGAGTTGCTCGGGGTAGGTGGCGCCGACGACGGCGCCGGCGAGGCCGTAGCCTGATTCGCCTGCGGTCTCGGCGGAGAGTTTTTCGACCAGCGACGCGACGTGGCGATAGACTGTTTGCTCGTTCGCAACGAGATCTTGCAGCAGGCCGCCGCCCGGATTGGAGGTTTTTACCAGGACGAAGAGACCGGCGCCGCGATCGCGGGCGACTTCGACGAACGGCGTGAGGCTATCTTCGCCGAGGTAGGGGCTTACCGTCAGGCAGTCGGCGCCCCACGGACTCACGCCGCGGCCGAGCAGCCCGCGGGCGTAGGCTTCGGCGGTCGAGCCAATGTCGTTCCGCTTGCCGTCGAGGATCACCAGCAGCCCGCGCTCCTGGGCGTAGCGAATCACCTCGGCCAGGGCCGTCATCCCGCTGGGGCCGAGCTCCTCAAAAAACGCCATCTGCGGCTTCACGACCGGCACGAGCGGCGCGACGACGTCGATCACCCCGCAGCAGAAGTCGAGGTAGGCGTCGGCATGTCCGTTCGGCTCGTTCTCGCGGCCGGTGGTAATCGGCCAGGGAAGTTGTTCCCAGCGAGGGTCGAGGCCCACGCAAACGGCGTTTCCGGTGCGCCGAACGGCGGCGGCGAGTTGGTCAGTGAAGTGGGGCACGGCAGGCGTCGATCTAGTACGAGGCAAACGGCGCCGTGATCTCCCCAGGCAATACGGGAATAAGAGCCACGCGGCGCTGCAAGGGCTGAGGAAATCGGGCGATGAAACCGCCCGTTAGTCCTTGAACTCTTGCACGGTGCGATTGTACTGCCGGGCCTTGGCGAGTGCAGCCCGCGATTCGGCGGCTTTGCCCTGCTTCGCGAGAACATAAGCGCGGGCTGCGTAAACCTGATCTAGGTTTGGAGCGTTTGCCTCCAATCGCGTCAATTCATTGAGCGCTTCTTGGTGCTTTCCTTCCGCACCCCAGCAAACAGTCCGCTTAACTGTTGCGGCACCATAACTGTCGGAACTCAGTCCATGCTCAATGGCGGTCGAAAAAAGCTTGGAAGCTTCCGCGAAATTACCCGCTGCAAAAGCGGTTTCAGCGCCTTCAAAGGCTTGAATTGCGAGCTGCCGGGAGTTCCCGCTTTGAACAGGAACACGATTGCACCCGAGTGCTGAATATAGAATTGCCAAATGGCACGTTACCGCCAGTCGGAATGCAGAGCTTTCTTGCAACATCACCTACCCGTAGCCGCCTTAGAACTGTGCGTCGATGGACTCTTCTCCATTCCGAGTACCGATTGCGCGCCAGACCACTAAGTCGACTGAGTCGGTCATAATCGCGGTGTGGCCGTCGCCAAAAGCGACTACAACGCTTCCGGGGTGCTCGCTTCGAGGGGCAATAATCGCATGCTCGCCCGGAGTGTCAGAGATTGCGCTGTAGAGGCCACAGTCCTGCCCCGCCCAGTTGGGCGGAGCGACGTGATTGTATTGGGTATTTGCATAACCAGCGAATGGCCAACCGTTTGAGAAGTCTTCGCCGTCAGCCCATCGCCCCGGGGTTAGGAAATTGAAGCTATCAGCCACGGGAGCGTAGGTCTGGCAGGCTGTGAAGTGCTTATCGCGAAACGCGGCGAGCGTGCTTGAAGTAGGAAATCCGGCTTCGCGCTGCGGCGAGGTAACCATGTCCGATTTTGCTGGCGAAGCGCTAGCGGCGGCGCCTCCCGTGCCTTTGGTGCGTTCTGAAAAGAATACGGTGTTGGATAGGCCGTCCGTGTACTCGCTAGCTCGAAGCCCTTCGGTTCCGATGCTGAAGGCCCCGTTACCGCTAGCTGGAACGCCATCCGCAGTGGTCGCCGTGTAGTTGCTCTGGGCAGAATTTGAGAGCGCTCCTCCGAATGGAGTAGAACCGCCGAAATTAGCACGGTAATTGTTTTCTGAAATCACTCTGCCTGTGAACGGGTCGCTTGGGCAGATAAAGAGGCCTGCTGCTGTGGCGTAGGCGTTATAGTTGACGTTAAACGGCGTCGTTCCTCCGCCGGTCGTCATTTGTAGGACTTGGCCGACTTTAAAGTTGATCATGTTGTATATATTTGCCTGCTCCATATAGGGCAAAAGCCAGATATGTACGGAGTAAAATCCAGTTTTCGTGCTGGCGTTCTGCTGGACGGAATTGTAGTTCGTGTAAGAGCCCTGGGCTGCGCCATTGACAGCCCAGTCAGGCGACAGCCGCCCTGGCGGGAATGCCTTTTTGGCCGACTCGTAGTTGGCGGCGCCGAGCGCCATTTGTTTGACGTTGTTAACGCACTGTGTGCGACGCGCCGCTTCACGCGCGGCCTGAACGGCTGGAAGTAGCAACGCCACAAGGACGCCGATGATTGCGATGACGACCAGCAACTCGACCAGGGTGAATCCGTGCGCGGCTCGCTTGTGGCTCATACTTACTCGCGTGGGTCTATTCCGCGCGACCAGCGCGGAGGCGTCTTGAATTGATTTCGAAAGAAGGGCGTCACGCAGGCCGTCGCTGCCGCGGCGCCGACCCGGCGTAGTCGCCACCCATCCTAAGGGAGGTGGCGAAATTCGCCAAACGATTTTTCGCGACGCGGATTGCCGCAGAGTCGATCGGCGACACGGTTCTCGGACGTCAGTCTTTGAACTCTTGCACGGTGCGATTGAACTGGCGGGCCTTGGCCAGGGCGGCGCGCGATTCGGCGGCCTTTCCTTGTTTAGCGAGAGCATAACTTCGCGCGGCGTAGATTTGATCAAGATTGGGAGCGCCTGGCTCCAGCCGATCGAGTTCGCCTATCGCTTCGGTCGTCTTGCCGGTTGCCACCCAGCAGACTGCTCGCTTGACGGTTGCATCGCAGTAAAGATCAGGGTTAAGTCCGCCGATTGTCAATGCGGCGTTGAACTTCTGTCCTGCTGCAGAGTAGTTCCGCGCAGCAAAATCGGTTGCGGCGCTATCATACTGCTCCTGAGCAGAACGGCGCACGTCTTCAAGCTTATCTGCAGGCGAACTGCAGCCGTTAACGCCTATCGCCATACCTGCGAATAGCATCGTAGGGCCGAGCAAAAGTGCTTTCAGCTTCATCGGCCATTACAATTCGTTGTCAATTGTTTCGGCGCCATTGCGAGTTCCGACTGCGCGCCACACTGCCAAGTCGATGCCGTCGCTCACGATCGCCGTATGCCCGTCGCCGAAAGCGACCACAACGCTGCCGTTGTGCTCGCCGCGAGCGGAAATAATGGCATGCTCTTCCGGCGTATCGGGAATGCCGCTATTGCTTCCACAATCCTGTCCTTGCCAATTTGGCGGCGCCACATGATTGTATTGCGAGCAATCATAACCGGCGAAAGGCCAGCCATTGGACCAATTGTCGCCGGGGAGCCATCGGCCGGCTCCTCCGAGGTTTCGGCCGTCGGCGACTGGCTTGTAATTGAGGCATTGCGTAAAGAGGGACTCGACGCGAATTCCAGAAACATTGTTGCCGCTTCCCATCCCCACAACATCAAACTTTGTTGGCGGGGTCGAGCCAACATCAATTCCGCTGCCTTTAGTTCTCTCAGAGAAAAACGCAGTCTTAGAGAGGCCGTCAGTGAAGTCCTTCGCCCCTAATCCTTTTGCGCCGAATGAGAAGGCGCCGTTGCCTCCTGATTCAAATCCTTCGGGATTCTGTATTGTCGAGTCACGAGTTCCCGCTTGAACTCCGGCAAACGGAGTCGATCCTCCGAAATTGCAGCGGTAGTTGTTCTCTGAAATCACGACGCCTGTATTAGGACAGCTAGGGCAAATGAACAGTCCCTGCGCTGTCGCGTATGCTTGGTAGTGGGGATTGATCGGCGTTGTGCCATTCGTCATTTGCTTCGACTGGCCTTTGCTGAAGTCGATTAGGTTGTAGACGTTGGTCGCTTCCATGTACGGAAGAATGCGTACGTGAACCGAGAAGTTTTGATACCGAGTAGTTGTACTGCCACTCCAAGGCGGGTAGCTGGAGCCCGATGAGGCCGCCGGAACCCATGCGCCGCCGCTCTTCGTTTCGTAATCAGGGTTGTTTCTGCCCTGAGGGAAATAGCCCTTCGCAGACTCGTAATTTGCTGCCCCGAGCGCCATCTGTTTCACGTTGTTAACGCACTGAGTGCGTCGCGCCGCTTCGCGCGCGGCTTGAACCGCAGGGAGCAACAGTGCAACTAGCACTCCGATGATGGCAATCACCACCAAGAGTTCAACGAGCGTGAATCCGCGTAAGCGACGCGATTGCATGGCCTTGTCCTTTGAGTGTCAAAGCCGCCCTGACGATGCACGAAGTTTTATCCGATTTCGTCGAGCGGCTGCCTGGGACCGCCCTGCATCGTAACCGGTCTATGTTAAGGGAACGTGCGGAGATCGCAAAACGTTTTCTTGTTAGCAAGCTGCAACATTTGGCGGCTACAACTCAAGGTCGACCCAGACTAGGCGGTGGTCGGAACTCGGGAACGGGTGGGTTCCCACCAGTGGAAAGAGCGGGTCGTCTGCCGTCGGCCAAAAGACTCCGGATGCGGTGACTTTGAGGTCTGCCGACGGTAGGGCGTAGTCGATGTGGAGATTGCCGGGGCCGGGATCGTCGGCGGGGTCGCAGGTGTCGTGGGCCGGGTCGCCCCGGTGGCGGGCGTTGGTGCCTCCTTGAAGTTTGGCCTGCTCGACGGCGCCGAGTGAGGCGGGGGGCGAATATTTCAATAGCTGCGGGGCTGCCAACAGCGCGGCAATACCAGCGGGGCCGTCGCCGTCGAGCGGGTCGCCGTTGAGGTCGCCGAGAATGACGAACGAGGCGCCGGGGGCGGGACGCGCCTGCTCGCTTTGGGGAGCAGCGAGGCCGCCTTTCGCGCCGTGGTCGTCCACGATGTAGGCGCCCTGCTCCGCCGGTCCTATGTAGTCGACCCAGAAGCGAATTTCGTCGTGATTTCGCTTGCCGTTGCGATCTTCGGGGCCATCGAACGTCGGCGGCGTCGGGTGTGATGCGAGCAGGTGAATCGTGCGACCGTTGACGACGATCGGCACGTCCCAGTGGCTCTTCGAGGAGAGCGGAAACTGTTCCAGCGCCGCAGCAGAGTACCAGTCGTGCGGTTCTGGCGTCGCCGGATCATCGGGTAGCTGGGCGTCGGGCATGTCGCGCCAGTGGAAGTTCTGGAACGTGCGAATCTTCGCCTCGTCGATTGGATAGCGAGAGAGAATCGCCATGGCGTACTGCCCTGCGTATCGGCCGTAGCCCCAGGCGTCGGCCCCGTAGGCATCGCTCCCCGGCGTGGCGTCGATCGTGCCGTTGCGGCCGAGGTCGAAACCGGAATGTCGGCCGGTGTTTACGGCAGCGGTGTAGCGATAAGGGTATTGGATTGCTTCGGCGGGCCCAGCGGGTGACTGCGACGCGTGCTGCGGGACGGTGAGGTAATTGTCGCAAAAGGCTTTGAGAACGGCGCCGTCCGGATCGTGGTCGATTTCGTTGAGGAGGATAACGTCGGGCCGAACTCGTTGAATGATTTCCGCGAGATGCTGGGCCTGAGGATCAGTTTTGGACTGCAATCTGGCCAGAATTTCCCCGCCAGTTTGGCCGTACAGCGAGAGGTTGAACGTGGCGATGCGGAGGGATGGAGCAGCGTTCGCAGCGCAGGGGGTGCTGAAGACCAAGCACGCTGCCAGCAGCATCGGCAGGGCGTAGCAGCGGTCTCTTGACGGAAAGATGGCGGGGCGGTCCATGGGAGCCTGCGGTTGAGTTCGTGCCTTGATGCGTTGCGGCGTTTGCTGGGAGAACAGGCACGCGAGGGTCAATCTGCGTGGTGAAGCGACCAGCCGTCGATTCTACCAGCGAATAGTTAACAAACCGCGTGGCTGGAGGGGCTTCCGTTAAGCCCTTTTCCGCCAACACGTTACGGTTTGCCAGCCCATTCGACGGAGTGGGGCGAACGGCGACGAGAGCTCATGCAGGACCCTAAACGGTCACGCGGGCATACCCTTTGCTGCAACTGGAGGGCCGATTCGTCGCGATGATGCGCGCCGAGCGGCAGGCGTGCGTTGAGGCGGGCTATTCTCGCGGCAGCTCGTAAAAAGGTTGCTTCGTCTTCATCAAGATGACACAACTTCCAAGTAGAACAGGCTGGGGCCGGATTTGCCCGCAGCCCACGGCGTTGGCGGATACTTCCGCCGGCGCGATGACTTGTTGGGCGAACGCCGCGTTGATTGTTCAAATTTACGGACCTGTTCAGGCTGGGAGTTCGATACTCGTCGCGACTATCGAAGCACTGCCGTGAACAGGCAATATCTCGAATAAAGTACCTCGAATCGCTATTACGATGCAGTCGAAGTCATCGCAACATTAGAAGTGAGGAATCGTCGATGAGTCAGAGATTTGTTTCCGCGTGTGTGTTGAGTCTTTTCGCCTTGGCGACGGTCTGTTCCGCGCAGGCTGCCGTCTATATCGAGGATGATTTTAACTATCCCGATGGCCAACTCACGAGCGCCGACGCGACCAGCACTGGCACCGGGGCGAACGTATCCGGCGGACTTTGGGCCTCTCACAGCGGCACGCAAGAGTTCATGCAGGCTGCGGGCGGGAAGGCGATCGTCCAGATGTTCGGAACTGAAGACATCAATCGCGCCACCTCGGGCGGGCAAGTTTTGGCTGACGGCGATACTTGGTACTACGCCCTGAAATTCACGGTGAAAGACATGCGACCCGAAGGCGATATCGCAACCGCTATCGGCAGCAACTACTTCATTCACTTCAAGGACACCGGGACGTTCAACTTCCTCGGTCGCCTGTATGTCGCTGCGCCGACCGACCTGCTGCAGGACAAGTTCACGCTTGAACTTTCATCCTATTCGGTAAACGGCACCGGCGGGCAGCGTGTGCGTTGGGGAACCGACTTGTCCTTCGACACGGAGTACACCGCAGTCGTGTCGTTCACGGCCCCAGATGACGACGCGGGCACGACGACCGACGGCTACTCGTCGCTATGGGTTAATCCGACGACCGAAAGCAGCACGTCGATTACCGACACGATGCCGCACCCCGATTTGTTCATTCAGCCTGATCGCGACGACGTTTCGCAAATCGCTTTGCGGCAGGCCAACGCAGGGAATACTCAGCCGCAGGTGGAAATCGACAAGCTAGCCTTGGGCGATAGCTTCGCGGACGTGTTGGCTTCCGTCGCCGGCGGCGGGACGTTCAGCCCTGCCGACTTTGACCATAACGGCTTCGTTGACGCCAACGATCTTGCCACCTGGAAAACTGCCTACGGCTCGACGCCCGCCGGCGATGCGAATGGCGATAACGTCACCAACGGCGCCGATTTCCTGATTTGGCAGCAACAGTTCACCGGTGCGGCCCCGCCAGTGGCGTCGGTTCCCGAGCCGGCAACCATTTCGATCGGCCTGGCCGCAGCCGCCGGGCTGATTGCGGCCAGCCGTCGCCGCCGGGCCTCGTAGCAACCGGGCGACTGCCGAAAAACTGAAACCGCAGTTCGGGCCCCGTCTACTTCGGACGGGGCCCTTTTCGTGCGCTGTTCCGCTGCGGTTAACCGAGCGCGAATGGCTTGCGGATTTTCGAGAGTGTGAATTTCCTTTCAGGAGCCTTGTCCGGCAGGTATACTGTGGCTCGCGTAGCCAACCGCCCCGCGTTGCCCGCCGCCGGCAACATTCCCCACGATCCCCCACGTGCTTCGCATACGGAGCATGCCGGTCGCCTCTCGGGCGATTGAGTTTCTGGAAAGGGGATTCCCGCCGTCCACGCGCTCTCGCAGATGCTTGAGAGTTTTCAACAAGCAGTCGAGGCACGATCGCTCCGCTGCTGAGGCGCATGGATCGCGAAGAGTCGACAAGATCGTCGGGATCAATCGTTCAGCGAACATGATGAATGCATACGTGTCGTGATCAATCGTTTTGAGTCCGGTGGGAGAGATCGATGAGCAAGAGTGCATGGAAACAAAAGTTAGTTCAGTTAACGCTGGGCGTCGTGGCGTCGGGTCTGATCGCCGATGGCGCCGTAGCTGATTTGTACGTGGTGCGCGTCGGCGATGGCGCTGCGGCGTTGTCGAGCGGTGCAACCGCCACGTTTGTGGAGAAATTTGCGGACGCCGGCGGCTCCCCGCTCTCGACCATTGCGATGCCGACGACGGCTTCGGGCGGGAATTTCAGTCTCACGAATTCTGGTACGGCGACGTCCGAAGGATTTCTGTCACTGTCGGGTAACGGGCAGTACTTGCTACTGGGCGGTTACAACGCAACCATTCCCACGGCCAGCGTGGCTACCACGGATTCGGCAACGGTGAATCGGGTCGTCGGGCGCATCAACCTCTCGACTAATGCGATCGACACCACGACGGCGTTTTCGGATAGCTCCTTCACGGGCGGCAACCTCCGGAGCGTCGCCTCCAGCGACGGCGTCAATCTGTGGATGACCGGTACCGGCAGCACCCCGAGTTCGAACGGCGGTTTGCGGTACGCCACGTTGGGAGCGACGACTTCGACGGCAATCATCTCAACGCCCACTAACGTACGCGTCGCCAAAATTGCCAACGGGCAATTGTATATCAGCAGCGCCGCTCAGTCGGTGATGGGCGTGAGCAAGGTGGGAGAGGGCTTGCCGACGGAGGCCGGTCAAACTGCCACTTCGGTGACGGGCCCCGCAGAAACCAATTCGAGCTATGATTTCTGGTTTAAGGACGCTGATACGTTATACGTTGCCGGCGATGCGAATGCTGCGAATGGCGGCGGCATCCAGAAGTGGACGCAGAGCGGCGGGACTTGGTCTTTCCAGTACACTCTGCTCAATTCAGGCGCCGCGACGACTAGCGTTCGTGGTCTGACTGGCGCCGTCGACGTTAACGGCAACGCCGTCTTGTACGCGACGACGACGGCGACGAGCGCGAATCAATTGATCTCGGTGATCGACACCAGCGCTGCGGCAACGGCCACAACGATTGCAACCGCGTCGGCCAACACCGCATTTCGCGGCTTGGCGTTTGTCTCCTCCGGCGTCACCCCGCCGGCGAACAACGCCGACTTCAACGGCGACAACGTCGTCGACGGCAAGGATTTCCTCGTCTGGCAGCGCGGCTTCGGTCTGACTGGCCAGCCGAATAAGTCGACGGGCGACGCCAACGGCGACGGCAACGTCAACGCCGCCGATCTCACCATTTGGAAGTCGAAGTTCGGTGGTCCACCGGCCGAAGTGGCGGTCGGCGCCGTGCCGGAGCCGGCGACCTTGAGCATGATCGGCGTCGCGCTTGCAGTCTTTGCCGGCGTTCGTCGCCGTGCCAAGTAGTTGCCGATTGCGATCGTTGTGATTTCAATGAGATGGGCCGCACCTGTCGTTCGATAAGCGACCGGTGCGGCCGTTTCTATTTCATGAGCGTGAATTCAATGCGTCGTGCTGGCAGATTGGCGAAGTGCGTGGCAGCGCTCGGCGCCGCGATGATTTACTTGTGCGTCGCTTCGCCAGCGACTGCTCAACTGAGGATTGTCACTTACAACACCGCGACGGGGCAGAATCCCGGAACTCAGACGGCGCGGCCTGAGACGTCGATCATCCTGCAAGCGATCGGGGCCGAACTGAAGGCGGGGATCTCAAAGCCAATCGACGTCCTGCTGCTGCAAGAGCAGTTTTCGATGCAAGTCACGACGCAGTCGTTCGTTGACATGCTCAACGGTATCTACGGCGCCGGCGTCTACGCGCGCAGCACCATCAATGGATCGACCAGCGACCCGCAGGCGCGCGCTGGGCGGCCGGGATTGGTCTACAACACGCAAACGGTCCAGCTTGTCAGCGAAATCGCCTTCGGCAACGTCGGTACGAACGACGGCCTCGACGGCAATCCGGCTCAGCAGCCGCGCTCGACGATGCGGTACCAGTTGCGGCCGATCGGCTACGATTCTTCAGCCGACTTTTACGCTTACGACAGCCACTACAAGAGCGATACCGGCACCGACAACAACAATCGGCGACTGGTTGAAGCTCAGGCGATACGGACAAACTCCGACGCTCTGGGCGAAGGGACGCATGCCATTTACGTCGGCGACTACAACATTCAGTCGAGTAGCCAGGCGATGTATCAGCACCTGCTTTCCGCGGGGCCGGGGCAAGCGTTCGATCCGATCAACTCGCCGGGCAGTTGGACGAGCAATTCAAACTTCACGTCGATCCATACGCAAAGTCCGTCAAACTCGACGCAATTCTCGGGGCAAACGATCGGCGGCGTCGATGATCGTTTTGATTTCCAACTGATGACGGGCGAGATGCTCGACAACGAAGGCTTAAGCTACATTCCTGGCACGTACCGCGCGTTCGGCAACAACGGCACGCATGGTTGCTGCAACAATTCGATTGCCGACGGGACGGGAGCGGCGCCGGCAGTGCTCGATGCCCTGACAAAGGCGAGCGATCATCTGCCCGTCGTCGCCGACTATCAACTGCCGGCGATCATGGGCGTCCAAGTGGCGGCGATGCCGACGACGGTGACGCTGGGGGCGTCGATCTCCGTCGGCATTACGATCTCGAACATTGCCAACGTCGTTGCCGTGAATGGCGCCGACGAACTCGACTACACCCTGAGCGTCAGCGGCGACCTATTCGGCGGGGCGACGGGGATCGACTTCGCGATAGGCGGCGGGAATGTGCATCAAGTCGGTTTAAACACCGCGACCCCCGGCATGAAGAGCGGCGTGATCACGGTTTCAAGCAGCAGCCAAGGCGCCGCCCATGCACTGCAAACGTTCCCCGTGAGCTTCGAGGTTCTGGCGCCCTTTCTGGCCGCCGATTTCAACGAGGACGGCTTCGTCGACGGAGCCGATCTAACAACCTGGAAAACGAGCTTCGGGCTGGCAAGCGGAGCGACCAAAGCGACTGGCGACGCGAATCTCGACGGCGCCGTCGATGGCGCCGACTACTTAACGTGGCAGCGGCAATTTAACGCGGCCGGCAGTGCGGCGGTATCTTCAACCGTGCCAGAACCTGCAGCCGGCGTGATGCTTGTGGCGGGATTCGCCCTGCTCTTCCAGCGGCGACGCTCGCACAGGTAACGAGCGAGATAAAATCCAGCCGGAGGCCCACGGCCTCCGGGCTGTAGCGGCGACGACTAACCTCGCCGGTTTGTGGCCAGGCGCGAAGCGTTGGCTAGGCTTCGCCCGGACCGCGTGGCGGTCCGGCTAGCGGGCAACGTGCGAGAACCTTGCTCAGGGCATTCCTTGAGAATGCCGCGGCGGATCCTAGTCCTGCCCGCCGGCGGAGGGATCATACTCGAAGTCGCGCCACTTCATCGCCCGGCGGAATGGTTCGATGCGCAGCATCACTTCGCCGTTCTGAAACAAGCGAACCGTGCCGTTCGACTCGCTGACGCTAATGGCGATTGCCTGTGTTGCGCGGCTGATCGACGCCGCGGCCCAATGGCGGGCGCCGAGGCCCTTGCTGAGCGTGATATCAGCAGCCGGCGCCGAGACGTGCTGGCAGGCGGCGACCACGGTGCCGTCCGAGGCGACGACGAACGCGCCGTCGAGTTGCGCGATTTCTTTGATCGCTTCCCGGACCTTCGAATCGTTGAGCTGTCGTTCGTGCGTGCCGTAACCCTTCACCGGGTCGAAGCCGAGCGGATGGCAATGCTTCAGCACCATGCGGTGGTCGCCGACGACGAACAGCGTGCCGACCGGCTTGCCCTCGCGCCCTTCGCGGCCGATGGCGACGGCCAAGTCGACGGTCGTCTTAAGCGTATCGAGCGGGACGCGAGTTTCGAGCTGCCGCAGGTCCTGCGCGGTGAGGCGGCCGAGATGCTCGTCGAGCCGAATGACGCTCAGCGAGTCGATCACCCCGGCTTCGAAGCCGCTGTACATCGCGAGGACGCAGGCGGCCGGATTGAGCAGATCGTCGGCGACGCTTTCGAGCAACGCGCGGGTGAGCTGTTCGTAAACGGGGCTGTCGCCGGCGACGAGCTGGATGACGCTAAACCCCGCATCGGCGGCGCCGGCGAGATCAGCGGCCCGGTCGGCGGCGAGGAGGACGTTGAGCCCTTCCGTGGCTTGGCGGAGACGCGCCCAGTCGAGAGGCGACTCCAGTAAGAACAGGAGCGAGTCGGCTTCGGCGGTCTTGGCAATCTGCCGCGCCACGTCGCAAAACGTGGCGAGCTGATCAGAGAATTTGGGTGGAGGTGACATCGCAGCGCCGCCTAAGGGACGAAAGCCAGGACGGTGCGTCCCCCCGTGGCGAAAGCGATTGCGAGACTCGGCGCCAGCAGCGGCGTCGGCCGAGGTTGCCCCACGCGATCGGCGGCGAGAGAGAGCATGCCGTCGAGATGCTGCAGTGTAGGCGAGCTGGAGCGTTCGTTCAATGGCGAGTCGACTGTCAGGAGTTCAGCAATAGGGAGTTATGCGCGCCCCGGTTCACCCGTCGAACCACTAAGTAGCCGAATCTGGACTTATCTAAGCCACCGGCTTTGTCGGCGGACGAACTGCCAGTTCGCCGTGCTTTTGCTGCGTCCACCGGCGGAGCCGGTGGGTTGTATTGCCAAACCTCAACGCCCGCGAGCTACCGCTGAGCCGTGCCCGGCTTCTGAGCGACAGGCGTCGGTTGGGGCGCCGCGTCGTACGGGCCGAAGGCGAGCCGATCGTACAGCACCAAGGCGTGGACGGCGTGGCCCAGCGGGCCGGCTTCCCAGTCGCGCGTGCGGTTGGCGTGCATGATATTCGTGAGATAGTTGACGGCGCGAACGGTGCGGTAGTTGTGCAGTTGTTCGTCCGAGCCAGCGTACATCAGCAGTTCTAGTTGATGGCCGGTAGTCTTCAGGCGGCGATCGATGTCGGGATCGGCGCCGGGGCCTTTGAACCAGTCGGTGCTAAAACTGCCGTCGCTGTTTTGCAGGCGGTAGCAGTAGTTTTGGTAGTTGGCGACGAACTTTTGAGCGGCGGCGTACTGGCCGTCGATCGGCTGCCCTGAGGCTTTGCGTTTCTTGACCGCCAGCGCCAGGCCAGCCAACCGATGCGTGCCGCCGCAGGCCGCGGTGCGGACCGGCTGAGCCATTTCCTCAGCGATCAGCTTGGGGAAGTCCCACTGCATGCCTTGGTCGTTGACCCAGGTGTCGTTGATGTCGAGGTAACGTTGCAGGCCAATCAGCTTGAACGTCAGTTCCGTCTTCGGGTAGCAGGTGAGTTTCTCGACTTCGATGAGATCTTGAACGGTGAAGTCTTTGCCCTCGACTTTCAACGGATAGTCGGAGCGAACGCGAGCTTGGGCCAGAATGGCGAGCAATTGGCCATGATGGCCTTGCAGCGCCGGACCGACTTTCGCGCGCAGATCGCCGTCCTCGTTGAGGTACATCAGCGTGCGGTTCTCGCACGGCTGATTGAAGCAGAGCCAACCGACCGCTGTGATCGGTTGCTTGCCGGTCCCTTGCAGCACGCGGCTGTGGACTTCAAAGGCCAGCATGCCGTGCATCACTTCCCATGGGCTCCGTTCCGCGGCGTTCAGCGGACGGCTGTAGTAGTACTTCAGCACCTGGCGGACTTTGTTCCGCAGCATGATCTGATTTTTCGTGAGCGGCGGCAACGCTCGTTGCTGCTGAGCCGGAGTCGTCGGTTCGTCTGAGTCTTCGTAATCCTTGGCGTCGGTCGGATTCTCCACGCGGTCGCTGGGACGAGAATAGCGGTCGGGTTCACCGAGTGCGATGTTGCCGGCGGTGGAGCTCGTTTTGGGAGCTTCGCTGAGCGGCCGGGCGGAACCGGCCGACGGGTCGGCGACGGCGGCGCCGGTCATCTCTGGTTCCTGCGGATCACCCGGGGCGTCGGTATCGGGCGCTGGCGTCTCTGAAAGTTCGTCGATCGGCGCGAGGTCGTCCTCCGCAGCGTCGTCATCGGCGCCAGGCGACGGAGCGACCGTGGGGCCGCTGAACTTGATCGGTGCGTGGAGGCGAGCGCCTCCCTGCTCTGCCGGCGCCGTCTTCGGCTCGGCGGGCGTGGTGGGCAGCGTCGGCGTCGATGCCGTCGGGGCGGCGAGCTGCGGTGCAGGCGCGGCGGCTGCGGGCGCCAACGAGAACGAAGGGCCTTCGCTCGGCGCGGCGACAGCCGGCTCCGGCGTCGTCGGTAGCGATGGGAACTGCGGTTCGGAGAAAGCCTCCTCAGCCGCTTTTTGATTTTTCAGGCTGCTCGAACCGGCCGGGCGCCATTGCCCGGAAGCCGTTTCGGCCGGGGCGTTGGCGGCGACGCGCTGCGGTTGCAGTGTGGGAGCGGGCGTCGTTGGCGCGGCTGCCGACGGGAGCGTGAGCACCGGCGTTGATGCTGTTGGCAGCGTCGGAAACGACGGTTCCGGCGTTGGCTGTGCGACCGTTGCGGAAGTCGTCGGCTTCGATGCCGCAGCCGGCGTCTGCGTTTGCGACGACGAATGAGCTGGACGCAAATCGGGCAGCTTGCCGCGACTGACCATCGACGCAATTGTCGCGTCGAGATCGTTCGACTTGGGCGCTACTTGGGGCGCGAGCGTCGAGGGCGCATGGAACGAATCGTCGATCGCATAGCCGCTTGGCAACGTCCCGGCGAGAATTCCCGCCGTCGCCATGAGCCAACCTGCACGAACGTTCTTCAATGCAAATCGTGAGCGCACCGACTTCATCGTTCCCCCCTCAAGCAACTTCCCAATCGAGTGCGCGACGACGTTGCGGCTGACGAGGCGCCGCTGCCATGGCGGCAGCGAAGCGTAGTGCCGACAACCATGCGGCGTTTTCGCCTAGCATCCCTTCCGAGGATGGCAGGCACGCACGATCGCGCAGCGGGCCGAATTTAATCCCGCCTCCTTGGTATCGGGCGGCGCAGGCCTGAAATTCAACCTGATTGGGGGTGAGAACTCGGGGGTTACAGAGAAGTAACTCGCTGGAGAGGGCGGAGCCGCGCGTCTGTCGCGCGGCGCAGCAAATTGCCGGGAAATATGCTGCTTGCCATACCTCTCAGAGACCAGCCGAACCAGTTTGAGGTCGCTGGCTTCGTTAGATTGCCGAGGCTGCCTCGCCTCGCGCAGTTCTCAACGCACGATAAACGCTTGGCAATCGTCGCGTCGACGAAGAGACGGTTATTTTATTTAACCGTCGTGTCGGCAGGCTGAGTTGCGATGCTAGCGGCCGGCGCCGGCCCGGCGATGCGGTCTGCGTATTGACGCCATGCTTGCACGTCGTTGCCGAGGTCTTCGTCGGAGACTTTCTTCATGGCCTCGACGCCAGCATACTGCATCGCGGGGTCGCGATCTTTGAGCGCCGCGGCAAGGCTGGCGATGCTTTCTTTCGTTTTCATCGCGCCCAGGGCGTCGACGGCCGCCAGGCGAACGTCGAGATCGGCGTCCTTGGCGACAAGGTTGCCTAGCGGGGCGATCGCCTTCGGTTCCTTGCGTTTGCCGAGTTCGCGGCAGCAAGTGACTTTGACGTCGCGGTCTTCGTCGTTGAGGCCGGCGATGAGCATCGCGCTGGCCATCGGCGTCTCAAAATCGGCGACGGTTTCTTGGATCGCGCGGCGAACGATTGGATCGGGCTCTGTGCGGATCTGCAGGGCAAGCTGCTCGCAAGCCTTCGTCTGAGCTTCGCTATCGCCATCTTTCGCGCGGGGGCCCATCTCGCGGATCGACGCCGCCCGCATGCCGGGAGTGATAATCGTCGTGTTTTCTTTCGGATCCCACGGCCAAAGCATGCAACCCGGCGTCGACGCTAGCAGCGCGACGAGAGCCGCGTGCGGGGCTGCCGCGCGGAGAGTCGTCAGAAGTCTCGTCGACATGGTAGATCGGCGTGCTTCGGGCATGGTTGGCTGGAGCGAAAGCGGCGTTTTGGTACGAGCGGGCGGACCGTAACAAAACCGCGAAAGCGTCGCCAGGGCAGGTTGAGTGCGGCGCGCTGACCCACCCCTGCTGCTATCGCCATGCAACGCATTGCCGGCTGCCGCCCCACAACGCCCATTTAGCCTCGTCGCTCGCGGCGGGCATTTACGCCCCAAGTGCCTGATCCAAATCGGCGATGAGATCGCGCACATCCTCAATCCCGCACGAGTAACGCACCAGCGTTTCCGGAATGCCGAGCGCCGCGCGCTGCTCAGCGGTCAGCTCAACGTGAGAGCCAGTCGCCGGCGGAGCGACGACTGTTTCGACGGCGCCGAGATTCGCGGCACGGTGCGCCAGCTGCAGTCGTGGCAGGAACCGCTTCACGGCGTCGAATTCGCCATGCAACTGAAAGCTCAGCACGCCGCCAAATCCGCCCGTCATCTGTCGCTTGGCGACGTCGTGGTTCGGATGGTCTTCGAGGCCAGGGTAGAACACTTGAGCGACGCGCGGGTGCTGCTGCAAATGCCGCGCGACGGTGAGGGCGTTGAAATTCTGCCGCTCGACGCGGAGCGCCAGCGTCTTCATGCCGCGCAGCAGCAGATACGCCGCTTCTGGGTGGAGCGTCGCTCCGGTGATCTCGCGGCGTTGGTAAACGCTGCGGACAAGTTCCGCGTCGCCCGCCAGCACGCCGCCGAGCGCGTCGGCATGCCCTCCCAAAAACTTCGTGGCGCTATGGATCACTAAGTCGGCGCCAAGCTGCAGCGGCTGCTGATTGATCGGCGTCGCGAAGGTATTGTCGACGACGACAATCGCTCCGCGCTCGTGCGCCCGCTGGGCGAGCCGCGCGAGATCGAGCACCTTACAGGTCGGGTTCGTGGGCGTCTCGAGATAGAGCACCCGCAACCCTCCATCGATCGCCCGTTCGATCGCTTCCGCATCCTCGGTTTGGCAGAGCTCGACGACGACGCCGACTCGGGGCAAGAATTCGCTGAAGAGTCGGTTGGTGCCGCCGTAGGTGTCGACGACCGAAACGACGCGATCGCCCGGCGCCAGTAGCGTGAAGAGCGTGTCACTGATCGCGGCCATGCCGGTGGCGAAGCTTGTCGCCGCCGCGGCCCCTTCGAGCAGACGGACTTTTTCCTCAAACACCTGCACGGTGGGGTTGGTGTTCCGTCCGTAGATGTGGCCCGGCGTTTCGCCGAGGGCGACGCTCCGCCATTCGTCGCAATCGCCGTAGCCAAACGAGACGCTGTTGACGACCGGCGTCTGAGTCGCACGTTGCCAGGTCGTGCCCCCCTCCCCTCCCCAGATGGCTTGCGTCGCGCGTTGAGCGGAGGCGAGTGGATTTGGTTGGTCGGCGGGTGGCTGCGGCGAATGGCTCACGGCGGCAGAATTCCTGGGCGATCGTTTGGCAAGGGAAGGTCAGCATTGGCCGGCAAACGATCTGCAGGCGTGCAGACAATTTAAGCGACGGCCAGGATCCCATGAAGTGGGCCGCAGGTGCGGGTGGGCGTAAGTCGAGGCCTGCAAACGGGACGGGCGAGGAAAGAACGGCGCCGCCAGCATTCCAGATGCCGACGCATGTATCTGGACGGGGAACTCGCTAGAATCAGACGGCACGGAATCGTTTTCGCGTTGGAGAAGCAGAGATGAGGAGTGAGAGCCGTCGAACGTCGAGCGCTAGTGCTGCGCTATGCCGATGTTGGCTGCTCCTGCTCTTGATCTTCGCTCCCGTGGCGTCGCTTGCCGGCTGCGGCGGGTGCAGTCAGCAAACCCCGGCCCAGCAAGCGGCCGAACGCAAAGCTCGCGAGCTCAAAGAAATCGAGGAAGCGAAGAAGCGGCTCGAAGAGGAACGCAAGAGCAAGCCGTTCATCGTCGGACATCTGACGCCCCTGTTGAGCGAGAATCTCATCGAGGCGGAAGCGGGCGTCTCGCTGCGATTGGCGAAGCCGGGACACTGGGCGACGACGGTTCAGCCGATGAAGGCGAACCTTGGCGACTTCGAGGGACGCATCACCGTCGCCGCCGTCGATGCCCGCGGCAACCCTCTGCCGATTCCCCACACCTCGTACGAGATGACCTCAAGTCGCCCCGCCGTGCTCGCGAAGGGAATCTCGAAGCGCGTAGAGAACGAACTGCTCGTCCCCAGTGCCGTCGAGAAGTTGAACGTTTCCTCGGAGCTGATCAACGCCGGCGGCAGCATTGCCGACGCGCCGGCGACCGAAGCGTGGACGCTGATGCCGTCGCATCAGTATTTCCTCATGGTGCTCGCCCGCGAGCCAACGCGATATGCGTTCCTGAAAGTCACTGACTCGGTGCAAGCTCCTTACGAAGACATCAACGGCACGGAGTTGCCTCACTACCGCGTCGTGCTCGCCGACGGTAACAAGCCGCTGCCGTTGCCGCCGAACGTGCTGACGTGGACGAGCGTCGCTTACGTCGTGTGGGATGAGGTGAATCTCGACCAACTCGATCCCTCGCAGCGCGAGGCGCTCGTCGATTGGATTCACTGGGGGGGCCGGCTGATCATCAACGGCCCCGATTCGCTCGACGCGCTGCGGGGAAGTTTTCTGAAAGAATATCTTCCGGCGGATGCGGGCGAGCGGACGACGTTCGATCTGCAGTCGCTGGAAGAGTTCTCCACTGGCTGGGGCGCGCGAGCGAACGGCAAGCCGACGGCGGCGATCTCCGTCACGCGGCCGTGGTCGGGCGTCGAGTTGCAACCACGGCCCGGCGCCAAGGCGTTGCCATTCGCCGACAAGTTGTTCTACGAGCGTTCGGTTGGCGCGGGGAGCATCGTCGTCTCTGCGGTGCAACTGGCGGAGCGCGACCTGGTGAACTGGCCTGGATTCGACGGCTTCTTGAACGGCGCCCTGCTCCGCCGCCCGCCGCGAGAATTCAGCGTGGAGGAGGGTGGCGCTTGGACGGGGTTGCAAACGCGTTGGGCTGGCGCTCGCGACCGCGTCCGCGACGCTCACTTCACGACGCCGCTGCGGTGGTTCGCCCGTGACGCCGCGACGAAGGCGAACGCTCGCAACGTTTCCGGCCCCGTCGATAGCTCTGCGAACGCACAATTTACCTACCCAATGAACGCCCAATTCGCCGAGACGCGGCTCGAGGTCGATCGCGCGGGCGGGCTCGGCGATTGGGATGAGTTTGGTCCCGTGGCCACTGCCGGCCGAGACTCGTTGGTCGAAGCCGCTGGCGTCCGCGTGCCGGCCGCCAGTTTCGTGCTCATCTGCCTGGCGATTTACCTGGTTGTGCTTGTGCCGCTCAATTGGATGGTCTTCTACGCGCTGGGCCGCGTCGAGTGGGCTTGGATCAGTGCACCGCTCATTGCGTTGGTCGGCACGCTCGCTGTCGTCCGGCAGGCGCAGCTTGATATTGGCTTCGTCCGTTCGCAAACCGAGATCGCAGTGATGGAACTGCAGGGCGATTTGCCGCGCGGGCACTTAACACGCTTCACCGCGATCTATTCGTCGCTCTCCGATACATACGATTTGGAGTTTGAGAACAGCTCAGCCGTCGCCTCGCCGTTTCCACGCGACGATCGTTGGAATCCCGCGATCGGCGATGTGTTGTCGACCGTTGCGTTCGAGAAGTACGACCAGCCGCGGTTGCGCGGCGTCGAAGTTTCTTCCGCGACGACGCAGATGATCCACAGCGAACAGATGTTGCCGCTCGACGGCCCGATTCGGCTTTCGTCGCAAAGCAACAATCCGCGCCTGCTGCAGGTCGACAATAAGTCGGGCTTCGATTTGACGGACGTGGCGATTGTCTTCCGCGATGGTTCTACCGCCGTGGAGCCTGCCGCATCAGATTCTGCCGCAGAAGCGCAGCGGAAGAGTTGGAGCAAGCTAAAAGGCTTTTGGATCGGCGACTTGGCGAGCGGCGACGGCCGGTTGCTGCAGAAGCTTGAAACGCTGTCGGTGGCCGAAGGCGAGCTGCCGTTCGCCGAAGAGCGGGCGGCCGCGAACGAACTGACGAGCCGCAAACCACTAAACGTCGACCCGCTGCTGCGACTGGCGTTCTGGTTCCCGCAGCTTGACGACCCGATCCACGGGGCTCGCGACGAGTACCGCCTGATCGGTCGCATTAATAAGGTCCTGCCCGGCAGCGTCGTTTCGCCGAGTGCCTCGCAATCGACTGGTTCGACAGTGGTGATCGCCCACCTCCGCTTGGGAGAAGCCGCCGCCGCCGAACCCGACCGCAACAGCCCCCGCGACGTGCAGCCGGCTGGGCAAAAGAATGCTTATGAGGAAGAGCCGCCTACTGAGGATCCTCCGGCAGAAGAACAGGAACAATAGCGAGGCCGTCAGTTGTCCGTGGTCAGTTGTCAGTTGCTTGGGACTTGGACTCGCGAAGAAACAACTGACAACGGACAACTGACGACGGACCATCTTCACATGATCGAACTAAAAAACTTCGGCAAGCAATACGGCGACTTCACCGCCGTCGAGAACCTCAATCTCAAAATTGAGGCGGGGGAAATGTTCGGCTTCATCGGGCCGAACGGCGCCGGGAAGAGCACGACGATTCGCTTCCTCGCGACGCTGCTCAAGGCGAGCCATGGCGAGGGGACCGTCAACGGCCACAGCGTGACGAAAGACCCGATCGCCGTGCGGCGGAGCGTCGGCTACATGCCCGACAACTTCGGCGTTTACGACGGCATGAAGGTCTGGGAGTTTCTCGACTTCTTCGCCGTCGCCTACCAGGTGCCGAAGTCGCGCCGCAAGGCGGTGCTAACCGACGTGCTCGAACTGCTGGACCTCACGCACAAGCGGGACGACTTCGTCAACGGCCTGTCGCGCGGTATGAAGCAACGGCTCTGCCTCGCGAAGACGCTCGTGCACGATCCACCTGTACTGATTCTCGACGAGCCGTCGAGCGGCCTTGACCCGCGGGCTCGCTTGGAAGTGAAGGCGTTGCTCAAAGAATTGCGGCGGATGGGCAAGACGATCCTCATTTCTAGCCATATCCTCACCGAACTCGCCGACTGCTGCACGTCGATCGGCATCATCGAACGCGGTCAGTTGCTGCTCCACGGGCCAATTGAAAAGGTCTACCGCCAGATCCAGCGCAACCGCACGCTCGAGGTCCGCTTCTCCGGCGACCCCGCGGCCGGAGTGAGCTTGATTCGCAGCGATCCGAAGGTGCGGCAGGTGATCGAGGATACGCGCAGCTGCACGGTGGAACTCGACGGCGGCGACGACGACGTCCAGCGGCTGCTGCGTCAGCTCGCGCTCGCCGAGTGCGGGCTCGTGTCGTTCGCCGACAAAGAGCCGACGCTGGAAGACGTGTTCATGCTCGTCACCAAAGGTCTGGTGACTTAACAAGGGGCATGAAAGCCACCGGCTCCGCCGGTGGACGAAGTGCCCCACAGCGTAGCGTGCTCGCGAGCCTTGCCTCTGTTCCGTCCACCGGCTCCGCCGGTGGCTTTTAAGTGATCCCAGCCAACTCGCGTACCTTTGCGGCAATCGCCGCGATATCGCTGCGCGGCACGCGCGGAATCGGCAAGTCAATCGCGTCGTCGCTCACAATCGCCCGGATCTGCGGATCGTGCGGCGCCATCGGCTCTGAACCGACTACGGCTCGCCAAACCTCGATCTTCGTTCCCTCGCAGGTCGTGTCTCCTTCGACGAGCACAAGATCGCAGCCGGCGAAGTGGGGCGCAAATTCCGCGTATCGATCGTAGGTTCCCTTTGCAGCCGCTTCCTCGCGCGGCCGCTCCGGCGGCCAGAAGACGGCGTTCATCGACCGCGACAAGATCGCCGAAACGCAGGCCCCTGCTTCGCGATGCCGGTGCGAATCTTTTCCTGGCGTATCGAGTTCATGCGCGTGATGCGTGTGTTTGATCGTGCCGACCCGCAGCCCGCACGCCGTGAGATGGGCGACGAGCTCGACCATCAGCGTCGTCTTACCGTTGTTCTTGCGGCCAAGGATATGGATGCGCTTCATCGATCGAAATAGCGAAATTTGCAGAGAGGATCAGCGATTGCGGATTGCCGGGAGGCTCGTTTTGCGGGCGATTTGCTGCGATCGGTCGGGTTGACGCGATTGTGCGGGCACGCCTCAAGATAAGCGTCGCGGCTCCCCTACGGTATTCCACTTGTAACCTAAGTTTACATCACTGGAGATTGTTGCTCCCCCTGGCGGACATCGTATGCGCGCAAGCACCCTGGAACCACCCAAAGACGACCTGCTCGAGTCGCTGCTAGGCGGCGATGCGTACCGACCTCCCGAGCCGCAAACGCTCGAGGAAACGGGCCTATCGCCCGTGGTGATTGAGACGCTCATCCTGAAGTATTTGCTGCAGGTCGGCTCGGCCTCGGGCCGCGAGATCGCCGCCCGCATTTGCCTGCCGTTCCGTCTGCTGGAAGAGCTGCTGCTTAGCCTCCGCAGTCGGCAAATGGTGGTTCACAAAGGCCAGTCGCAATTGAGCGACTACTACTACGCCCTCACCGACGTCGCTCAGGAGCGTGCTCGCGTGGCGGCTGCGGCCTGCGCTTACGTCGGCCCGGCGCCAGTGCCGCTCGACGACTACATCATGTCGGTCGAGGCCCAAACGATTCGCGCTGAAGCGGTCCGCCGTCGCGACGTCGAACAGGCCTTCGGCGACGTCTCGGTCGACGGCCCGACGATGGAACTCCTGGGGCCCGCGATCAACTCCGGAGCCGGCCTGTTCCTCTACGGCTTCCCCGGCAACGGTAAGACGACGATCGCCAAGCGGATCACGCGCTGCTTCGGCCAGCACATGTGGATTCCGCAGACGATCGTTGAGGATGGCCAGATCGTCAAGTTGTATGACGCAGCGTTCCACGAAGCGGTGCGGACGACCGAGTCGAATATCATCAAAGTCGCTGCTCACGATCAACGGTGGATCAAAATTCGCCGCCCCACGGTCGTCGTCGGCGGCGAGTTGACGATGGACAGCCTCGAAATTCGTCACGACGCGAACACCAACGTCAGCGAAGCGTCGCTGCAAATGAAGAGCAACGGCGGCTGCTTGCTGATCGACGACTTCGGTCGGCAGCGGATCGAGCCTGCGGCGCTCCTTAATCGCTGGATCGTCCCGCTCGAAAATCGACACGACTACCTGACGCTCGCCACTGGCAAGAAGATCCAAGTTCCGTTCGATCAGCTGATCATCTTTTCGACCAATCTCGAACCGACAGATCTGGCTGACGAGGCGTTCTTGCGGCGTATTCCCTACAAGATCGAGATCGTCGACCCTTCGATCGAAGAGTTCCGCAAGCTCTTCCAGTCAGCTTGCCTGGCGATGGGCTGCCCCTATCAGCCGCAGGCGGTCGATTACCTCGTACAGACCCATTACCGGCCGTATGGCCGACCGCTCCGCCGTTGTCATGCTCGCGACTTGCTCGCGGCGGCGGCGAATTACTGTGTGTTCAACGACACGCCGATGCAGTTGACGCCGCAGCTGCTCGACCGCGTCGCCAAGAGTTACTTCACCGCCCTCAACGGTTAACCAACCACCGCTGGACGCTTTCGTGAACGATCCCGACCGCCAACCGCCGACATTGCCTGGCTACACGCTGACCGCGCGCCTCGGTGCGGGCGGCTATGGCGAGGTTTGGCTTGCGCAGGCGCCGGGCGGCGTGCCGAAGGCCGTGAAGTTCATCTTTGGCTCGTTCAACGACCGTCGCGCGGAGCATGAACTGCGCGCTCTGCATCGCATTAAGTCGGTGCGGCATCCATTCTTGCTGTCGCTTGAGCGGATTGAAGTGGCCGACGACCGACTGGCGATCGTCACGGAACTCGCTGATTCGAGCTTGAAAGATCGCTACGACGAATGCCGTCGGCAAGGCCTGCCCGGTATTCCGCGCGCAGAACTGCTCGGCTACATGCACGATGCGGCCGAAGCGCTCGACTATCTCAGCGAACGGCATTCGCTGCAGCATCTCGATGTGAAGCCCGAAAATCTGTTGCTGGTCGCCGGCCATGTGAAGGTCGCTGACTTCGGCCTGGTGAAAGAGGTCGGCAAGACGCAGGCGTCGCTTGTCGGCGGATTGACGCCGCTCTACTCGTCGCCCGAAGTCTTCCAAGGCATGCCGGGGGCCCGCAGCGACCAGTACAGCCTCGCGGTCGTCTACCAGGAAATGCTCACCGGCATGCCGCCGCTGGCTGGCGCCAATGCCGCGGAGCTGACGATGCAGCATCTGCAGGGCGAGGCAAACCTCACGCCACTGCCGATGCAAGATCGGTTTGCCGTCGCCCGCGCACTTGCGAAAGATCCGACGCAGCGATTTTCGAACTGCTGCGCGATGGTCGATGCGCTGCTCGCTCAGCCCGGTGACGGTGGTCACGCGACAGGCGAGTCGCAGTTCGCAGGGGCCGAGATTGCAGATGAGCGAACCTTTGGCGATTTCGGTTCCGCACTCCCGGAACGCCGCGCCGAACAACGGCCTGGGCCGATTGAACCACTGTTCGCCGGTCCGCATGCCGAGACGCAGTTTGAAGGGGCATGGGGCGAGCCTGCCAGCGACTGGGGCGCGGCTGAATCGTCGCCTGCCGAACCTGCGGAGCCGCAGTGCGTTGAATCGGTCGAGTTCAACACAGCTGATTTTGCCAGTCGCCCGACGCTAGTGATTGGCATCGGCGGGGCTGCCGCTAGCGTCATGCGACGTTTCCGGGCACGGTTGGTGCGCGAGCTAAGCGAAGAAGCCGCCGAGGCGGTGCAGTTGCTGCTCTTCGACAGCGATCCGCGCGAGATCGCCGCGGCGATGCAACCGAACGGGCGGTCCGCGCTCCGACCAAGCGAAGCGCTGGCGTTGCCGCTGCGTCGGCCGCAAGAATATCGCGAAGACTCCGCGCTGCTTATGCGGTGGCTGAGCCGTCGCTGGCTCTACAACATTCCGAAATCGCTGCGGACCGAGGGGCTGCGGCCGCTCGGACGGCTCGCGTTCGTCGATCACGCGCAGCGCGTCGAAGAACGGCTGATTGCCGCGATCCAGGGAGCGGTCTCCGCCAGCGGCGCCATTCAAGGTCCGCCGCGGATCTACCTAGTCTCGAGCGTGTCGGGCGGCACCGGCAGCGGAATGTCGCTCGACCTCGGCTACGCCGTGCGTGCGGCGCTGGCGACGCTCGGTATCGACAATGGCGAAGTTGTCGGGCTCTTTCTCCATTCCACCCCGCGCGACCCGAGGCAGGCGGAGCTTGCCCGCGTGAACTCGTGCGCCTGGCTACGCGAATACAATCACTATCATCGCGCCGCCGGCGCCTACCCAGGCGACGAAGCTTGTGGCTTGGCGCCGCTCGCACCGACGTGCAAGGCGTTCGATGCGGCGTACTTCCTCAACCTGGGGAGCGGACTCGAGGACGCGGCGTGGAGCGAAGCGATCGCCGACGTCGCGGAATACCTTTACCTCGACGCGGTGACGCCCGCACAACGATTCTTCGACGCCTGTCGGAACCAGGCTGAACCTGGCGAAGAGGCCGTCTTGCGGTCGTTCGCCGTGACGACGGTTTCCGCAGCCGCAGACGACGCGATCGACGCGGCAGCTCAGCTCATCAGCCGAGCCGTCATCTGTCGCTGGCTAGGCCTGAAAGTGGGCGGCGACGGCGCCAAGTTCGCGGCAACCGCGGCTGACGCTTCAGCTGGCGGCAAGCTTCCAAATCTCGAACAACTGGCGTCGCAAACCCGCGAGCTGATCGCACAAGCGATCGGCGTCGTCGCTGAACGCCAACCCGCAGAAGAACTCGGGCTGCGCGAGCGGATCGCCGCGATCGACGCCGACTTCATACCGCCCGACGATCGACCCGGTGCATTCGCGGGTGGCCGGCCGTTGGAAGAAGTCGCCGCGCCCATCGCTCAGCGAATCGCCGCGACGATGGCGGCCGAAGTGCTGGGGCAGATCAACGCGTTCGGCCAACGCTTACCGGGAGCTGAACTCGCGATCGGCGGCTGGCGCGGCGAACTGC
Organism: Lacipirellula parvula; assembly: GCF_009177095.1. Classification (NCBI taxonomy): domain Bacteria; kingdom Pseudomonadati; phylum Planctomycetota; class Planctomycetia; order Pirellulales; family Lacipirellulaceae; genus Lacipirellula; species Lacipirellula parvula. Next base: position 710,567 of record NZ_AP021861.1, read on the forward strand.
AGCAGCTTGACGCCGAGGCGTCGCGGCTAGCGTCGGCACTCGCGCAGCAAGCAGCAGCGATGGCCATGCAGATCGATCGTTGGCAGCGCGAGCGAACGAGCGCCAGCGCCACCACAGCCCGCGAGCAAGAGCTGTGCGAAGGCTACCGCGGGCTCCGCACGGACCAGCATTCGCTCGTGGCGGCGGCGTTGGTCGCCAAGCGACTGCTGGCCGAGTTGCGTGCGGTCGGCGATCGCACCGGCGAACTCGCACGGCATCTCAAGGGAATGCTCGCTCGGTTCCCAGCGCCAGCCGAAGAGATCGAACAGGGCGCTTTTGCCGAACTCGTGGCGATGCAACTCGGGTCGCTCGGCGAGCGCGTCGACGAGCGGTTGGAACAAACATTCATCAATCCATCGGGCGGGCTGATTGCCGTCACGATGGGGAGCCCGCGGGTGCGCGACCAACTGCTCGCTGAACTAGCGAAACTGGCGACGCGACAAGCCGAGCAACTGGCAAGCTCGCCCTCGTTTGCTGCAGGCGCATCGTTCGTCGAAGCGGCTGTTGGCGGCAGCGACGGCGTCGACGCAAGCCAATATCCCGCGGTGTTGCCGGTGGGCTCGACGTACGCTGTCCTCGAAACTCGCCCCAGCGCTGTGGCGGGACTCGCGGTGCAGCAAGCAAGCGCCGACGGTATGACGACGCTCGTCGGCGTCGGTTCCCAGACAGTTCGCTGCATTGAATCGTGGAATCTCTCGCCGTCGCGGACGGCGTTCGAGTTGGTCGATCGTCGCCGCGATTGCCTGGAGTTCGCCGATCGAGTGAGCAGTCGCTGCGACGTCGATTGGACGCCGTTGCTTGCCCCGCCGCGTCGCGTGCCTGCGCCGGCTGCCGTTTCGTTTACTGCATCGCCGATGGCGATGACGCAAGTCTTGTAGATCGCATCGATGAAGAACTCGCCGACTATTTCGCCGCGCAACGACGTGACTTGGCTGCTGACAGGACAGCTGGGAGCGGACCAGGTTGCGCGCACCGTGACGATCGCGAGTTGGCCCTTCGTCATTGGACGCAGCCCCAGCGTGACGCTGACGATTGCCAGCCCGACGGTATCGAGCCAGCATGCCGAGTTGCGTTTGGAAGATGGCGGATTGCTCGTCCGCGATTTGGGAAGCACCAACGGCACCTTCGTCAACGGCACGCGCGTCGCGGGCGAAGCCGCGGTCCATGCCGGAGACCTGTTGCAGATTGCCGAGATCGTGTTCCGCGTAACCGAGCAGCGCGGCTACGTAGATTGCAAAACAATCGCGGGCGACTCGACCGATCGCGCGCTAGCGATGATTCAGTTCGACAAACTCATTGCCGAACGCGCCGTGCTGCCGCACTACCAGCCGATTGTGGAGATGAACAGCCAACAGACGATTGGCTTTGAGGTACTGGGGAGAAGTCCGCTGTTCGGGCTCAAGACGCCGCACGCGATGTTCTCGGCGGCGGCGTTGCTTGATCTTGAGGGCGAACTCAGTCGGATGCTGCGCGACGAAGGGGTCCGTTCAGCCCTGTCGCTGCCCTCCAATCCTTTGGTGTTCGTGAACACCCATCCCGCCGAGTTGGAAGATGCGTCGCTGCTGGAGAAGTCGCTACGCGAACTGCGCGCAGCGGCCCCGCGTGCGGCTCTCGTCTTAGAGATTCACGAAGCCGCGGCGACCAGCGTTCCGCAAATGCGAGCGTTACGGCAGCTACTCACCGAACTCGGCATGCAACTCGCTTACGACGACTTCGGCGCCGGGCAAGCAAGGTTGGTGGAACTCGGCGACGCCCCGCCCGATTTTCTCAAGTTCGACATCCAGCTGGTGCGCGGGATCGACCACGCGAGCGCCGAACGGCAAAGAATGCTGGAAAGTTTAGTGAAGATTGTCGCCGATCTCGGCATCGTCAGCCTGGCCGAAGGCGTCGAGACGGCTGAAGAGCACGCCGTCTGCAAGGGCATGGGCTTCGTTTACGGCCAAGGGTTCTACTACGGCACGCCCGCATCGGCCGGGACGTTCACGACGTGCGAGGCCCGCGTCACGCCCTGGCGACTATAGGCCCGAGGCTTGGCAACCGTTATCTTGGAGGGAACTTTTGCTTTCCCCCACAGGCGGTCTGCTGAGAGGAACCTCGATGAAGCCGTGGTCGTTAATTGTCACCGTCGCCCTGTCGTTCGTTGCCTCTGCGGCATGGGCTCAGCCCGCGATTGCTCCCGAAGAAGGCCGCCCTGTCGTCATGTGGGAAGACGCGCGGCCGTTAGTCGGACAGGTCGCGTACGTTTGCGGCAAAGTGATCGGCGTGCCGACCGTCGGCAAGATCACCTTCATCAACTTCGACGCGCAGCGGCCCGTTCGCTTTGCCGGCGTGATCTTCTCAGACAAGTTGACGAATTTCCCGAAGCCCCCCAGCGAAATGTACAACGGCAAGATCGTCAAAATCCGCGGCACGGTTTCGATGTTCAAGGACCAACCGCAGATTGTGGTGACGAGTCCCGAGCAGATTGAGATCCTCGACTCGATGCCGAAGACGACGAAGCCGAAGCAAAACGCGGCGATCGCTTCGAAGCCAGGCGAAGTCGTCGTGGCGGCGTATAACATTCTCAATCTGTTCGACGAGCATGACGACCCCTACAAGGAAGATGAGGGCACGCCAGCCAAGCCACGCGCTCAATTGGAGCACTTGGCGGCAAGCATTCGTGCACTCAACGCCGACGTGATCGCCGTCGAGGAAGTCGAGAATCGGTTTTACTTGGAACGGTTCGTCAATACGTTCCTGCCCGAGATGGGCTACCGCGACGTGGTGCTGTTCGAAGGCAACGACGGCCGCGGCATCGACGTCGGATTAATTTCGCGCATCCCCGTCGGCGAAGTCCGTTCGCGGCGTCATCTGCGCTTCGAGGGACACGACGGCGGCGAAGCTCGCTTCAATCGCGATGTGCTGGCGGTGACGCTCGAACCAAAGGATGCGAAGCCGTTTGAGGTGTGGGTCGTTCACTTGAAGAGCAACTCGGGCGGCCGAGAGGCGGCCGAACCAATCCGGCTTGCCGAAGCCCGCGAAGTCCGCCGTTTGCTCGACGCAGATCTGGCCGAGAATCCCGAGGCCCGCATCATCGTCACCGGCGACTTCAACGACACGCCGGAGAGCGCCACGCTGCAGACGATCGTCGGCAACGGCGATAAGGCGCTCTGGTCGGCGGGCAGCGACCAGCAAGACCCCGAAGCGGTGACCTACAACACGGGCCAGTACCGCTCGGTCATCGACTTCATTCTCTGCTCGCCCGCGATGCAAAAGCAGTACATCAAGGGCTCGCTCCGCATGCCGCAAGGTTCGATCGAATCGAGCGGTTCGGATCACAATCCGATCTCGGCGACGTTCAAGCTGAACTGAAATCAGCGAGGCGTAGCTTCCGGGCGCATGCGATATCCGAGCGGCAATCGGCTGTAGGATCCGTCAGGTTAATCTTCGGCGAGCGCAGCCGGGGTGCGCCTGTGCGCAAAATTGCAAGAATTGAGGGTGGCCGTGACGTGTATTTGGCGGTAGTTGCGTAGAATCGGCTAAAGAGCCCCGCACCGCCCAACGATCGCCCGCCCCTGGAACAGATATGCGTTTTTCGGTCCGCCTGTTGTCAGCCGCTTGCGCCGTCCTCGCCGTTCATGTAGTCCATAGCACCTGCCACGCGCAGTACACCTATGGAATCGACGTCTCCAACTATCAGTCGAGTGCGAACTGGACCTCGCTGAAAAACGCGGGCACGATGTTCGCCTTCGTCAAGGCGACCGAAGGCGTTGATTTCATCGACGCCAGCTTCACGAAGCACATGACAAACGCCAGTAACGCAGGCGTTTACGTCGGTCCTTACCACTTCGGGCGCATCAACAGCAACACGTCGAATCCCAACGACGCGATTGACGAGGCCAATGATTTCGTTGACGCGATTGCACCGTACTATCAGCAGCCAGGACGGTTCTTAAGACCGGTGCTCGACGTCGAAAATACTCCCGGCTTGAGTACGACCGCCGCGAACAAAGCGTACATCTCCGAATGGGTGCGAGATTTTATCGGAGTGGTGCAGGACCGGCTGGGAATGGATCCAATTATCTATTGCAATACCAGCTACGCCTCGACTTACTTCACGACGGATCTTACGCAGTACGATCTTTGGGTCGCCAACTACAACTACGCCCCGCCCGCCATTCCGCCCGCCTCGATCGACGGCGTTTGGAACGGCTGGGATCTCTGGCAGTACACCGACTCGGGCGCCGTTTCCGGAATTACGGGCGGCGTGGATCGCGACGTCTACCAAGGCACGATGGATGAGTTTCTGACGCAATTTCTCGCTGTGCCGCCGACCGGCGACTTCAACAAGGATGGCAGCGTCGATGGCAATGATTTCCTTATCTGGCAACGCAATTTGGGACGCACCTCGGGAGTGTCGCTCGCCACCGGCGATGCGAACGGCGACAAACTGGTGAACGACGCCGATCTCCAAATTTGGAAGACCGGATTCAGCGGAGCGGCGGCCGTTGCCAGCGTGGCGGCGGTTCCCGAACCGGCGACAATGGCCTTGGCGATGGCCGCGGGTCTGGCGATGCTGAATCTCCGCCGTCGCAGAATGTAGCATCGACCGTTCCGGGAGACGCTAGTCGACTGCCGCCCGTTGGCTTACGCTATCGGCAGTCTTTCACTCGTCTCTTGGGAGCATTCTCGATGCCGCACGAAGAATCACTCAGCCCGCGCTCCGCGCTTTCTCGCCGTCACTTCGCCGCCATTGGGGCCGCGACGCTTGCCGCGGCCCACGGCCTGCAAGGCCGCGCGCAAGGAGCGGAAGCTACCGGCGGCTCGCCGTTGAAGCCCGGTATCACGCTCCTTTTCCAGGGCGACTCGATTACCGACGCCGGCCGCAGTCGCGAAGCGGCGGGCGAGGCGAACTCGCAGCCCGCTCTTGGCAACGGCTACGCTTGGCTGGCCGCATCGCAGTTGCTCGTCGATCGCCCTGGCGATGGCATCAAAATCTTCAATCGGGGTATCAGCGGCAACAAGGTGCCCAACCTCGACGAACGCTGGCAGGCCGACTGCGTCGACCTGAAGCCGAACGTGCTGAGTATCCTCATTGGCGTCAACGACATATGGCGGACGTTCGACCGGGGCGAGAAGGGGACCGCTGAGATCTACGAAGAGGGGTACCACGCCCTTATCAAGAAGACGAAAGCAGCGCTCCCCGACACGACGCTCGTCATCTGCGAACCATTCGTCTTGAAGTGCGGCGCCGTCACCGACGCGTGGTTTCCGAAGTTCGACGGCTACCGCACCGCGGCCAAACGCGTCGCCGAACAAGCCGGGGCGATCTTCGTGCCGTTCCAGACGATGTTCGACGAAGCGTCGAAGATCGCACCTCCAGAACGCTGGGCCGGCGACGGCGTCCATCCCTCGGCCGACGGCGCGGCCCTGATGGCGCACACTTGGCGCCGCGTCGTCGACGGCGGCGGGGTGTGAGCTTTCATGAATCATCACAAGCGAGCCGAGTCGTCCCGACCCCGGCGCGCTCGGGATGTTCCAATAAGACGATCGAGCCAAGAATAAAAAACGCCGGGGGCGAGACGCCCCGGCTCGCTGTTCTCGCTTTGCTTATCAACCAAACAGCAGCGGCGCATCGCCGTCGCTCTCGTGCTGCTCCCACTGCCGCCGGACTTCGCCGAGCCCATAGACGCAAAGCTCAAAATTGTCGCTCAGCCGTTTGAGCACCTCGTCCGTCGCTGGTTCCTCCACCGCGGGCGGCAGCGTGCTCGCTAGCAGGTAGTTCCGCTTGCCTTGATCGCGGTAGTCGATCAGGCTGTCTGCCCTTCCCTGCCGCATCCGCTTGGCAATCTCTGGATAGACGCCCAGCCAGAAGAGCGTGAAATCGCCGATGTGGCGATGCGCTCGCCGCCGGGCCGAGCCTTGCCTCGCTTGCGCCTCGGCCAACATGTCGGCCACCTGCATCAGTCGCTCGCCGCGCGGCGTTCGCATGCCGTACATTGCATCGTTGCGAACGAATCGCACGAGCATCTCGGCGACATAGTCAACGAGCGGCGGGTCGGCGACCCCCATGCGAACCGCGAAGGCGTGCTCCGTGACGCCGGCGAAGAACCGGCGCAGCAGCTCATTTCGGTCGGGCAGATCGGCAGTCATCGGCAGACGCTCCCAAGGCGGTGGCGGAACGTGTCAGTACCGCGACCCAGGCGCCTTTGGTCCCTCAGGCGTCTCCGGTGGTGAGCGTCGAACAGAAGCGGACGACCCAACCACCGGATGGTGGGTCGCTATATAGGGCGGGATCGAGCCGACTCGCGATCCACGCGAGAGGCCCAACCCGCTCAATTATAATTTCGGTCCGCTGCGGAGGTCAAATCCAGTTTTGCTGCGTGACCGCATTGAAGACTGGACAGGATCACAGGATATCGCGGATCGACGGGATGAAAGACAAGTCAGATGCCTGTTCCCGAGACGGCTTTGACCTTACTCGCATCAAATCCTGTCAATCCATGACATCCTGTTATCCTGTCAATAATCAGCAGACTCAGCCTGCCGGCAGCGCCTTAATAAGAGTCTCGACGTAGTCGCCGACTTCTTTGAGAACTTCCTCACGCGGCCGCTCAGCAGCCGTCGCGATGCGGCGGACGATCGCCGAGCCGACAATGAGCCCGTCGGCGGCGGGGGCGAGCAACCGCACATGCTCCGGCTGGCTGACGCCGAAGCCGATGCAAATTGGCAGCTTCGTCTGCTCGCGGAGCCAGGCGACGTTCTCCGCCAGTTCCGGCGGCAGTTGCGTTCGTTCGCCGGTGATGCCGGCGACCGAGACGTAGTAGACGAAGCCGGTCGAGGTCTCGCAAATCCGCAGCGCCCGGTCGCGCGGCGTCAGCGGCGTCACTAACTGAATCAGGCTCAGCCCGCGCTCGGTGCAGATTTTCAAGAGTTGCGGCGACTCCTCCACCGGTAGGTCGGGAACAATGAGCCCAGCCACCCCGGCCGCCTTCGCGTCGTCGCAGTACTTCTCGACGCCGTGGCGATAGACGATCGCGTAGCTGACCATCGTCACCGCGGGCGCCGCGAGCTTCGGCGTCGTCTCGCCAAGCATCGTCAGGATGTCGCGCAGCTTGATCTTCTTCTCCAGCGCCCGCGTGTAGGACGCTTGAATCACCGGCCCGTCGGCGATCGGATCGCTGTAAGGGATGCCGACCTCGCACATGTGGGCGCCCCGCTTCACCAGTTCCTGCAACACGGCGGAGGTGAACGCCACGTCGGGATCGCCGGCGGTGATGAACGGCATCAGCGCCTTACGGTTTTCGGAGCGGAGCTTGGCGAAGAGTTGGTCGATCGAGGACATATTTTTTAGGAAAGCAGAAGCTTATAGATTCTTACGGTTAGGGATTACCCGAAATCCGGCATGGGTGAAGTCATCGTCGAACGTGAAAACATCGCTTATCCCCAGCCGTTGCATTAGGGAGAAAGAAATGCAATCGGTAAAGCTAGCCTTCACGCCAGCCATGCGTTCAAACCACGCGACTGCGTCGATTTCACTTTGCTCCGTAGCTCGCAGAATGGTGAACTGCGTCGACGCGTAGAGTCTGCGGGCCCGCTCGGCAGCGAATTTGTAGTCGGTGCGTCGTCCCAGTAACGTTAGCGTCTCGACGACGACATGGCAGCTGGTCACGAGCATTGTTTCGCTTGAAAGAAGTTCTGCCCAACATTCGCGAGCGGCAGCGAAATGTTGATCACGCTCCACGTACCGGGCCAACAAAGCACTTGTATCGATGAAGATCATTCTGACTCGCCGTAGAGATAGTCATCGTGACGCTCTGACAAATCAGACGGCGCATCGCCTCGAAAGACATCCAAATCCGCAAAGAATGGATCTGATGCGCGGTTTCCTTGTCCTAGGGTTGCCACGACGCAGTGTCTAACAAATTCGTCAAGTGACAGTCCACGGTCCGTGGCTGCACTCTGCGCTTGATCTTTTAGATCTTCCGGCAGAGGGACAATTATATTGACCATTGTTAGCCCCAAAAGAATGATGCGACAGTCGCTACTGGCAATTATACCCTACCCAAACTTCACGCCCTTAATCCTCGCAATCTCGCTCGCATCCTTATCCCCACGCCCGCTGAGGCACACCACGATGACGTCGTCCTTCGCCCGCCCCTTCGCTAGCTCCATCCCCTTGGCGATCGCGTGCGAACTCTCAAGCGCCGGCATGATTCCCTCGGTCGAGGCTAGCGCATCGAACGCCCGCATCGCCTCGTCGTCGCGGCAGCTGGTATAGCGAACGCGACCGGCATCCTTCCAGTAGCTGTGCTCCGGGCCGACGCCAGGATAATCGAGCCCCGCCGACATCGAGTGGACGTCGCTCGTCTGTCCGTCTTCGTCCTGCATCACATAGCTGAAGCTACCGTGCAACACGCCGGGGCTACCGTAGGTGAGTGGCGCCGCATGCTCGCCGGGATCGTTGCTCCGGCCGCCCGCTTCAACGCCAACGAGTTCGACGTCTTTGTGCTCAACGAACGGGTAGAACATCCCCGCCGCGTTGCTGCCGCCGCCGACGCAGGCGACCGCCATGTTCGGCAGTCGACCGATCCGGGCGATCGACTGCTCGATCGTCTCGCGACCGATGATCGCCTGGAAGTCGCGGACGATCATCGGGAACGGATGCGGCCCTACCACCGAGCCGAGAATGTAGTGCGTATCGCCGACGCTCGACATCCAGTCGCGCATCGCCTCGTTCACCGCATCGCGCAGCGTCCGGCTGCCGCTGGTCACCGGGCGCACCTCGGCGCCGAGCAGCTTCATCGAAAACACATTCGGCGCCTGTCGGCGGATATCTTCCTCGCCCATGTAGACGACGCATGGCAGGCCGAAGTGAGCGCACGCCGTCGCTGTGGCGACCCCATGCTGCCCGGCGCCCGTCTCGGCGATGACCCGCTTCTTGCCCATTCGCAGGGTGAGCAGCGCCTGGCCGATCGTGTTGTTGATCTTGTGGGCGCCCGTGTGGTTCAGGTCTTCCCGCTTCAGCCAGATTTGGGCCCCGCCCACCTGCTCGCTCAGCCGTTTGGCGTGGTATAGCGGCGACGGCCGGCCGACGAAGTACTTCAGCAACTCGTCGAGTTCCGCCTGAAAGGCCGCATCGGCCCGCGCTTTCTTGTATTCGGCCTCAAGCTGGTCGAGGGCGTAGACAAGCGTTTCCGGGACATATCGTCCGCCGAAGCTGCCAAACCGCCCCTGATTGTCGGGGACGGTCGCCGCGGAGTCACGCTTGGTAGCGCTGTTTGTTATATTGGTGCTCACCGTTCAGATTCCTCCAACCCCCGATTGTCGATGGCGGCCGACGATCTAGCAAGGCGTGGGGGTAGCCGCGGGTCAACGACCCGCCGGAGCGACCCGGAAAAGGCAACCGCCAAGAGCCAGATCCCGAAGAAATACGGGGAGATTAACCACGAAACACACGAATCACACCAAAGAACTCAGCACGAGCGGCGCCAAGCCGTTTCACATTTTGTGTGCTTCGTGTGTTTCGTGGTAAAAAGCATTCCTCTCGGCACTCTCGGGCTCTTTGGCGGTTCAAAGGATACCTGTTTTGATAGGTCTTTTGAGGATCAACGCTCGCATCGAACCCACTCCAGTAAGGCTAGAAAACGCCATGACGATAGTCGGGCGCGATGAACTGACCGCAGCGGGCTTTCGAGTTCTTCGTGGAGCGTGGGCCCTCGCTTTGGCGTTGGTGCTGTTTGGCCATTCCCTTGAGGCAATCGCTCAAACCCCGCCCCCCGTCGACGCCGACATTCTCCTCCGCGGGGGACAAGTCCTCGACGGCACAGGTTCGCCCGCCGTGGCTGCCGACGTCGCCATCATCGGCGACCGCATCGTGGCCGTCGGCCAACTCACGCCGGGCAAAATCGGCGAAACGATCGACTGCACCGGCCTGATCGTGGCCCCCGGGTTCATCGACCTCCACAACCACAGCGACGAGTCGATCGTCGCCGACGACACCCGCACCGCGGAGAACTACATTCGCCAAGGCTGCACGACGCTGGTCACCGGCAACTGCGGCGGCGGGGCGGTCGACGTCGCCAAGTATCTCGCCGAGATCGACGCCCACGGCGCCGGCACGAACATCGCCCACCTCATTCCGCACGGTTCCACTCGAGCCTTGGTGCTCGGCCGACGACAAGTCGATCCGACGCCCGAAGAGTTGGCCAGGCTGCAAGAACTCGTCGACAAGGGGATGCGCGAAGGCGCCTGGGGCATCGCGACCGGCCTCATTTACATCCCGGGAGCGTATTCGAAGATCGACGAACTCGCCGCGATGACCGAGCCGGTCGGCCGCCACGGCGGCTTCTACGCCAGCCACATTCGCAGCGAAGACAACGCCCTGCTCGAAGCGGTCAGCGAGGCGATCGAAATTGGCCGCCGCGCGAATACGCCTGTCCACATCTCGCACCTGAAGGCCTCCGGCAAACCCTACTGGGGCATGGTCCGCGCGGCCGCGAAGCTGATCGAAGACGCCCAAGCCGCGGGGCAGCGCGTCACCGCCGATCAGTACCCCTACACGGCGAGTAGCACCTCGCTTGAAGCGATGCTTCTCCCCGACTGGGCTCGCGAAGGTGGCCGCGAAGCGACCATGGCGAGGCTCGCCGATCCAGCGCAGCTCGAAAAGATCCGCCCTGCCCTTCAAATCGCGCTCGACGAACGCCCCCACGTTCGCATCGTCTCGTACGGTCCGAAGCCCGAGTACACCGGCAAGGCGATCCACGAAATCGCCGCTGCCGAGGACCGGCCCCAGATCGAAGTCGCCATCGAACTGCTGAGAGACGGCAGCCCCGCTGCGATCAACTTCGGCATGACGGAAGAAGACGTTCGCTTCGTGATGCAGCGCCCCTGGGTCGCGACAGCTTCCGATGGCTCGGTGAAAGAACCAAGCGGCGACATGGTTCACCCGCGTAGTTTCGGCACGTTCCCGCGGAAGATTGGCTTCTACGCCATCAAAGAAAAGGTGCTGCCGCTTGAGCAAGCGGTAAGAAGTGCGAGCGGCTTGCCCGCAGACGTGCTCGGCTTCGTCGACCGTGGCTATCTGAAGCCCGGCCAATTCGCCGATGTGGTTGTCTTCAACCCAGAGACGATCATCGACGGGGCAACGTTCGACCAGCCGTTCGAAGCGCCACAGGGAATTCCGTGGGTCTTCGTGAACGGCAAAGCAGCCGTTAAAAACGGCGAGCCGACAAAGTCGCTCTCGGGGCGGGCGCTGCGACATCCGTCGAAGCTTCCGCACTAAGAGCAACTCGTCGGCTCAACCTTCTCTGTTATTTCTATTGCTGTGCGTTTGTCGCACTAGCTCTGGTCGCTAGACAACTGGCGGACGACGTCCCGCCACCAAGCTCACCAGGAACAGCACGATGAAGACGATGAACAGTACCTTGGCGATCCAAGCGGCCGTGCCGGCTACCGCACCGAGGCTTAGCGCCCCTGCCACCAGAGCCACGATCAGAAAAATAAGTGCCCAGCGTAACATGGCGTCCTCCGAAGCAAGCGCTAAGTGACGCCGTGGTCGATGTCGGGGCCATGCCCGATCTTTTCCATCGCCGCGGCGTTGATTGCTAGCGGACGCAATCGCCGTGCCATTCCGCGGAGCCGTCGCTTCTCCCGGATAACCGTCACCGGCCCGAAGTTTGCATAGCCGCTGAGCGTTCTCCAACCAAGGAGTTCCCTTCTAACTGGTTTCCAATCGAGCAACGGAGTCGTGCCATGGGCACTGTCGGCGCCATTATTTCCTGGATCGTGTTTGGGTTTGTCGTAGGGCTCCTCGCCCGGGCCCTCTACCCCGGGAAGCAGAAAATTGGCGTCCCGAACACCATCGCCCTCGGCATCGGCGGCTCGATCGTCGGCGGTCTGATCGCCTGGGCCCTCGGCTATCGGCCAGATGGCGGGGCGTTTCAAGGCGCGGGTTGGATCATGTCGATCGTCGGGGCCTTGATCGTCGTGTGGGGAGCCACCGCGATGGGGGGTAAACGAGCAGAATAGCGGCCGAACCCGCCGGCCATTCCTGCGTACAACGCATTGACTTGGGGCGTAACCCCGGCGGCGAACGCCCGGGGCGGCGGAGAGCGTACGTGCCGGCATACGGTATGCACTCGCGGTTCATTAGATGCGGTTGCTCTTAGGCGGGCTTCCACTCTTTTCGCGCTTCACCTCCAGATTTAGGCAGCTTGAGCAGTGGTCGCCGCAACGGAGCAACACATGGCGGAACAGGGGGCAAGACGCGTCAAAATCGCGCTGGCCGATGACGAACCCGACCTGCGCTCAACGATGGCGCGGCTACTCGGGCTGCTTGGCCACGAAGTCGTCTACACTGCGGCCAACGGAGCGGAACTCCTGCAGGCATGCGCGGAGCAGCCGGTCGATCTGGTGATCCTCGACCTCGATATGCCGGTGATGGACGGACTCACCGCGGCGGAAGAGCTCGCCGAGCGCGGCATCCCCGCGGTGCTCGTCTCGGGCCATCCCGACATCGAAGAAGTCGTGCTTGAACACGAGCCGGTCGTCACTCGCATCATGAAGCCGGCGACGGTCGACAAACTTCGCGATGCTATCCGCATTGCGCTGTTGCGACGATAGCACTCCCTTGTCATCCTCGCTCCCCTGTCATTCCGAGCGGAGCGAGGAATCTCGAAGTTTATTTGAGCCACTAGATCCCTCGCTCCGCTAGGGATGACAGAGCTCCGCTCGGGGTAACAGGTGCCACGCTCAGCCGAAGATCACTCTAGGCATTGCGCAGCGCCGCGGCCGTAGCCGCCACGCTATTCTGCACAACGACGCGATACTCTGCGCCGTGAAAGAAGCGTTGATCGCACAGATTGATCGACGCCGTCGGCGCGATCGACCGATCGTCCGCCGGCCCCGAAGCCCCGATGTGAACTTGCCGCAGGCCGGACGCGGATAGCACGTCGCCAACATTGTCGGCGTTGATGCCGCCCCCTGCCATCAACTCGATTCGTCCCGCGGCTCGCGTCGCCAGTTCACGCAGCTTCGCACTGCCAGCCAGTGCCGCCGGTTCGCCGCCGCTGGTGAGGATGCGCGTCGCCTTCAATTCGATGAGCGCCTCAAGCGTCGCGAATTGATCTGCCGTGAAGTCGAACGCCCGATGCATTACCGTTTCGCGCGTTCCCGCGCGGGCAACGATCTCGCGCGAGCGGGCGACGTCGAGTCGGCCTTGCTGGTCGAGGATCCCAAACGCTACGCCTGCCGCCCCCGCCGCCAGAAACCGCTCGGCGTCGCGGAGCATCGCCGCGAACTCGTCGGCATCGTAACAAAACCCGCCCGCCCGCGGCCGCAACATCGCAATCACTGGCACGCTGCTCGCCGCGACCACTGTCTCGACCAAGCCGATCGAGGGCGTTAGCCCGCCGACCTCGAGTCCCGAGCAAAGCTCCAATCGGTCGGCGCCTGCGGCGATCGCGGCCCGCGCATCGGCCACCGAGCCGACGCAAACTTCCAGGGTGATTTTTTCGGCAGGTACGGCGGTCGTCATAGCGTCGGCGGCTCAGTAGGCGGCGTGGGGCGAAGCAGAGCGAGACAATATATCGCCTGCTCCCGCCCGCCGACGAGTCCCCGACCGCCCCTCACGCCTCCGCGGCTGCGAGTTCCGCCTTCGGCCCGAAAAACTCGTAGTGAATCCGCGCGTCGTCGACTCCCTCCGCCCGCAGGCAGCGGATCACGCTCGACATAAACAGCTTCGGCCCGCAGATGTAATACTCGGCGTCGAGCGCAGGAGCGATCGATTTCAGTAGCGCGGCATCGACGACGCCGGTGCTGTCGCAGCGCCGCTCAACAACGTCGTCTGCGAGCGGAGCATCGTAGCGGACGTGCACCGACACGTTCGGCGCGGCGGCCGCCAAACGGCGAACCTCGTCGACATGCGAATGCACTCGACTATTCCGTGCGGCGTGGACAAAGTGCAGCGGCCGCGTGGCGCCCTCGGCCGCGAGCGCGTGGGCCATCGACAATAGCGGCGTGATCCCGATGCCCCCCGAGAGCAACACCACCGGCGTCGTTGTAGCAGTGTCGGAAGCAAGCGTGAACTCGCCGCACGGCGGCCCGACGTTCAGCGTTTCCCCCACGCGCACATTGTCGTGCAGATAGTTCGAAATCAGCCCGCCCGGCGCGCCTGCCGCAGGGCTCGCTTCGCGCTTCACGCTAATGCGATAGTAGTCGCGCCCCGGCCGATCAGAGAGGCTGTAGTTCCGGGGCGACGTCGGCGTCACCGGGTGATCGATCTGCACGGTGATGTACTGCCCAGGCTTGAACGCCGCGATCGGTCGGCCGTCCGCCGGCTTCAAGTAGAGCGACACGACGACGTCGCTCTCAACCTCGCGGCGATCGACGACGAACGGTCGATAGCCATTCCAGCCGCCCGGCGTCGCCGCTTGCTCGCGATAGATCTCCGCTTCGCGATTGATGAAAATCTCAGCGAGGAATCCATATGCTTCCCCCCACGCCGCCAGGACTTCCTCAGTCGCGGCGTCGCCAAGGATGTCGACGATCGCCAACAGCAGATACTTGCCGACAATCGGGTAGTGTCCTGGCTGGATGCCAAGCGAGCAATGCTTCTGGGCGATTAGCTCGACCGCGGGACCGAGGGCGCCGAGGTTATCAATGTTCGCGGCATACGCGCAGATCGCGCCGGCGAGGGCCCGCTGTTGGCCGCCCGAATGTTGGTGGGCCTGATTGAAAAAGGCCTTCACTTCAGGGTTCCCCGCGAACATCTGCGCGTAGAAGCGGCGGGTGATCGCCTCGGCATTCGCGGCGACCGCGGGGGCAGTCTGCTTAACAATCGCAATCGTCTGGTCGGTGAGCATGGCAACCTGCTGCGTTGAAGGTGCGAAAGAAAATGACGCAATGGTCGCCGGCCGGCTGTCTCTGAATGATAGAATGAAAATACTTCACGTCAATATGCAGATTTGGTTGAGGCGATTCTTTCTCGCTACGACAAATGCCGCCGCTCACCTAGAATTGAGGAAAGCCGGTCGCCCTCCGCCCTGCCCCACAGACTGACGATGCTCTCGAAAACCGCCGAATACGCCCTCCGCGCCGCCGTCTGGATGGCGAGCGCCGAGCGACCTGCCGCTGCCGATCAATTGGCCGAGGTGACGAAGGTGCCGCGGCGCTATCTCCACAAGGTGCTGCAGGATCTGGTGAAGGCCGGCCTAGTGCGCTCGCAGCCGGGGCCTGGCGGCGGCTATTCGCTAGCGGTCGCCGCCGAGGAAGTGACGATCCTCGCCGTCGTCACCGCGGTCGCGCCGCTCGAGCGCATCACCCACTGCCCGCTCGGGTTGCCGTCGCACACCAAGCTCTGCCCGCTCCACAAGGAACTCGACCGCGTCTACGCCTACGCCGAAGAAAGCCTCGGCCGCGTGACGCTCGCGCAGCTGGTCAACTCGAAGAGCAAGATCGTGCCGCTGTGCGACATCAAGCTCTAAGTCGGCCGTCGCGCCTAGCGCGTAAAGTTATCTCCTAGCGCGTAAAATCATCGGGCCGCAACGCCACGCGCTCGCTCGACTCCGCCGCAGCGCCATCGCGCTCGTCGCTGGAGTTCGACTCGGGCAGTTCGTCCTTGCCTTCAAACTTAGCGACGACGTGGATGCCGGTCATCTGGTGATCGACGGCAATCTCCGCCGTCTTGCATCCGCTCAGATAACTGCAAGTGGTCGTCGTTGCTAGCAGTAGCCACGTACGCATGGCTCCCCTCCTTTGCTGGCACAGCCCGTCTGGGCTGGCGAAACGGAGTGATGCACGTCGCGTGCCGTGTAGCGGATATTGTTGTCCGCCAATGGTTTCCTGCCGAGGGAGGCTGTGTTTCGCCTTTAGGAGACGCGCAGCGATGCTCGCAGAACTCTCACGACGTGCGCCAACCGTCCAATCGCCGGGGATTTCCGTAAAAATCGTCCCCGATCGATGAAAGATTAAAGTGAGCGCCGCTCGTCTGCCGACGAGCCGGCGCTACTTCTTCGCTTTGGCTTCGAGCCGTTTCTCGCGTCGCTGCAACTCGCGTCGCGCCTGCTTCGCGAACGAACGATCTAGCCGCGCCAGCCGCATGCGGCGAACGTCGAGCACCTTCCCCTCTCGCTGCGGCGTCTTCACCAAGACGAACGGCAGGCAAATGCTGACCACTTCCAACGGCTCCGCTTCGTCGCACGGCACGCTGCGGATGCGCACGAGTTCGTCGCGCGGGTGGAGCGCATCGTCATCGTCCCAGTACCACGACGGCCACTCGCTCACGACGTGTAGCGCCGTCACGTAATCGCCACGGCGGATTTCTTCCGGCGCGAGCGACTTCGCTAGCGAGGCGGCGCCACGCGTCGTCGAGGTGTCAGCGGTATCGGAACAACGGCCCATGCCGAGCAGACAGCCGGCGCACCGCGAAAGTTCGCGGCGCCCCGCCGGCTTTTACTCGAAGGGCGCTAGCACGATCCTGTTTAATCCCAACTTAGCGTCGACGCACTCTGGTACTCCGTCACGCGCGTCTCGAAAAAATTCTTCTCCTTCGCTAGGTCCATCGTCTCGCTCATCCAAGGGAATGGATTAGACGACCCATACTGTGGCGCGAGGCCGATCCGTTCCAAACGACGATCGGCAATGAACTGCACGTAGTCGCGGAACAGATCGCCGTTGAGCCCCAGAATGCCCCGCGGCAGCACGTCGTGGGCATAGGCAATTTCCAGTTCCACGGCGAGGCGTACGCGCTCGATCATCGCCTCCTGAAATTCCGGCGTCCACAGCTCGGGGTTCTCGTAGCGGATCCCGTTGATGAGATCGATGCCGAAGTTCAGGTGAATCGACTCGTCGCGCAAGATGTACTGAAACTGCTCGCCGATGCCGGTCATCAGGTTCCGGCGATGGAACGACAGCACCATCACGAAGCCTGTGTAGAAGAAGATCCCCTCCATGATCAGGTAGTAGCCGATCAGGTTCTTCAGAAACGCTTGCGCCCCTTCGAACGTATCGGTCGTGAAGTCGGGGCTGAGAATCTCTGCCGTCAGCTCCATTTCTAGCTCGTCCTTGCGGGCGATCGACGGCACCTCGTGGTACATGTTGAAGACTTCGCCCTCGTTGAGCCCAAGGCTTTCGACAATGTAGAGGAACGTGTGCGAGTGCACCGCCTCTTCAAACGCCTGCCGCAGCAGATACTGCCGGCACTCGGCGTTGGTCACGTGACGGAAGATCGCCAGCACTAGGTTGTTGCCAACCAAGCTCTCGGCCGTCGAGAAGAAACCGAGGTTGCGGAGGATCACGCGGCGTTCATCGTCGGTCAGCTTGCTCGACTTCCACGTTTCGATGTCTTTGTGCATCGGCACTTCGGTCGGCATCCAGTGGTTCGCGCACCCGTTGAGGTAGTGTTCCCACGCCCAGCGGTACTTCAGCGGCATCAGCTGGTTGACGTCGACTTCGTTGCAGTTGATCAGCCGCTTCGCACGGGCGTCGACGCGGCCAGTGGCTGGAGCAGCGGGGAGAGAGTTCGGGGCATCGGCAGTCAGAAACATATCGAGAATCGCTTTCGCTGATAATTTTTGAAGTATGTGATGGAGCGGAACTGGAAGTCGCCAGCCCGTTTACTGGCAGGCTTCGCACGTCGGATCGTCGAGGCTGCACGCCGCCGTGGCGACCGGCTCGCTCTCACGGTGAATCTCGACGTCGCTCGAAGCGCTCCGGTTCTTCATCCACTTCGGCTGCACGCCGAACCGATTGACGTCGAGCGTCGACTTTTCGACCTGCGTTGCCGCGAGCGTCCGCAGGTAGTAGGTCGTCTTGAGCCCCAGCTCCCACGCCAACTGGTACATGTCGTGCATCTTGCGGCCGCTCGGTTCGGAGAGATATAGGTTGAGCGACTGCCCTTGGTCGATCCACTTCTGCCGCCGAGCGGCGCACGCGATGAGCCACTTCGGCGCCACTTCAAACGCCGTGAGGAATCGTTGCCGCAGTTCGAGCGGAATCCGGCCGATGTTCTGCAGCTGGCCATCGTGGTACTTCAGTTCGTCGAGCATCGCCCCATCCCACAGGCCGCGGCGCTTGAGCTCCGCCACCAGCGGCTCGCTCACTTGCGTGAACTCGCCCGAGAGGTTGCTCTTCGCGTAGAGGTGCTTGTACGCCGGCTCGATCGATTGCGAGACGCCAATGATCGTCGAGATCGTCGCCGTCGGCGCGATCGCCAGCACGTTGCTGTTCCGCATGCCGTGCGCCGCGATCGACGCGCGGACCGGCGACCAATCGAACCACCCCGCGCGGTCGATCGGAATCGGCACGTCCCGCGCTTCTTCGAGCAGTTGCAACGTATCAATCGGCAGCAGCCCGCGATCCCACTTCGAACCAGGGTAACTCTGGTAGGCGCCTCGCTCCGCCGCGAGTTGCGACGACGCGAGCAGTGCGTAGTACGAGATTGCCTCCATGCTTCGGTCGGCAAAGGCCACCGCGTCGTCGCTGGCGTAGCTCAGCCCGAGCGCGTAGAGGGCGTCCTGAAAACCCATCAGCCCCAGCCCCACCGGGCGATGCCGCTGGTTCGAGTTGGCCGCCTCAGGCGTCGGGTAAAAGTTGACGTCGATCACGTTGTCGAGCATCCGCACCGCGACGGTGACGGTCGCTTCGAGCTTCGCCAGATCGAGCGCCCCGTCAACGATGTGCGCTGCCAAGTTGACCGACCCGAGGTTGCACACGGCCGTTTCGTCGGCCGAGGTGTTCAGCAAAATTTCCGTGCAGAGGTTGCTGCTATGCACCACGCCCACATGGTCTTGCGGTGAGCGGATGTTCGACGGATCTTTGAATGTGATCCAAGGGTGCCCCGTTTCGAACAGCCGCGTCAGCATCTTGCGCCACAAGTCGGCGGCGGGGACGCGGCGGAAGAGTTCGATCTCCCCCTCGTCGGTCATCCGCTCGTACTGCTCGTAGCGAGCTTCGAACTCGCGGCCGTACAAATCGTGCAGGTCGCTCACTTCGTTGGGGCTGAAGAGCGTCCAATCGGCCTTCTGCCGCACGCGCTTCATGAACAGGTCGGGAATCCAGTTGGCCGTGTGCATGTCGTGCGTGCGGCGGCGATCGTCGCCGGTGTTCTTCCGCAATTCGAGGAACTCCTCGACGTCGAGATGCCACGTCTCAAGATAGCTGCAGACGGCGCCCTTCCGCTTGCCGCCTTGGTTCACTGCCACCGCGGCGTCGTTCACCACCTTCAGGAACGGAATCACCCCCTGGCTGCGGCCGTTCGTGCCGCGGATGTGGGAGTTGGTGGCGCGAATGTTCGTCCAGTCGTTCCCGAGCCCGCCGGCCCATTTTGATAGCAGCGCGTTGTCGGACACCACTTTGAAGATATGTCCCAGATCGTCGCTTACGGTGCTGAGGTAGCACGAGCTCAGCTGCGGATGCGGCGTGCCGGCGTTGAACAACGTCGGCGTTGCTGAAGTAAACCGGAACGTCGACAGAATCTCGTAGAACTCGATCGCCCGCTCTTCGCGGGCCGCTTCCCGCAGCGCGACGCCCATCGCCACCCGCATCCAAAAGTACTGCGGCGTTTCGATCCGCCGGCCGTTCACGTGGAGCAAGTAGCGGTCGTAGATCGCCTGCAGGCCGAGGTAATGGAACTGCGCGTCCCGCTCCGGCTTCATCGCCGCGGCGAGTTTTTCTATATCGAACTCGCGCAGCTCCGCCGACAGCCGTCCGGCACGAATGCCGTCGATGATGTAGTGCTCGAACTGATGCTGGTGGAGCCGGTCGAGCGATCGCGCATCGGGCGTTTCGCCGAGCGCTTCCTGGTAGATAACGTTGCGCATCAGCCGCGAGGTGACGACGTCGTAGGCTGGATCGCGTTCAATCCGCGAGCGTGCGGCCAGAATCTGCGCCCGGTAAATCTCGTTGATCGAGATCCCGTCGAAGACCGATCGCAGCACCTCGTCGACAAGTTCGTCGACGTCGACCACCGCTTCCCAGCCGGCCGCCGCTTCGGCGAGCCGCTTGCGAATCCGCCGCGCATCGAACGGCACGCGGCTGCCGTCGGCGAGCGTCACCTGCACGGTCGGCGGCGCCTGAATGATCGCTTCGCCCCGAATCGCTCTCATTTTGGCGTGTTCGGCGCGGTAGATGATGTACCGCCGCGCGACGCGATAATGCCCGCGGGCCATCAGCTCCATCTCGACGATGTCTTGAATCCGCTCGACGCTGACCCCTTCGCCCTGATTCACCAGCGGCGAGACGTCGTCGGAGACCGACTGCAGCACGCCCGCCACGTCGGCGGCCACGTCGTCGTCGAGCGGCGCACTGGCGGCGATGTTCAGTTCCGCGCGAAACGCATTGGCGATCGCGCCGCGGATGCGGTCGAGTTCAAACGGAACGTGACGACCGTCGCGTTTGCGGACAATCCATTCGTGGGGGGCGCACAGCATGAGAGTGACTCCTCTCCCTATCGACCCGATAGGGGACAGCGGGTTTCCCGGAACCAAACCGGTGAACGCCGATCGAGGAATCGTGCGAGAGTGCAGTCGCGAGAGTGCCAGCGCTCAACGGCGAGCGGAAGCCAGCGAGTAATGACTGCGCGCAGCAGAATATCAACATCCTCGACCGTCCTTTCCCGAGAAGGTTCGGTAGACAAGCGGCCCAGTCCGATGACATCCGGTCATCGCAATCCTGTAATTCTGAACCGCTCAGTCGCTGGCAGGTCTTCGGACTTGCGGACTGGCCGGCGGGCCTCGAAAGGTCCTCCGGCACCTACTAGCCGTCGCTTCCCAGCCCTTGCGAGCCAGTGCTTAATGACGGCGTTCGTTTCCGCTTACCGCTGCGGGGCAGCCCTGGATTTGCACCAGGTTCCCTCTTGTCGCGACCACAATCGCTTGTGGTCGACCAGCAACGGGCGTCAACATACTGCGGGTCGGGAGCGATGTCCAGCGTGTTCGGGGAGAAGTTTTTTGAGCTTGGTTTTAAGCTCTGCGAACAACCGAGCGACTCTTTCGATCACGCTGACTGCGCGCCGTTGACCGGTGACGCACATGCGCTGGTCTCGCTACTTCGCCTTCCCTGCGTTCAACTTCACCGCCGCGCGGATGAGCGCCTTGAACGGGGTCGCCTTCACTTTGTCTCCTTCAAAAAAATCGATCGCCCGTCGCGCGTTGCCGTCGAGGCTCGAATTAAACAGACCGCTCGGATCGGGGAGCGCCGCCCCCTTGGCGAACGTCACCTTCACTTTGTCTTTGTACGTCTCGCCGGTGCAGAGAATCCCGCCTTGCGACCAAGTCGGCACGCCCGCGGGGTTCGACGGCTTCCGCCATTTTACTTCTTCGACCGCATCGGGCGCGGCTTGCGCGATGAGCTCGCGAATCCGTTCGAGCGTTTCAGTTCGCCAATCGTCGAGATTATCGGATGCTTTACTCGCCATATGATTTCTCCGTGGATTGATTACATCCGCTCCAGTGGCAACTTACTCGCCTGCTTCACCCACTTGGCGAACTGCGCTTCATCAAGCTCGTCGTCCTCGTGGATATCTAGATACCGCACCTCCTTCTGCTTCGACTCGCCCGGCGGCAGCGGCCGCAGCGCGGCGCCTTTGAAGAACGCGACTTTCACGTACTTCGCGAAGCAGTGGAAGCTGAGGAACCACCCTTCCCCGTCGCGGCCATAGAACGGCGAGTTCCACTTCACCGCCTTCGCCACGTCGGGCAGCGTCCGCGTGATGATCGCATCGAGCCGTTCGCCGAGCTCGCGCTTCCACTCTGGCATTGCCGCGATGTAGGCCTGCACCGGTTCGTCGCCGTAGCCCTTGGCGATTTGAGGATTACCGCCGGAGAGGAGCTTTGGTTTTGTGGCGGCAGGCTTCGCACTGGCACGCTTGGGCGCGGGCTTCTTTGGCGTTTTCTTGGCCATGCGATTTTCTCTCTGTCACGCTAGGTAGATCGATCTCGCCTGATTGCTAGGCGCCAGCCGCGCTGGTCGAACCGCGGGAAAGCAATCGCCGCACGACATGGCCCTTCCACATCCACAGTCCCGACAGGACGAGGAGCGGCAGGAAGACGTATCTCGTCGCGGGGGCGTAGTTGGGAATCTCTTCGAACGGGCTGTAGACGTAGCCGATAATCGGCACGCTGAAAACGATGTGGATCCAGCGGAGGATCGTCCGCTTCGTGCTTTGGGTCATGTGGATGATCCTTCGGAGGTTTGGCTGTCGGTGTTCGTGAGGATGGCGACGAGCTGCTTGAGCATCTTCGCCCACCCGTACTCGGCGCCCTTGAATGCTTGCTCGCCCCATGGCGCCGCGAGGTCGAAGCCAGCGTGTTCGAGCCGCAGTCGCGTCCCCGCGCCTTCTTCTTCAAGCTCGAAGGAGACGCGGGTGTCGACCAGTCCGCCGGCGGTCCACGAAAACGCGAGCCGGCGGGGAGGTTCGCACTCCAGTACGGTGCAGCGAACAGTGAGCCCGTCGAAATTCGCCTGGGGATTGGGCGGTACTTCGAACGTAAACTGCCGGCCGACTTGCGGTGCGAAGTCGTTGGGGAACATCCACTCGGCAAGCGTGGCGCTGTCGGTGACGGCCTGCCAGACCTCTTCGCGCGACTGTGGAATCAGGATTTCTTTGCGAATCATACGGCTCATTGTTTGCCCTTCTTCTTCGCGAGCACATTCTGCAGCTTCTGCAGACGATCGTCCCAAAACCGCTCGTAGAGCGCGAGCCAATCTCGCACGGGGGCGAGACGCTCAGGAATGAAGTGATAGCGGCGTTCGCGTCCGTGCCGCTCCTCGGTCACGAGGCCCGCGTCGAGCAAGATGCGGAGGTGCTGCGAGATCGCCGGGCGACTGATTTCGAAGTGCGACGCGATCGCACTGACGGATCGATCGGACTCTGCAAGCAGATCGAGAATGTGCCTTCTGGCGGGATGGCCGATGGCTCCGAAGACGTCGGCATCGGGGTTTCGCGTGCTCACCATGCCGCCACTATAGGTAAGTGATTGCTTACGAGTCAAGCGGGCTGGTTGCGGGGCCAGCTTTTTTATATTGAAGAGGGGCGTGGTTCCTAGGGCGGAACTGTGTCACGCGGTTGGCTGCGGTCGCGCTGGCCGCGGCGATACGATGAATTGACTGGCGAGCCGAGAGCCACCGCTCGCAGCGACGGATGACGATGAATGAGCGCTGAGACCTACTCCCCCGGACCGAGTCCCGACACCGTCCGCGCTCCGGACGGAACCTTGCTGACGGCCCCTGCCGATTGGTCGCTGCTGCCGCCGGGCGATGCGGCGCTGACCCGCCGCGTGAAGGCCGCGGGCGACCATTGGGTCGTCGCGGAGAAGCGGGGCCGCAAGATGTTCTCGCGCGGCGTCTGGGCGCCTGCGGCGACGATCGCGCGGATTCAAGCCGATCTCGAAACGGAGCGTTCGACCGAGAGCTTTGCGAAGCGGAAGGTGGCCGATGCTCAGCGACGGGAGAAAGTTCAGGCGGAATACGTCGAAGATTTTCATGGTGCGGTCGTCTCGTTTCTTGCGTTTCACTCGGCCCATGCGCCGCTTGCTCAGCGATTCGCCACTGCCGTCACCGAGCATGCCACGCCGGTCGGCAGCGGCACGGTGGCCCGCACGAAGCGGATTCCGATTGAGCGCCGCGCCGAAGCGGCGGTCATCGCCTGGATGCGGCACCAAACGACGGCGTACGATTCGATGAAGATCCCGCGCGAGAAAGGGAAGCGGCGCGAGGTACGGCGGATGCTGGCGCAGCGGTCGAAAGAATTGCTTGAGCAATATCGCCGCGGCGTTGGCGCTGGCGGGCCTTGCCCGCTGCTGACGGCGCTGCAAGCCTCGCTCGCCGATCATTAGAGCCCTCCACGCTATCTATCGAAACAACTTTGCAACAACACTTTGAGGTCCCCTCCCCTTGAGGGGGAGGGTTAGGGAGGGGTGAAAGTAGCGGGTACCAGGGTTCCATCCCCCTCCCCAGCCCTCCCCTCCAGGGGGAGGGAGCCACACGTTTCTTTAATCCGTAAAATCCGCACTCTCATCGCTTCCAAGCCTCACTTCTTCCGCCGGCGATGCTCAGCTACGGCCCATACTCGCAACTCGCCAAATAGCTTCGCCAACGCCGCCGGTTGATAGTGCGCATTGAGTCCGCTCGGGTTCGGCAGCACCCACGCGTGGCTGCCGCCGAAGAGGTCTTTTTGTATGCCGACGCTCGCATCCTTCACGCCGGAGACGATGCGGTACGGGCCGATGCCGACGAAGGCGACGACGGTTGGTTGCCAGCGTTTGACTTTCGCTGCGAGTCGCTTGCCGCCGGCGCGGAGTTCGTCGTTCGTGAGTTCGTCGGCGCGAGCGGTGGCGCGCGAGACGACGTTGGTGATGCCGAGGTGGAGGTCGAGGAGCGAGTCGCTTTCAAACGGCGAGAAGAGTCGTGGCGTAAAACCGCCGCCGTAGAGCGCGGGCCAAAAGCGATTGCCGGGCCGGCCGAAGTGGCGGCCGATCGCGGCGGTGTAGAGCCCGGGATTGATCCCCGCGAAGAGGACGATGAGATCCTTCGCGAGCAGGTCGGGGACGCGCTTGTTCTGCGCGGCGGCGAGTTGGGCCTTCGTGGGCTTCCAGGGTTCTTGAGCTTTGCGTTTCATGGACGTTGGTTGCGGTGAGTCGCACTCTTGCGGCGCGGCTGTCGGGCTGAAAGACCAACCTACCCGGCGTTGCGTCGTCTGGAGGCTGCGGCGCGCTTCTTGGCGGCTTTTTCTTGCTTCGCGAGCTGCCGCTGCTTCCGTCGCGTCGTGATGTCGGTGGATGTCGCGTTGCTTGGTGTCGCTTTTTCTATTTTAGGCGACAGCTGCGCGGCGGATGAGTGGGGGCTCGCGATTGCGGGGAGAAGACGAGCGGTGTTTCGTGGCGATTTGGGCGCCGTTGCATCGTTTGGCTTCGTGTCGTCATCTGTCGCCTCGGCGATTTTAGGCGACAGTTCCGCGACGGCTTCCGCCGCTTCGTCGGCGAGCGGCGTGGCGGGGAATTGGGCGTGCTTCGGGCTCTCGCAGCGATCGGGTTGTGGAAAGCATTTGTGAAATGCTTGCTCGACGGCGGCGACGACTGGTTGGTAGAGCGCGGCTCGCTGTTCGGGGGGCGTTGCGGCGAGGGCGGCTTCGAGCACCAGGTCGAGCGCGGCCTCGACTTCGTGCTTGCGGGCCGTGTTGGCGCGGCGGCGGCCGAAGCGGTCGGGACGTTCGCGTTCGAGGAGCCACGCGGCGGCCCGCCAGTGGGTGCGGGCGGCGCTTTCCATCAGCAGCAGCGGGTTGGGGTGCGACTGTTGGGCGGCGCGGACGTCGCGATCGAACGCTTCGTCGCGTTGGCGTTCGCGCTGCACGGTGCGGAGGGAAACGTCGAGCTGCTCGGCGGCTTCCTCGAGCGAGTAGCTGTCGCGGACGAGCTCGCAGAAGCGCTGCTTTTTCGAGGCGTCGATGATGCGGCGACTGGCGTAGCTGGTGGCTTGCATGAGATCGGTCCTCCTCGGTGAGCGCGCGGGTGCGCTGGGAAACGTGGCGTGGCGCCGTGCCCCCGGTTTGAAGAACCGGGGGCTAAGGGAATGCGCAGCACGGTGGTTTACGTTAGAGGAATGGGTGGCCTAGTTTCAACACAAAAGTTGTGGGAATTATTTTGGAGGTTCTGGGGAGAATTTTGGGGGGCGCGGCAGATTTTGGGAGGGGTGCGTGCGGATTTGCCGCGCGGGATGGAGAGCGGTGGGCGCTGCCGACTGGTCGCTGAAGCGATCGGTCCCGGCTATCGCGTTTGGAGTTTGCGAGTGCGGCCGCGGGTTGCGAGAACGGGGGCGGCGGCGAGGAGGAGGAGCACTGCGGCGGCGGGTTCGGGGACGACTTCGCCGGCGGTGAGCGTGAACTGCAGGATGTTTCCCTTGTACGCGAAGACGCCGTCGAGGCCGTGGCTGTTGGTGAACTTGAAGTCGGCGATCGCGATCGTCGTTGAGTCGAAGTTCACCAGGTCGTAGGTCGTGCCGATGTTCCAGTTGTTGTTCGTGAAGGTGAATGCGTAGGTGGAAGCGAAGCCTTGCAGACCGCCGACGGTGAGGGAGTCGGACTGAGCCGGCGTGGCGCCGAGGTCGAAGACGAGGTTGCCGGAGGTCCAGAGGAGGTTGCTGGCCGTGAGCGTGCCGGCAGAGTTACCGGCGACGAGGTTGCCGGGGGCGAGGTTGCCGCCGTTGAGGGAGACGTTGCCGACGAGGCCGCTGCCGCCGAGCGTGGCGCCGGCGTTGACCGTGGCGCTGCCGAAGCCGAACGAGAGCGAACCGTTTACTAGGAGCGTGCCCGCGTTGACCGTCGTGCCGCCGATGAACGCGGTTTGGCCGGAGAGGGTGAGCGTGCCGTTTGAATCTTTCACGAGGCCGCCGTTGCCGGCGATGTTGCCGGCGAAGTTGCCGGCGTCGACGACGAGCATGGTCGCTGCATTGGAGCCAATGTTCACCGTGCCGGCGCCGAAGAGGGCGCGGACGCCGCCGGTGGAGAGATGGTCTTGGAAGTTGAGCGTGGCGCCGCTCGCGACGGTGGTCGACGCGGCGATCGAGGTGATGAATTCGAGGCCGCCATTGTCGGCGACGAGTGTTCCCGCGGCGACGTTGAGGGTCGCCTCGGCAGTGAGCGCCACCGCGCCGGTGGGGGCGAAGACGACGGAACCGGTTTGGCCGCTGCTGCCGACTTGCATCGTGGCGCCTTCGACGAGGAGGAAGTCGAGCGGCGCGAGCGTGAGCGTTTGGTTCGGCGCTGCCGAGAAGACGCCGGTTTGGTTGGCGGCGACGGAGACGAGTTGGATGCCGCCGTTGAGATTGCCGGCGAGGGTGGCGCTCGCGTGGGCGCGTAACTCGGCGGAGCCGAGGGCGACGTTGCCGGCGCCGAGGGCGGCGTTGTTCGTGACTTCGAGCAGGCCGGCTGAGACGGTGGTGCCGCCAGCGTACGTGTTCGGCGCGGTGAGCCGGAGCCGGCCGGCGCCCGTTTTCGTGAGGCCGCCGGCGCCGCTGAGGATCGTGGGGATTTGAGCGTTGCCGCCTTGCGTGTCGACGGTGAGCCCCCCTGCCCCGATGACCGCCGCATCGGCGGCGAAGCCATCGATGAGGGCCGTATCGACGACCGACGATCCGCCGAGGAGTTTTAGTTGGACGCCTGAGAGTGAAAGCGACGCCGTGCCGGCTCCGCGGATGATGTTCTCTGTGGTGATCGTTGTGTTGACCGCGCTGAGCAAGCCCGTGACGTTTGCGCTCTCGGCGAGTTCGATCGTTTGCGCCGTCACGTTCGCGCCGTTGGTCGCGTAGAACTCGCCGCCGTTGCCGCCGACGCCGATGGTGAGCGTTTGCTCGGTCGTCCAACTGGCGTTGCCGACGTTGACGACGCCGAGCGAATCGCCGGAGAGGCCGACTTGCGCCCACTTCGAGGAGATGGTGCCGCCGGTCATCGTGAGCGTTCCGCCGCCGTTGACGCCGACCGCGAGCGTGTTGGTCATTGCCCACGAACCGCCGGTGACGTTGACTTCGCCTTCGCCGGTCGCGTCTTGGCCGATGTAGCCGCTCTCGCTGTTGATGACGCCGCCGGCGCCGAGGTTGAGCGTCCCCTTGCCGGCAGCGCCGACGAAGATCGCGAGCTTGTTGGTCCACGTGGCGTCGAGGACGTCGATCGTGCCGGTGGAGCCCACGGCGAAGCCGATGTTCGCTTTGTTGGTTTCGAGCGTGCCGCCGCCATCGAGCGTGAACGTGCCGGCGCCGCCGTAGCCGACGTGGAACTCGCCGGAGATTGCCAACTCGCCGCCGGAGAACGTGGCCGTGCCGGTCGAGCCGCCATTTTGGGCGACGAAGAGTTCGGGAGCGGCGAAGTCGGCGTCGGTCGCGTCGAGCGTGCCGTTGCCGTTGAAGCCGATCGCGGCGACGCCCATCACCTGGACGGAGGCCAGGTTGGTGAGCGTGAGACTGCCCGTCCCCGCGGCGCCAACGGTGAGGTTTTCCGCAGTGGTGATGTTGCCGCCGTCGGCAGAGACGTCGCCGGTGGAACCTGCGTTGGCGGCGAGGATGAGGTTGTTTACCGAGAGGAGCGAGCTCGTGGCGTGGACTTCGCCCTTGCCGCTCACGCCGACCGTGACGTCGCGGGGAATGCTTTGGTTCTCGGCCTTCCAGGTGCTGCTCAAAAGATTCACGACGCCGTGCGAGCCGGCGGAGTAGCCGACGTAGCCGGTGGTGCTTTGCAGCGTCGAGGCGTTTTCGAGCGTGACCGTCGCGTTGCCGCCGTAGCCGAAGTAGACGGTGAAAGGAGATAAGTAGCTACCGTTCAAGTTGACGGTGCCGGTCGCGCCTTGATTGTAGCCAGCCCAGAAATCGCTCGTGCCGATGAACGCTTGCGTTCCGGCGGTAAGCGTGCCCTGTCCGCTGTAGCCGACGTAGAACTCGTTCGCCTGCAACTGCGTGTTGTTGCCGGAACCGAGTTCGATGGCGCCGGAGCCGGCTTGCCCGAGCGTGACGGTGCTGACCACGTAGCCGTTCGCGCCGGCGATTTGCGCCGTGCCGCCGTTGGCGATGACGATCGACTCGCCTTGGATGGGGACGGCGCCGCCGCTCCAGTTGGCGCCGGCGCCGAAGTTACCAGTGCCGCCGATCCAGTTGATGTCGGCGTGCGCGGGGGCGAGCGTGAGCGAAGAGATGGCCGCGAGGGCGAGCGCGATCGCGCGAGGGCGTCGAGCGTGGGCGGTGCGGCGGGCGAGGTTCAGGCAGCGCTGGGAACGGCGGAGGATTCGGTGAGGCATGGAGGACTGGCGTGGGCTCGGTGCGCTACGGCGGCGGTGGGAAGCAGGCGAGGGAGTGCGAATCTGCTAGGCATCGAATCTGCCAGGCATCCAGGATAGTTGGTTGAAATTGGCGGTCAATTTACTGGGGCGGTTCGTGGTTTTACGCGCTGTTGGCTCTGGTACGGTTGTGCGCGTTGGGCGGTTCGAGGCTTTGGTTGCTCTGCGGGTTGGATGTGGAGGAGCGGGTGTGATGGCGTTGCCTCTTGCGGCTGCGCCGCCCTGGTAGGCGAGTACGCCAACCAGGGCTACCCTGCGGAGAAGTTGGCGTTACCGCGTGATGTTCATGAACGGTCGCGGGAAGCCCCATGCGGCGGCCAATGCGTCGGCGGCTTCTTCGGGATCGAGGATGTCGCCCCAGGAGCCGTTTCGTAGATACGCATGGGCGAATTCGTGCGCGATCACGTAATGAGCGAACGACTCGTCGCAATCGGAGAGTCGCGGTCTGAGCACCACGCTGCGGCTGCTGATGCCGGCATCGTGCGGGGCGGCCATGAAGACCGACGAGCCCTCGCCCGGGACGTAGTTGTCGAGGGAGACCGTGAAGGAGGCGTCATTCACGAAGTCTTGCTGAACTTCCGTCGGTAGTGCCTCAAGTACCAGCAGGACGCGCTGGCCCAGCGGTTGGTGACGCTCGAATGATTGAAGGTAGGCGGCGAACATTTTCGGGCGGGCGTTTAGAGATGCACTGGAACGTAACGGATTTGCTCGTGCTCAAGTGGCGGCGGAGGGGGATCGATCCACGGCATTGTCTGCTGCTGTTCGTGCATTTTCGCGACGCGCGATTTGAACTCGCGAGTTAGTTTGAACAGCACGTCGCGTTCGGAATTGCCGTTGGCGACGATTTCGCCTGCGTCGCCGCCGGCGAGGTTTGCGACGCGACCGTTCATTGAGCCGTCAGCGGTTTTGCTGACGTAAATGATGCATGAGAAGGCTGGGACGGGAGGCTTGGCGCCGCCGGTGATCTCAAGTGGTTTGGGGGCGGCGGGGTTAGGTCCACTTGCGCTCGATGGTGTGGTCATTGTTGTACGTTCGATCTGCGAAATTAGCTTGCTGTACTCGGGGGCGTGCCAGCGACTGGAGGCGCAGGACATTGGCGGTGGCTTGCCTCTTGCGGCTGCGCCGCCCTGGTAGGCGAGTACGCCAACCAGGGCTACCCACTCAATCGTCCTCGGCACGCAGCACGGCGATGAACGCTTTTTGCGGGATGTTCACGCTGCCAAACAGCTTCATTTTGGCCTTTCCCTTCTTCTGCTTCTCGAGCAGCTTTTTCTTGCGCGTTACGTCGCCGCCGTAGAGTTTCTCGGTGACGTCTTTGCGATACGGGTCGACCGTGGTGCGGGCGATGATCTCGCCGCCGATGGCGCCTTGGATCGGGATTTTGAATTGATGCCGCGGGATTTCCTTGGCCAGCTGTTCGCAGTAGTGGAGCGCCCGCGTGCGGGCCTTGTCGCGGTGGACCAGGTACGAGAGCGTGTCGACCGGTTCCTTGTTCACCAAGATGTCGACCTTCACCACGTCGGTCTGGCGGTACTCGATCGGCTTGTAGTCGAACGAGCCGTAGCCTCGCGTCAGCATTTTCAGCTTGCCGTAGAAGTCGAAGAGGACCTCGCCGAGCGGCATGACGCTGGTGACTTCCATCCGCTTGGCGGAGAGGTAGTCCATCGTTTGGCTTTCCGAGCGGTGCTCGCGGCAGAGTTCCATCACGCCGCCGACATATTCTTCGGGGGTGATGATCGAAGCCTTGATGTACGGCTCGCTGGCCGATTCGATCGACATCGGGTCGGGCCAGTACGTCGGATTGTCGACTTCCATTTCCGAACCGTCGCGCAGCTGCAGCTTGTACTTCACCGACGGCGCGGAGATGACCAGGCCGATATCGAACTCTCGCTGCAGTCGCTCTTGGATCACGTCGAGATGGAGCAGGCCGAGGAATCCGCAGCGGAAGCCAAACCCGAGCGCCGCCGAGCTGTCTTTCTCGAAGGTGAGCGCGGCGTCGTTGATCGAGAGTTTTTCAAGCGCCTTCGTGAGTTCCTGATACTCGCCGGTATCCATCGGGTAAATCGATGAGAAGACGACCTGCCGCGCCGCTTGATAGCCGGGGATCGGTTCGTCGGCTGGCCGATCGAGCAGCGTGAGCGTGTCGCCGATTTCGATGTCTTGCACGCTCTTCACGCCGGCGACGATGTAGCCGACTTCGCCGGCGCTGAGTTGCTGACGCGGCACGAGTTGGAACTGGTTGTAGCCGACCTCGTCGACCTTGAAGTCGCGATTCGCGTGCATGAAGTGGATCGTATCGCGCGGCTTGAGCGTCCCCTCCACCACGCGGCATTGCAAGATCACGCCGCGGAACTTGTCGAAGTGAGCGTCGAAGACGAGCGCCTTCAGCGGCGCGTCGGGATCGCCGGTCGGGGGCGGCAGCTTTTCGACGATGCCTTCGAGGACTTGGTCGATGTTCACGCCGTTTCGGGCGGAGATCGGAATCGCAGCGAACGGATCGAGACCAAGTTCGGCGTCGATCGCTTCTTGAGCGCGGTCGATGTCGGCGGATGGCAAGTCGATCTTGTTGATGATCGGCAGCAGTTCCAAATTGTGTTCCATCGCCATGTAGAGATTGGCGACCGTTTGGGCCTCGACCCCCTGCGACGCGTCGACGACGATCAACGCCCCTTCGCACGCCATCAGCGAGCGGCGGACTTCGTGCGAAAAATCGACGTGGCCAGGCGTGTCGATGAGATTCAGCAGGTAGTCTTTGCCGTTGAGAGCGCGATAGTTGAGCGTGATCGTGTTGCTCTTGATGGTGATGCCGCGCTCGCGTTCGATGTCCATCGAATCGAGCATCTGCTCGTGGAGATCGCGCTGCGCGATGCCGTTGCAGTTCTGGATGAGCCGGTCGGCCAGCGTCGACTTGCCGTGATCGATGTGGGCGATAATGCAGAAATTGCGAATGTGTTCCATGCTGCAATTTTAGCAGGATACGCCGTGCCGCAGCAGGGCCGACCTGGTTGTCCTGCGACTTCACGCGTGTGGCGCAGCCTTATGCGGTAGTACTGCGGCGATGGTTTGGCTTCTTGCGGCTTCGCCGCCCTGGTAGGCGGGTATGCCAACCAAGGCTACCCACTTCGCGCTTGCTGATTAGCTTGGCGCTTGGGCGAGGTCCCACACGTAGCCGAACGGGTCGCGCAGTCGTGAGCGTAGGTCTCCCCAGATCTCTGTGCGCGGCGGGAAGATTTCCGCGGCGCCCTGCTCTTTCATCCGCGCGCTCGTCGCGGCGACGTCGTCGACGTAGAGGTAAAACTGAAACGGCGGCGCGTGGCTGGAGTCGGCCGGCGGTTGGCCGTCGAAATCCCAACCGGTTTTGTTGAGGGTGAAGTTGCAACCGCGGTAGCGCATCCGCGCGAAGAGGAGTTCGCCGTTCTCGCCCGGCAGTTCGAAAATCGCGACGAAGGACAACGCCTGCGCGTAGAAGTCGACCGCCCGCCGCACGTCCGCACACGCTATCGCGGTGGTGAGCCAATTAAGCCCCGGCCAGGGGTGGGGGCGATGCTCGACGTTGTCGAACCAGTTCAGGTTGTCGGCGCTCATGTTGGTTTTCGTCTATTGAGTGTGGTCGTTGGCTGGGCGATGCTGTGCAGCGGTCGGAATCGCAGCTGATCAGTCCGTTGCGAATTAGAGGCTCTCGGTGACGTCTCAGCTAGCGTGAGCGCTGCGCATGTTACCGTCGCCTCTTGCGGCTGCGCCAGCCTGTGGCAGGCGAGTACGCCAACCAGGGCTACCCGCTGGATTCCGCAGCAGGAAGTAAGCTCACCGCCCCACCCTGCTCTTGCGATGGCCACCCATAATCGGCATTGATCTAACTACTAATTGTTTAGTAAATAGTGGCGCGACCGGCGGAAATGGTAACGCTGCCAGGAGATCCACGGACTTCGTGCGGGACTTTCCAGCGCGTCTGGGACGACGCTTTCGTTGCATTATTAAGCTCGCGCGGCTGGCCACTGGCCATCACGTTGCATTCGGTTTTCAAAAAAGAATCGTGCTTATGTGTAATAGTCGAATTTAAGTTCAGTACCTGCGGTTGGGCCGACAGCTGGGAACTGAGGAAGCGCGTTGCATCTTAGATTTTCGTACGTCCCGTTTTACGCGATTTGCCGATAACCAATAGTCGGCGTGTAGTGCCCAGCTTTCCAAGTACTTGACCCGCATGGATGCGAGGTATGTTTCAAAACTCAAGCAAAGCGTTAGCAAGGGCAGCGACTCCGACGTCAAACGGCATTTCGCTCGTCCTACCTGCATGGAATGAAGCTGAATCAATCGAGCGCGCCGTTAGTGAAGCTGAAGCCGCACTGGCGACCGTTTCAGACTGCTTCGAAGTCATTGTTGTAGACGATGGGAGTTCTGACGAAACTGCCGTACGCGTGACAGCGATGGCAGCCACAAGACCTTCCGTGAGGCTGATTCGGCATGAAGCGAATCGCGGGTACGGCGCTGCATTGCGATCTGGATTTGAGGCGGCCAACTTCGAGCTGGTCGCATTTACTGACGCCGACTGCCAGTTCCACTTAACTGAATTAGATCGCTTCGTTTTGCTCTCACGAGACTACGAAATCGTTTGCGGTTATCGAATTGATCGCAAAGATTCGCCGCTTCGTTGCCTCTACTCTCGCGTCTACAACCAACTGGTGAGATTGCTGCTTGATACAGGCGTGCGAGACGTCGATTGCGCTTTGAAGATGTTCCGGCGCGAGACGTTGAACGAGTGCGACATCACGGAGAATGGATTTCTGGTCAATGCGGAAATCATCTCACAGGCTCGACGGCAAGGGCGATCCATCGTCGAAGTTGGCGTTTCGCACCGGCCGCGCGAGGCCGGGACGAGTACGGTGTCGATTGCGCACATACCTGTAGTGTTGGCGAGTCTGGTTCGACACTGGTGGAATAAGGTGCAGTTTTCAGCAGCTGACGGCCAATCAGCAGTGGAAGCGAAACTATCGCCAGAGAAGGCTGCAAGCGACCGCCGCTTTCGCTTTGCAGAATTTATTTTGATTTTGGTTGCCGCGATACTCCTGCTCTCAAATCTCAACTATCCTCTGATCGATCGAGATGAAACTCGCTACGGCGAAATACCTCGTGAGATGATTGAGTCAGGCGACTGGACGCTGCCAACGCTCAATTTCCAGCCGTACTACGATAAGCCGGTATTGCTCTATTGGTTGTGCGCGACGAGCTATTCAATATTCGGAGTGTCGCCAGGAGCCGCTCGGATCATTCCAGCAATTTGCGGTTTGGCGACGCTGCTCGCGACAGTCTGGTTGGGAAATCGGGTATTCGGACGCCGAGCAGGATTCTTTGCGGGGCTGGCGCTCTTCCTTTCCGTTGGATTCTTGGGAGGAAGTCGAATTCTGTTGCTCGACGGGTTACTGACGTGCTTCACGACCATTTCGTTTGTGGCCGCATATGAAGCAGTGAAGAGTGACAAGCTAAATTGGAAATGGTGGACGATAACGGCGCTTGCAGCCGGGCTTGGGTTTTTGTGCAAAGGCCCAATATCCGTCGTGCTACTGGCTCCGCCGCTCGTTATGCATTGTTGGCTAACGAAGAATCCCGCGCGTTTACTAGTGCGACACTGGGCGTATCTATTTGCGATCGTCGTCTTCGTGAACGCTCCTTGGTTCTACGCTGTTTCGCAGCGAGACCCGGCGTTTATTGGCGAGTTTTTCTACCGTCATAATCTGCAACGGTTCGCTGGCGCATTTCATGCTGAGCCGTTCTGGTACTTTGTGCCTATTTTGCTTGTCGCCGGGCATCCCTGGACGTTCATGGCAATTCCGTATGCGAGTTTTCTGTGGTCCAAGAAAGACCCGATCCGGAAGCTCAGGTCTCGATCACTTAGCTTCCCCGTACTTTGGAGCGCTTGGTGCTTCGCTTTTTTCTCGATGTCGAGTTGCAAGCTGCCAACCTACATACTGCCGGCCGCTCCAGCTTTTGCTTTGATGATTGGGCATTATCTAGATCGTGCAGTGTTTGCGTCGATCGGCGAAATTGGCGCTGAATTCTCAAGGCGCTGGTCGCCTTGGCTCGCGAGCATGGCGACTTGCTTGGGTGGAATTGGGTTCACCATTTTCATGCTGATGAGCGGCCTAGAATCCTGGACTGCAGGAGCGGCAATCTCGAGCCTCTGGATTCTTCTGGCGGCCGGAGCGGTTCTTTCAATGCGGCGCTGGCCGACGCCGGCATTCCAGTGGTCTGTCTGCGTTTCAGTCACGCTCATTCTCAGCGCGGTTGTGCTGCACCGAAATATCCCGCGCTTCGCGTTCGCAGAGACAGTATTTGGAAGTGGTTCGCCGGTCGCGTTGGACGTGAGGGGCACGATCCCAATGGCGACGATCGGTCACGAGTGGTCGTCCGTGCCATTTGATCTCGACCGAAACGACGTTCAGCACTTCGAAGCGAATTGCATGAGCGACTTGATCGAGTACGCGGGGCAGCACGAGCAGGCGATTTTAGTCTTGAAGACGGACCAGCAAGTTGAATACCTGCGGAAATCGCTTCCTCCTGGCAAGCATCTGATAAAGGTCGCCGATCGAGGACCGGCCAAAGTGGTACTGGCCGTAATGGACGCGCCTGGAGAGGCCGCCCTGATTGGCGCAAAACCGGTCGCCAACATCAAGAATATTCGTTGAGCCATTGGCGCAGGAGACTGCGCGCAGTGCACTCTTCCGACGCGAGCTTTGTCGCGAGGCCAATCCGTCGCGCTGGCCCCGACGCTCGGGCGCGGACCGCGCCCCATCGACCAACGCATTGTCGGCCGCGTGTCGGGGTCGCGCCAGCGACAGGAGGCGTATGGCATTGACGCCGCTTTGCTTCTTGTTGGCTTCGGCAACACCGACACGCTGGCGTTTGTGCGTTGGCGGTAGCCGACGGCTGTGCGCCAGAATGTCGTCGCTACCCGCGTGGCCTCTTGCGGCTGCGCCGCCCTGGTAGGCGAGTACGCCAACCAGGGCTACCCGCTAGGGCTACCAGCTCCTTTATCTATGGTCCCCGTCGAGCGGGCGACGCTCAGCGAGTTGGCGCCCTAGCGCTCATGCAAGCAGCGGCAGGCTCTGGTAAAGCGGGTGCTGAAGTAGGATGTTGCCCGAAATCGCCTTCGTACCCCGCGATCGGCCGGTTCCGATTGTAACGGCATGGGATTCGCTTTCCGTGCGCTCTGTGCCTGTTACGGCAGGGATGCACCGCCCAGGCACGAAGCGAAATTCCTTCTTTTTGCCGATTTCGGCCAAGGAATACTCAAGTGGAACTCGGTCTTAAGTTTGGAAATCAATTGAGCGTACGCTCCGCAATGACTTGGCTGCGTTCTAACCTCCCGGTGACAGCAGCGTCGCGGATTGCCGTACAGATTTCTCCGGAGCTTTGGGAAAGCACTCGCCGCAAGCTTGGCAAGAGCTCCGCCGGCAAGAATGGGTTGCGCGATTATGTGCAGACCCGCGCGGCGCAACTTGCTCAAGTCAAAGTCGATGAGATGGTTCGCTCCAAATCATCTCTCTCGGGTCGCGCCGCGAACAAGCTGATTTTGAAAGCGGCGAACGCGGCGACGAAGATGACGCTCGAGAAGGCCGCTCACTACTTGAACTGAGCTGACTACCCGGGAGCCGGGAGGAAGCCTCAGAGCTATTGATTGCGGCGACGGCGCTTGTTGGCGAAGAGGGCTAGAGCTGAGCCGCACATGCTGGCAAGACCTAGCGTGGCGGGCTCGGGGATGCTGGCGTTCGCAGGCGTGGCGGCGACGCCGCTGCCGAATTGTCGTTGCCACAGAAGAAAATCAGCGCCGTCGATGAGATTGTCGCCGTTCGCGTCGCCTGCGTTGCGGCCGCCTGCGGCGCCGTAGCCCGTTTTCCAGATCGCCAGGTCGGCAGCGTCGACTTGGCCGTTGGAGTCGAAGTCGGCCGTGAAGCTCGGCGCGAGCGAGATCGTGCCGGTCGTGAGCAATCGCGACGTGTTCCACGCGAAGCCGTCGACGTTCGGCAGGCTGAGCGCGTTGAAGTTGCCGGCGACCGTGCCCCAATCGAAGAGATCGAACGACAGTGGGCTGGCGGGCGTGAAGCCATTGATGAACTGCACGGCGATCGCGCCGCCGAGGGTGAGCTTGCCGGCTACGTCGAGATGGTCGTACTCGGTTCCCTGATCATCGCCGCCGATTTCCATCAGCAGCAGCGAGGTGTTGGCGAGCGTGGCGTCGCCGGCAAACGAGACCGCCGCGGCGCTGTTGCCGGGGCTGAAGGCGCCATCGAATTGGACGGCGCCGGCGTAGGAGCCAGCGCCGCTGACGGAGCCGGTGAGGCGAATGCCCCCGCCGCCGGCGGCGCCGTTGACGGTTCCTTGGTTCTTGAAGGCGCCGTTGATCGTGCCGTTACCGGCGACCGTGCTGCCGGAGTCGAGCTGAATGCCATGGAGACTGGAGAGCGAGCCGCCGGCAAGCGTGGTCGTTGCGCCAAGCTTGGCGACGCCGGCGCTAAGCAGATTGACCTGCTGCGCGCCCGTGTTGAGCGTGCCCTGGAAGGCGTCGAAGCCCGTCGCAAGTTTGGCGTCGCCGAGGGTTAGCGGTCCGCCCGCTGCGGTGATGGAACTCGTAGGTGCGCCAGTGATGCGAGAGTAGATGGCGCCGTAGCCAGTAGCCGCTCCGGTGAGGGTGACTCCGGCGTCGGCGACGATCGAGCCGCCGGCGAGCGTGGCGGAACCCACGGCGACGGCTTGGGTGGCGGTGAAAGCGTGCCCGCCGATGGTCAGCTCGCCGCTGATCGCGGTAGTCCCGGTGACGGTGGCTGGGCCGATGAGCGCGACGGAACTCGTCGGGTTGCTTTGAAGATTGGCGTTAATGGCGCCTTTGATCTGCAGCGTTCCCGCCGTCACGTTGAGCGCCGGCGCCGTGATGCCCTGGTTCAAGACGGCGACTCCGGCCGTGGTTTTGTTCACGGCGCTCGCGGCGATGACGGGGGCGTCGATCGTGCCAGACTGGAGGGCGAGCGTGGCGGGGACGAGAACGCTGCCGACGGCGCCGCCGACCGTTCCGCCCTGCAGCGTCAGCGTGCCGGTTTGCTGAACGTTTCCGGCGAGATTGAGCGTGCCTCCAGCGACGTTGACCGGTGCGGTCGAAGCGAGCGCGTTGGCAGTCGCCAAGCTGAGCGTGCCGGCTTCGATGCGCGTGCCGCCGGTGTAGGTTTGCTGCTTGGTGAAGATCTGCTCGCCCGGCCCTTGCTTGACGATGCCGCCGGGGCCGCTGGCGGCGTTCGAGATGACGCCGTCGAACGTAGCTGGGCCGGGCAGCGATGCCGGCGTGGTGATGGTCAGGGCGGGCGTGTCGCCGTTGTTATCGAGTTTGATGCTGCCGACGACGCCCGCTTCGTTAGTCAACGCGCCAATGCTGGCGGTAGCAGAGTCGACGGTGAGCGAGCTCGTAGACGAGAAAAACCTCAATTCGCCGGAAACAGTCAGAGAGGCGCGGTCGCTGATTGTCGCCGTGCCCGTGCCCCCCTTCTGGGCGGAGTTGTAACCGCCTAAGGCGAGGGAATTCGTTGTGAGCGCCGACGAGGCATCCTCGACCGTGAGCGTGCCGGTGACGCCCGTGAGCATGCCAACGGCCATGGCGCCTGTATTCACCGTGGCCGCACTGGAGACCGTAACGGTCGCGCTGCCATTGAAGCCGGCGACAAACAAGCCGATGTCCCGCACCTTCGCGTCCTTGGTGACGGTGAGGCTGTTGCCGCTCGTGCCGCTCGCGCCCATGAAGAGCTGGTTGAAGGTGGCGACCTCCGTCTGCTCGTCGCGGATGATCAGGTTCGAGCTGCCGGCGCCGGCAGATTGCAGGACGAGATTTCCCCCGCTGGTTCCTTTCAGCTTCGCGCGGTGGGAAACGGTGACCGTTCCCTCGGCCATATACATGGCCGAGGCGGCGTCGAACGACGTGCTCGTGAGCGTGTAGGTTCCTTCGAAGAACTCAGCGCTCCCAGCTTGGTGCAGATAGTTCTTGATGACGTTCGTCGCGCCTTGGTTGAGAAAATCGAGCGAACCGGCGCCCGTCTTGTTGATGCCGAAGGCGTTGCCCGCGGTGGAGTTCACCGACCCGTACACGGACAGCTTGCCGCTGGCGATATTCCAATCGGCCTCGCCGCCGAGAAGGACGTTGCTGTCGATACGATGATTGCCCTGTAGGCTCGTGACGTCGCCGCTGGCAATCGTCAGCTGATCGTTCATGAGGCGGTAGGCGTTACTGCTGTTGAACGTCACATCGGCGACGGTGCGATTCCCGGACAAGCTGATGGTGCGGTTACCGCCGGCGGTGGGGAACTCAACGGAATCTCCGCTCGCGGGGGCGCCTATGGGCGACCAGTTGCCAACGAGACTCCAATCGCTGTTCGTGCCGCCCGTCCAGGTTTTTGTTGCGGCGCGAGCGCTGCCGGCCGTGGCGGCGCTGGCGAGCAAGGCTGTGAGGAGGAGCAGCAGGCGAGCGCGCACCGGGAGCGAGGCAGCGGATGGCGAGACGAGCATCGAAGAGTTCTCAAAAAGGAGGGACGGACGGGCGGGATTGGCGTCGTCCCGGCGGCTGAGGGAAGCATTGAAGTTAGTCGGACGGTCGCGCCGGTTCAATCGTGAGTCGGGAGGTGGCCGATGGGTCTCTTGCGGCTGCGCCGCCCTGGTAGGCGAGTACGCCAACCAGGGCTACCCGCTCTACCCGCTGAATGCGAAAAAGCCCGTCCCGACGTCTTACGAGCGTTGGAACGGGCTTTTGCAGGACTTAGCGGACTTTTCAGTCGAGTGGAGGCGGCGGGAATCGAACCCGCCGCCAAACTCAACAAAGCCCCAGAAGGAGCGCAATTCTGGAACGTGACGCACTCCAGGACGCACGCGGTTTGCGTCCCATCTAGTCAACCGAAGATCTACGGGCACTCGGTTTCGGAGAATCGCTATCGACTGGGAAAAGCCGCTGCCTGCAGGAGGACGAGCAAGTCGATGGACTCCAGTGGCGGGATGCCAGCGGCCGACAGGGTACCGAACTTGTGGACCACCTGGACATGCGAGTTGACTCAACTCGCGGTAGGGTATGACCCTCATATTATCGTATCACCTGCAAAAGCTCTCGACCCAAAGTCGCGGTCGTTCACGCCCAGAAGGGCGCAGGTAAGAACTGCTTCTGAGCTGCCTCAGATTCCCGCACCACCCACCAAGAAGGCGTCGGTTAAACTGCCTCCGCTGCACGGCTGGAACTCAGATCGCTTGGCCGAGAGTACTTTAACGAACGCTGTACGAGCTACATTGATAGTCATCCCGAGTCTATTCCCGATAAGGTCTGATCGCTATACGAAGAAGCCCCGCTCTACCCGGGAACTCGACGTCGTCATGATCGAATGTGATTGGAAGTTCCCACGTAAGGAAGGGGGCACAAAGATGTTCATCGATCACGGGATTTGTCTGAGGTTGTCGAAATCCACATTTCCAATAAGGAGCCCGAATTGTGGCATGCAGCTTACCGCGACCATAGCTGCGAGTCGAAGCTCTAGTATGCATTGAGACGTTCATCGTGATGGTGAGAATTGGAGCAATCCGTCTCGCAAGAACTTCAGGAGTTCGGGATGTCCGCTCCCTCCCCAGAATGGAGTGTTATTCACATCGATGAC
This sequence comes from Lacipirellula parvula, assembly GCF_009177095.1. NCBI lineage: Bacteria > Pseudomonadati > Planctomycetota > Planctomycetia > Pirellulales > Lacipirellulaceae > Lacipirellula > Lacipirellula parvula. Next base: position 751,065 of record NZ_AP021861.1, read on the forward strand.
AAAGTATGAATTCGGAGGTTCAAACACAATATCGAGGGCACCGTATTCGAGCTGAAAAGCAGCCAGAAAGGTGAATAACGTTTGCAGCAAACTTCGCGGGCACTCGAACTGCCCCGCCACCAGTGCTAACGCAGTCGGCTTCAGCAAGAATGTTGCCGTCTGCCGCTCGATTCCAACGGGCATTTTTTTGATCGGTTTTGGATCAATCACCTTTGAAACAGCGACGTGTCGCCCCGCGACATACACTCTGTAGAAAATGTGGTCTGGATTCTCCACAAATCGCTCAATGCACAGCTCTGGTCGATTCCACCATGCGTCCGGAATATTGCGTCGGGGGACAACTTTATATTTCTTAGCGTTTAACACAACGTTTGAAATGCAGGTGAGACCCAGAAGCGTTCTCAGCTCCGCGGATAAGGCACGTTCATTATTTGCGCCATAATTGTAGTTGGTTTTCACAATGAGCTGCTGGGTGGGCGGGCTATCCCGCGTCGCTTCGGCTACCGGTAAGTCGGCCGCCCGACACACATCCTGGATGTGTCGCTTTGTAACATCGAATACATGCTCGTTCACGACGGCAACCCTGCGATCTCTCAGGGCACTTAACAAGTGGTCCCGCCGAAGTGGAAAAGCATGAGTTTGGGATACCGCTAGGTGGAGAATAAAGCGGTCAACGGATTGCGGCAGGCGATTGATGACTTCCACACTATCTTCACCGGGAATTGCTTGAATGAATGTCGCCTCGGGAATCAGTGATGACAATAGGAAGCCAGATCGTGACTGCCAGTAGTAAACAGTAGTGCCGGTCTCACTACTCGGTGGTGTATCTTCGTGCATCTTTCGAGAACCTATAGGGGAAGATCGATAGCCACTACGTATCCTTGACGGCATTTCATCGCCAGCTCGAACTCATCTCCAGCCTTTGTTCCTTATTTTACGGCGATTCATTTTTTGCCGCTGTGACGACGATCGCATGACGACCGGTACGCAGATGGGCTGGAGCTGCAATCAATCCGGCTAGGCCAGCAGCGCCTGCTGGCCATGAGTTGATAGCGGCGAACGAAGATAGTTGACTCGCAGCGTCACTCAATTGGGCATCAGTAACTTCAATCGCCCCTCCGCCGCTTTCACGCACTAGCCGTACGACGTCCTCAGCATGCGCCGACCTCCAGCTTATGAGCGGTTCGTTGAAGCTAGTCGGGCAGATATCAGCGGGCTGTAATTCCACAACCATTCCAGCCGCTACGCTGGCACATGCAGCATTGTTCCCAGCACTGCTAACGGCATACATCCGGGCAACTTTGTTCTTTGCTCGGAACCCTTCGTAAATACCCGTGATCGTCGTTCCATCTCCGACGGGAACCCATACTGCAGTAATTCCATGGACTTGTTCATGCAACTCGGCGGCAATAGCCCTGTAGGAACGGAGGATTAAGTCGTCCGCAAAACCGCTGGCGTTGCAGTCATACGCGCCAGATTGAACCGCGAATTCTCGGCTGGAGGCTACGGCATCTTCGTACGTGCCTTCGACGAAATGAACTTCAGCGCCGTATTCGAGCATCTCTGCCGTTCTCGATCGCGCATAATTTGACGGAACAAAGACGTGGCAACTCGCGCGACTGGCAGCCGCCTCGAATGCTATCGCAGCGCCATAGTTTCCGCAGGAACCGACTGTCACGACGGCAAATTGACTGCGTACAGCATGGCGAATCACCGATCGGGCGGCGCGGTGCTTGTGCGTTCCTGTCGGGTGAACACCTTCGAATTTCAAGTAGACCGCGTCGGCGCCGATGATAGCCGCCAGTTCGGGAACATCAATCACAGGGGATGCATTGCTCATGCTTCTGGCGCGATACTTGCAAAGCGTTGCCCATCCAGGCTGCTTCGAAGGCGCGCGGCCCGTCCTTTGGAAAAGGCGAATAGCAGTGAGTCGTGACATGGTCACGTCACCTTCGCAGGACCAATTGCGAGTGGTGTCGTTCGACTGCCACTAGACGATATCCCGAGTATAGAAGTCCCTGAGAAGATAGATGCGCGCGTTTTCCAGCCAATAGGGCAATTAGCGAAATTCCGTTTGTTACCTGATGCGTATTGCTAGCGTATGTAGTGCGTGCAAGAGGTTTCCAGCCAACAGCCACGAAAGCGGCTCTGGCTTGACGACGAATCGTGCGTCAGGCTAAGCCGAACGCAAAAGGTCACGCCTGGAGCGACCACTTCGTCGATGATCGCACAGCGATGGCTGATCGATTCGCATGTTGATGGATCGACGAGTGACGCGCGAATGTTTAGCGATCGACCTGGCTCGAAGCCTTCAAGAGCGAGGAAGCTGGACCGATCGAGCGATGTCTTCGCCCGTGACGTCCCCCCGTTTCTTCGTCCACGCGGAATGCAAGATTTTAGTAAACTTGCATTCTGAAGGAGTGCCGCAAGCTATGCCGAGAAAGTGTTTTACAGAGGAGAAGATCGCGTTCGCGCTGCGTCAGCACTAGGGCGGCGCCCAGGTCGCGGATATCATTCGCAAGCTGGGGCGACGGAGCAGACGCTTTACCGCTGGAAGAAGAAGTTCGCGGGCTTAGGCGTCGCTGAGCTACGTCGCCTGCGGCAGCTTGAGGAAGAGAACAAAAAGCTCATGGCCCTCGTGGCCGACCTGAGTCTCGACAAGAAGATGCTGCAGGACGTCGTCTCGGGAAAGGTCCAAGGCCCGATCGTCGGAAGATCATGGTGAAGCGGCTGCAAGCCGTTTACTGCATCAGCGAACGTCGCACATGCCGAGCGTTGGGCTTCCCTCGTTCGACGCATCGCCACGTGGGCGTTCGTAACGGTCGGGCCGAACTTCGGATCAGACTTCGCGACTTGGCCGCCAGCCGCGTAAGGTACGGCTACCGCCGTCTCCATACGCTGCTGAAGCGCGAAGGCTGGTAGGTCAATCACAATCTGGTGTATCGGCGGTACATCGAAGAAGGCTTGCAGGTGCGGATCAAGACGCCCCGACGACGCAAGAGTTGCCGAGCCCGGGTACGTTAGTCGATAACTTTACCAGGGAGAGTCTGGCGATCCGGCTCGGCCAGCGGCTCACCTGGGACGACGTCTTGGCAGTTCTGGAGCACCTTCAAGCCGATCGAGGCACGCCGCAGTCGATTCGCGTCGAAAACGGCCCGGAGTTCATCTCGAAGTCGCTCGATTGATGGGCATACTTCAACGAGGTAACACTCGACTCCAGTCGGCTCGGCAAGCCCACCGATAATCCGTTCATCGAGTCATTCAACGGTCGACTGCGGCAGGAATGCCTCAACCAACACTGGTTCCAAGACCTGCCAGAAGCCGCGGCGACGGTCGAAGCTTGCAGTGTCGATTTTAACGAGTAACGTCCCCACAGTAGTCTTGGGGACCGCACTCCGAAAGAGTTCGCGGCTTGCTTCGCTTCGGCTACGCCTCAGCGAAGTAAGCCGATTCCTAGCATTCCGACTGGATCAGGATTCGGGTGAGGGTCAAACGACTTGGATTGTCGCTCCAAGCGTGGGCTCTTTTGAAGGGGGAAGGTCATACCTCCGTTGCGGCCACGGCGCAAGAGACTGCGGATAGACACTCTAGTCGATGCCTTGATCAAGGAGAGTCTTGCGATTCAGCTCCACCACGGCTCAAGGGAGGCGACGTCGTGACAGATCTAGGGCAACTTTAGGCCCAGCATGGCGAGCCGCGGTCGATCCGCGTCGTCAGTAAGTTTCGACCTTATAGTCGAGTTCCCTCGCAGTCACCAGCTCGCGACGTCAATTGAGCGGGCTGCGTCGATCAGAGCAATCTCGGTTAAGCACTCCGCCTGGGGGAGGTGGGAAAGAAATCCTATGCATAACCAGCATCGGTTGATGTTTTGTCTATTTGAGTCATGTTTGTGTTGTATGGCAGGCAGATTTGTCGCGATACTGAATCGCCTCATTCAATGCGATTAAGTACAAGTCTTTGGATTGCTACGATAGCAATCGCAACTAAAACTCCAGCAGGTATGCCCACAAAAACCGCACTGGTCGTGATCTCAGTCGTAGACAATTGAGGGGGCATAGGGTGTGCCATATGTCGCAGTTGCAAGAGCGATACGGCCACGAACGTGCTACCAAATGCGCAACTGATTATCGAGCACAAGTAAATGCCGCCGAGTTTAAGCGACGTTACAGCACCCGCCCCCCACGCCCCCAGCAACAGCATGCCCATAATGGACAATTCTGCTTTCGCCGCGGCTAACATAGCGATCGTTAGAATCGCCAACCATCCGAACAGTTCCAGTATTGAGTGACGCATGATATTTTAACCGAATCCGTCAACAATGTACCTTGCTGGCGATCCAAGGATCGAGTGAACGTTAGCTTTGGTAATCTCTACTGCGGCTGTCCGGCTGGAGCGTTCGATTTCGCGACTTATCGCTCGGTTCACGGGAGTGCCCGAATGAGAATCCTCCGATGGAAAAATCCGCTGATTGTAGACTCAAATACGGCACCAGGCCTCGCGTCACGATTGGTGATGCTTCGGGTCGCCGAATAAGTCCCGTTCGCTTTTCGATTATAGCTATGGAACCAATGAATGCCACCATAGACAGAAATATCCGTTAAGTCCTGCGACATAATGCCGAAATCGGTGCTGGTCGTCACCTTGATGTCATCCGGCGCCCCAGCTTGGCCAACACAAGCAACATAAGTTTCAAATTCTTGCTTGAAGCTCGACACAACTACCGTTCCCCATAATCCTGGGTAAGTAGGTATAACCCCTGGAACATCCTCTATTGAAAGGTGGGGGGTGCTTTGCGGATTACCTCTCACCGGGCCTGGCAATATGTCGCTGTTATATAAGTAAGTTGGATCTGTCGTGCTGGGTGTATCAACCTTCCACGAGTAATTGTGTGCGTAATTGGCTGGGTTTGAGTTGGTGTTTGCCGTCTGCTTGACAATTTGAACTATACCGATCTCGGAGCAGGATGAACAACCATTTGCACCGAAGGCGGATGTATCGACGTCCCATCCCGCATTCATGAAGGATTGAAGGGACTTTAGCCCCAGTCCTCCATCGAGGCGGGGCGGCAGCGGGATCACTGAAGCGGACGAAAGCGTCACCCGCCCCTCCTTGAAATGGACAGTAACTGTGCCACTGGGGTCAGTAGCTAGGCATGGTGTCGAATTCGCGTAAGCGTACAAGTTCGGCCAACTTCCTTGATACCCCACCGGGTCACGGGCTACCCAACGTCCCAATTGCAAATGTAAATGCCGCATGCGATTTATCTGCAAGCCGCTCTCTAGGTCGAGCTTTCTTCCAGTAAACCTATGCTCCCACTCGTAGTCCGTTCCTGAATCGGAGGTGAAGTCGGGGGCGAGCGATTCACTGTGTCCGTAGGGCCGGTACGAAAAACGCTCCTGAACGATAGCATTGGTGTCAGTGAGGGCGACCACGCTGAACAGCACATCCTGCAAAGCATATAGCCGCTCGGTGGGGCGATCCCGCAGTACGAGGTCGTCGACATAGCGTATTCCCCACACAAATTGCTGTTCCGCGTCCTCAGAGGAACCAACTCGCTCTTCAAGCACTTGCCAGGCATCTGAGAAATAGTACCGCCTCGCCTCCACGGGGGTGCCCGATGTATAGGTCACCTTAACCGAACGTCTGTTCAATCCATCGTACTGATAGCTAGCGATGGGTCGGAACGAGCTTAACGAATACTCCTCTTCAAGCTCAACCAATCGGCCCCATGCATCCCAGGTCGCTCGATAGACGTCTTCGAGATCGTCTGGCCTCGGGATTGCCACCATGTTGCCGGCGTGATCGTATTGCGGATCAGCCCAATTGGAGATTGAGGCAATTTCATTCGTCTTCGAATGCGTGCGGCTTTGAGTAAAATCCCAGCCACTAGTTCCGTCAACATCTTCCCTAAACTGACTCCAGTTTCCAGGGGAATCCAACTCCCACTCCAGTACTGCTTTCCTGGAGCCGCCAACGAGCCCTGTCCTCGTACCATTAAGTGTGCCGCGATCCATCGACTTCAATCGACCTGCCTCGTCGTATCCGTACAGTTCATCGTAGTGCTTGCCGTGGCTTTTTGCCCTGAGATCTTCCCTGTAAACACGACTTCCGAGCAAATCATAGCCGTACCTTAGGTGCACTAACTCTGCATCAGGGTCGCCAGATCCAACATCTAAGTTCTTGAACCAGCAGTGATCGACAACGCGATCGAATCTGTCCAAGCCAGAGTATGCGAAATTCCCGTCTGGATCGTACGTGAGCATGACGCCAGGTTTATGTAATTCAGTGACAACGGGCAAATGCAATCCGAGGTACTGATATTCAACGAGAACGAATCCTGAGCCGCCCGAAGCACTGTCTCGAATTCTCGCAACACGATTTAGACCGACACCATCGACGCTGTTGTAGTCGTAGGTCAACGCCCTCCCATTTGGATAAACTAACGCTTTGCGTCGCGCTGCCCGGATGAATTCGCCATTAACGGCCGTGTAATCATACTGGTAGGATACCGTCGGCACTCCAATGGCCACTGCTCCTGTAACTGCTTGCTCCTCCGATATTAGCTGCCCCAGCCCGTCGTACTGCCGGGCCACCTGGTTGACCTCATTGCCTAACGCATCATAAGAAGTAATCGCACCGACACGACCGTATTTATCAAATGCAGTAGTAATCTTGACAACGGACTGATCAATTCCAACGCCAAATGCAGTTGCCTCATCACTAACTTGGCGACCTAATTTGTCATATCCAAATGCATGACACGTTCCATTCTGATCTTTTTTAACAATCACCTGCCCCTGCCGGTTGTACTCATACTCGATGCGATCATATAAACCGTCAGCGCCATTGCCAGACAGGTCTTCGGAATCGTCGCTATCAGCATAGATCTCAGCCCGCAGAAGATCGTTTCGATAAACTTCAGGCGTGCCGTCTCCTTGGTCGGTGCCGTAGACATAGTGAGTAACTTGGTCGTCAGACGAGTTTTTTTGTAAGGCGGTTAAAGTCGCTACTCTACCGGCCGGCCCATAGGATGTATCGATGGCGACGTTCTGGTCCGAAGTGCCCGTCCTTGGGCTGCCTGTGCCGACAACATTCTGAATCACACGCGTCACGCGCCCCGCATTGTCACGCATGGTGGCATGTGTTCTCCCGGCATGATCTACTTCTAAAGTGAGATCACCGGAGTCGTCGTACTGCGAACTGCTCACCAAGATGTTTGAGGAGGTAATGGTCGGACGCGCAATAGCACTTCTATCAAAACCAACTGAATCGTCCCCTTGATTCCCATAACGGGCGTATGTCACGACTCTCCCCAAAGCGTCGTACCACGTCGCCGCATAATCGGCCCGAGCATTCTCTCCGGCCACTAGCAAACCGACCGAAAACGAGGAGGGATGGTAACGCCGGAGTGAAATAGTCGCGATCACGTTGCCGGCACTGTCGTAAATCGTCTCGCCTTGCTCTACAAGGTTGTCCTGGGCTAGGGATGCCGCCGCGGCATAATCGGACTCACCATTGAAGTCGAATCCGATGTACGTTTTGTAATCACGCCCAAGGCTATCGTAGGTGGATTTCGTAAATGCACCACCTCCTGCTGGCTGACGCTTAATCGCATTTCCGCAGCAGTCATACCAGGTTCGCTCGATCATTTGCGAACCTAGAACGCCGTCTTCGATGCTATAACGAATCTGTTGATAAACGCGCCCACGGTTGTCGTATCTCGACTCGCTCTTGTCGAGAAGTTCATCGGTGCCCACGTTCTCCAAGAATCGCTCGACGGCAATCACTCGATTGGCGTTGTCATGGCTGAAGCTCGTGTACGTCACCCGACCCTCAGCATCCGATGGTGCAATAGCCCTTACTTGCCGGCCTCGCCAATCGTGATCAAATGTCGTGATGCGATCGTTGCCGGAATCGGCATCGACGTAATGTGTCTTCTGGGTCACGAGGCCGTTGCCTACGCCACCCGCATCAAACTCAGTCGAGGTGACTTTGGCAAGATTGGCTCCAGCCGTATTGTCAGGAGACCACGCTCCAACAGTTGGCGTGTCATCGGTGCCAACCCACGCCTCAACGCTTCGTCCAAGCAAGTCGAACACGGTACGGCTAATCGTCCCGTCAGGGGCTTGCACTCTTGCCTGACGCCCAAGATCATCGTATGCATAGAGCGTTTCATCGTAATTCGTGCCGACCGTCCCTGCCCCGCTCGCTGGAATCGCATGATAGACTTGCGATTTCTCCAGCTGCCCCTGTGCGTTGTAGAATTGCCGCGACCAACGAACCCAATCGGTCTGAACATCGAAATCGTCTGTATCCGGATCTAGAAGCGACGGTGCGCTGTCATACTTGGCGACAATTGCTTCGGTTGCCATCCCGTCAGTAGATCGACGAGTGATTGATACTGGATTCACTAGAACGACTGACGAATCACTAGCCTTTTGGTAACCTTGCGCCGACCACGTTTCGTGATCGCTCTTGTAGAACATCCATGAAGCACGACGAAGCTCAATCTCGTCTCCTTCGGCGTCGATGGCATTGTGAAGAGGCCCCAGTGTCTGAATCAAGCGTCCCTGGACGTCATATGCATAGTCGGTAACGTAGTGCTTTCCCCAACCGGCCGGAGTGCTCCAGGCTTGGCCGTCCGTGCTGGGCACGTCCGACATCAGCGAAACGTCGACGTCTTCGATCGACTGCAGTACCACGCCTCGAGCTTGATCGTACTTCTTGAAGCGAATAAAGCCGCGAGCTCCGCGCTGCCAAACCTCTAACCCGTTACGATCAAAGACTTGAACGCTGGAGTCCACCGTCGCCGCTCCCTGTTGAGTCGCGGTTACGACTGGCATCAGCGTCTTTCGCTGTCGAATCTGCGAGGTACTCAGCAGCGGATTAGAAACGTCCGCGTGCCACTCGTACTCGTAGCTAGTGGTGCTAGGATGCAAGCCGTCTTCGCTTTGGTGGACGGTCTCCTCCGCGAGAGGATAGGTGTCGCGACCGTTCAAGTCCAAGTGCTTGTAGTAGGTTATCTCGCGTAAAGTCACCTCCAGCCCGGAGTTTCCTTTACGCAGTTTCTGTTGTTTCGGGTGGCCTTTGACATCGCCCGCCGTCGACTCACTCGCTGTCGTCGCAGACCCATATTCAGTAACCTGAATCAGCCCGTCTGTCGTAGCAGAGACGCTAAGGACATTTTCGCTTACTGAATAGGAAGCCACCGCCGCCGGAGTCCATTGCTCGGTAAGACGTCCTTCGTCATTATAAACTTTGTATTCGATCCATTTCTGCTGGCCGATCGCTCGCTCCTTGAGGAGAACCTGCCCGAGAAAGTTGGCGAATACAGTGTTCGTCGACTGGTCGGGCAACGTTTCAATCGTCTTGGTGCGCCACTTATTGAAGTCTTCGACCTTTGCTTGCCGTTCGTAGCTAAAGCTGTAGGCGCGGGCGCCTCCCTTGACCTCTTCGTGGTTGACTCGCCCCTGCGAATCGTACTCGTAGTAGTAGTCCGCGTAGGCTTTCAGTTGGGAGTCGGTTGCCGCTGCCACGTTTAGCAGATTGTCTTTTGCACGCTCGTAAGCCGATGGGCTAAGAACGAGTTTCAATAGATTGTTCCCGTCCGCATGATACCGATAGTGGTAAGAGCCGGTTGTAATCCACGCCGTGCCGTCGTGTTCCTGTTGGTCTACCTGCTGCAATTGGTCAGCGTCATAGGTATAGATTGCGCGACGCAGGTTCTTTTCAGAAGCGACGCCAATCTTCTGGGTGAGCGTGACGCTAGCGATCAGATCAGCGCTGTAGGCGTAGGCCAACTTGTCGACCACGGTCTCGGCGCCGTCAACTGTCGTTCGTTGCATGTTGTCGAGACGGCCATCGACGTACGCATACTCAATTTGCAATGCGCCTCCAGGAGGCGTAACGCGATGCAGTTGACCTTGGGGGGCGGCGGTCTGCTCGAAATCGTGAAATTCCCAAAGCGTTCCACTCGAGTCGAGGAATTTGAAGACGGCTGTCCCGCGAATTAGCATCTGTCGCGCGCCGTAGCGGCCGACATATTCTGGCGGTCCACTAGTGGCGACGTTATCGAAGACAATAATGCTTCGTGGAGCAACGACCACTCGAATGACGCTGTTATCTCCGTTGTCACGAAGAAGCCGGGGCTGTTGGCGGGTCATCCACCGTCGGCCGTTGGTCAGGGGAAGATTGGATCGACGGTTGCTATAGCTCCGGCTATGCGATAACGCTCTCCCGCCTCCCGTCGCCGAGACGTCTGTGGTGCTTAACTGCAGTTCACCCGTGCCGTAGTAAACGGGCTCATCGCTCGCATCTTTCCCGCATTGTCCCTCATCGTTCGGTGGCGGATCGTCTTCTCCGCCTCCGTCGCCGCTCGAACCTTCTGACGAGCTGCTGTCGTCCGAGCCGCTGCCCGAGCCGCTGCCGGATCCACCACTTCCCGAAGCGCTACTGCTGCTGCTAGCGGAACTTGATTCGCTTGAACCGCCAGAGGAACCGCCGCTCGAGCTGCTTTCCGAGCCAGAGCTGCTCGAACTACTCGAACCGCTGTCGCTACTGGAGCTCGACCCGGCTGAGCTAGATCCGCTGCCGGATCCGCTTTCGCTTCCTGACGATGAACTGCTGCTTGAAGTGGAGCTGCTTCCTGAGTCGCTGCTCGACGAGTCACTTCCGCTACTACCGCCCGAGCTGCCATCAGATCCCGATCCAGTCATCGCAAGAATGAACTCATCCAACGGATCATCGCCGGACGGATCGGCATAATTAGTCGAAAAATTTGTCATGATAACTCCTTTGAGAATTTCTTTATTGTGCAGAGTCGTAACGCCAACACGTCGACTCCCGAAGATCTAAGTGCGAGTGGCACTCATTTGGCCGCCTTTGACGATATTCCGAAGATAGAGCACCTCTAAAAGAATGATGCGCGAGGTTTCCGGCCAGCAGCGTGGTTTTTGAAGTTCCATCCGACAGCCAAGCGTTTTCTGAGCTGCGCGCCTGTTCGTCTTGGCGTGCCACGAATTGCCGTGCGTCTCCATTTAAGGATTAGCTTGCAGAAAGCGAATAAATCAGTCGTTAATTTGCCGACCGGTAATGCATTGAGTCCAACGAGCAAGAGCGGGTAAGCTCGCACTACCCTTAACCCGCTGGGCTGAGATGCCATCGGACGCTGGGCGTCAACCGCAGAACTGTGAGCGTATCGATCGACTGTACCTATTCGCCCTATTTGACGAACGACTACGACTGCTCGAAGTGCGCCCGATATCTCATGACTCGCTCGATTTCCGCTAACGGTACTCTCATCTGGGGGTAGCGAGTGCGAGCTTTCGCCACATGATCCCAGAATGGAGGTAACGCAGATTCCAGACAGGCGCGGCCGTACTTTATCTGGCAAAACTCCTGGGGACAGTGAGGCCCCCACGCGTCGACAGGACCAAACTTTAGGCGTCTAAGCGGAATCACTTTGTCAATGGGAAATCGATCAATCCCTCCCCACATTGACCGGTGACAAAGCTGGTCTCCGTCTCGAAAGCTCTTAAGAACATCCAGCGATAGCGTTCCAGGAGGTACTCCACTAGAGGCCCCCTTTGCAGGCCGAAAGATTTTCACAAGTTGGGCGCAGTGTTGTCTTGCCGTTAACTCGGGTAAGCGCGACTGCAACCATTGGCGATCGACATCTTCTAGAAGAAGAACATCGACGTCGTCGTCCCATGGAAGCACTTCCCCGTATAACACGGCCCCTAGTAGCGATCCCGCATAGAGGATGTACTTAACCCCGGTCGCATCTAATCGCGCCAAATTGTCGTAAATCTCCTCACACTGCGCCAACGATAGACGGCGTGCAAAACGCATTCGTATCTGCTCTTCAGTCATTGTTCCATTGCCTCGCAAACGGCCTTGCGACACATTAAATCTCACTTGCCCTGATGCACGGAAATCACTGCCGATCCAATTTGCGTGTCACTGGGGTGATGAGGAAGCCACTTCGCAATTCTCTCGACTTGTGCCAACGGGTTGCTCTTCAACTCCTCAAAATCGATATGGAAAATCTTTGTCGGATTGTTGAGCACGGCGATCTCCTTCATTTGCCACAATGCCCCCAATCGTGCGGCTGCCAGAACCATCGCCTGAGCTGAATGATCGGGCGCCGCTTGCTGGTACTTCATGAACGATTTCATTGCTCCTTCGAGGGGGCGAACGACGTTAATTACATGGACGTCGGGAATCTGCCAGAACTTCTCGTCCGTCGCCCCCCAATTGACCCAGCCCTTGCAACCTAGTGTCATAGCCGAAGTAGGTTGTCGGCGACGAAACGCTACGTACTCTTGAATCGCCAATGCAGTTACTTGAGGCGATGAAGTTGGAAGAGGGCGATGCCATGGGCAGTGGTGATTTACGACTCGCCTGAAGAATGCCTCGTCTTCACAGGTGCTGTATGAGCGGCCATGCGGCCCTTTCGTGGTTGGGATTCTCCCCATATCAACGCCTAGTAGGCGCACTAGGTGCGCCACGCAAGATGTACCGCCGCTCGGAACTCCAAGCACGAAAATGAACGGCTTGACTCGTTCGTGAAAGATTTGCCTTGACTCCATAATTCCAATCTCACTTTCTCGACTGCTGGAACAGCTTTGTTGCCTTCAACAACAGGTCAAGCGTCGCCCTCGTAGACCGCAATCAAACGTCGACTGCCTGCGCGATTGGGTCGCTCGGTTACGACTAGGCTCTCAAGCGGTTGTCGCCCCGTGATCCGATGGAGCTTGCGTTCGTCGATTGGATCTTGTTTGTGATGGCGACACTTGTTGCGGTCCCACTTGTAGGGGACGGAGATGATCACCAGCCGGCCGCTGCTAAACAATTTTTCTGCGAAAGGGCGAACCAACTCGTCTTCAAGGTGTTCGAGAACTTGAAGGCACAACACGACCGAGGCTGGCCGCGCCGGAGTGAATTCCATCCAATCGGACCGCACTGATCGGACGCCCTCGATCGATGGCGTAACGTCTTGATCAATCGAGAGTCGCTCTCTGAAATGGCCATAAGTTGCGACCGGAGTGCTGCCCCCACCCACGTCAATGATCAACTCTCCCGGGCCATGATCTTCTAGGAGGTGCCGAACTATCTTGTAATAGCGAAACTGTGCGCGTTGGCGCCAATACTCAGCGTTCAAACTTCATCCTCCTTGCGACCTAAAAAGTAGTTCGCGATGGATTGATGCAGATCGGGTTTGCAGCTGCCCCACTGCCAAGCCCCTTGCGGACCTAACTTGATATCCGAGAGCGGCCTGAAGTCGTCCAGAATCTTGTGCCGGGCGCCATACTGCCGATTGCTCCTCGTTCCATGGGGAAGCAAATAGGCCGTCACTTCATCTGTGCATCCAACTCGCCAAGGCCCCCATGACCTCCGCGCCCAGGCGATGACATGTTCTCTAAAATCCGCGTTCATGCCTTGCATACGGGGGCCGTTAAACTGCCACGACCATATTCGAGGATTCTCCTGCCCAAACTCAAGAAACACCTTTGCCATCATGGTGTCTCCGCCGCCGACAATGCAGTGCTGATATAGCTCTACCCGGCGCCAGAATTCGCAGGTAGCCGCCCAGCCTCCGCCTGCACTCAATGACTTTGGGTCCTTCGCTGTCGCGATCGATGTGCGATAGCCAGGCCCGTGGTAGCTAACCAGCCGATCGAACGTTTGGACGCAGTCAAAGTGCTCCAACTGCCTAAGGACGGACTCATGCCAGTCAAGTTGCCCAAACACGATGTCAGCATCCAGCCATGCAACTGCGGTCTGGCTGTCCGCAATAAGCAGATCGATGCCGTATTGCAGTAGTCGCTCCTTTTGCCACATTACGTCGCCCCCGAGTAGGGTAATGACGTCGCCATGCCCCCCTAGCTCGGACTTGTCGTCCTCGCCGAAGAGCAACTCGATCGTTAGCAGCGAAACGCCGCTACGTTCAATCCGTCTACGGAAAGCATCGTAGTTGCGACGCCTTGCGGCATATCTGCACGGATTGAAATAGCAGCACACGGCGGCAAGTTCGGACATTTGACAGCCTTAAATAAGCAATATTAGGGTCAAAAAATATCTAATAGGCTGCGATTCGCATGCGATTACGCTAAGATTGATCGCTATAGGCAATGTTTAAGGCAGCACCGCCGCCGTCGACTACGCGTCACAACCAGATCTATTAGCAGGAACTCGCAGGCCAATATGGTGGGGCGTGCGAACAGCCCAATGCATCCCGGCGTTCATAAGGCCACATTAGTGATCACGTATTCTCTGTGGCTACCCATCACCGGCCGCCATGTCTATCCTGCCTGCAACTGAATCGCCGACGTTCTACTTGCGTTAACGTATGCGCACGCCATCTTAAGCTGTTCTTCAGTAGGAATTACTCCTGCTATATCCGCCAACTGTGTCGCTGCGTCCATGGGATTACCACGCAGGTCGTCAAACGTAATGACATGATGCTTATGTTCGTCTAGGAAGGTATCGCGTGCGGCAAGAAGACGCTCTTGCGCCTCTTTGGCGCCAACGCGAAACGTCGGCCACTCCATTGCTTGTAGACTTCTTACGGATTCTTCTAGCGCACGTTGCACGGATACGAACTGAACGTTGTCCTTGCAAACGTCTACTAAATCGCGCCCCATTAGCGATAGCAAGGGATGCTTGACGATCGCAAACGGATGATTTCGCCGCGCCGCGTCGAGCCGATGCTGCGACAACCAATTGCGAAGCAATCGAACGCGACCTCGGCTGGGGACGTGCTCAGTAAGTGCAGGTTCCGTAAAGCAGCTACGACAAAGATCCCGCAGGTCGCGGTCTTCCATGTAGGGATTGTCCACGTTTCCCCGATAGCCACCGAGTTGACTTAGAACTCCTGCTGCGAGGCCGCACCCGCTGCGGTAGGGTCCCATTAGCACAATCAATGGAATTCTCTCGGCAAGTTCGAGAGCGTTCTTATCGAGCTGCGGCTCGTTCTGCGACGGCACGCGTATCGAGTTATCCCACTTGCGGAATGACTCTTCTCGTCCGGTGATGTCACTTGAACCAGCCGCCTGGCCGACAAGCCAGGGATTCGGGGCGTAGATATTATAATCTCCTCGAAGATGCAACGTCCCGAGACGATGGTCGACGTGATGGGAGGGGGCGAGAAGATGCTCAGCAAAATTACAGAGATGCTGGTAGGCTGCGCGGATATAGCGTCCCTGCAAGGCATGAGCGTGCGTTCGGTTGCCGTTCAGAACACGAACGACTCCATCGCTTACGTAGTGAGGGCGCATCAAGTGTTGGCCGCCCAAAAGCAAACCGTCCCAATTGGACGGAACACGGCCCAGAAATTCCATGGCGCGCTGACGAAAATCAGGGGCGAAACACAAGTCATCTTCAAGAATCAGCAGAGAGGTGACGCCGTCGAGCAACGCTTCTTCCAAAATACGCAAATGCGACATAAAGCATCCCCACGCACCATTGCCGCATTGAACCCAATCAGGAGAGCCGACGCGATCGCCGTCAATGGCACGAAATCGTTGCACATCGGCGAATGGCCATTCAATGGCAGAGAGCTGATCGATGAATTCCTTCCATCGATCAGGACGACGATCGAGGTTGATGCAAACGACTCGATCAAACGTCTCTCGCAATGATGAGTTAGCTTGTCCCATTGAAGAATCTTCTCCACGAATCGTGACTGTAGTTGCCATTGATTACTATTGAGTGTGGCGGTTCTCTGATTTTGAGCTACCGGGGTTTTCCGGCCATCGTCGTAACTAAAGTCGCGGAAACTGATGTAACGCAGCGCAATCTACTGCGACGCCCCTGTAGGGCAAATTTCTGCACTCGAACATCGTTCGTCGGCCTGCTGTCGACGTCTTAGCTGGCAAGCCTGTAGCGCTACACATCGATGAGCTAAGCCGGCTCTTATTCCAGCCGCAGCTTTTGGAAAGAATTGCGAAGATGGTCGCAACCATCGCGGCGGCGATCGCCGGATGAGAACTAGGGCCTCACGGCATTGATTTGGCCGATTGGATCGACCGCAACGAAGCGGTAGGTTCCAGGCTGCCCGCTAACGGTGCGAATCTGCATACGCACCAGCGTCTTCGCTTCCGGGTGGGCGTTTGCGCGAGGCAACTCCAGATTGGCAAACGACGCCCCTTCAGCTGCGGAGATTAGTCGGATTATCATCTCTCTCGTGTCCGCATCGTTGTCGGCGATGTCTGCGATGGGACGCCCGACCATCTCTTGGCTTGTCCTTCCTGTAAGCTCCGTCATGCCGCGATTCCACGAAAGAATACGGCCGTTGGAGTCTAGAATGACGCGCCCGAAATCGAGAGAAGCGTCAACCGCTTTTAACGCCTGCTGCTTGCGGCCGCCGGCTTCAATTCTAAATGCTCTCTGAGCCGCGTTCTCGTAGGCCAGGAAAGCCAGTATTGCGCCGACTGAGAAGTAAATCATCGCAAATAGTCCCCGAGCGCGATGTGAAATCGGCATGGGACAGTCAATCGCCTCACGAAGCGTCTTCACGGTTTCGAGTCCTCGCTACTAAGCATGCGTCTAGCGACAGCCGCGACATCGGATACTTTGATGGCGCCGACCCCTAGTAGCGCCGCGAAGCCAATAATCCGCCACGGCTTCTCCTTACCGCCGATGTATTCAAATCCGGTCATTGCGAATCCACAGCCCGCAACCCCGTAGTAAACAAGGGCTTTGCCGAGCGATCGCAACGTAATTGGTCTGTCAGAAGCGAGCAGAGCTCCAACGCCGCCAATCGCCGCTGCGGCATAGGAAGCCATAAAAATCTGCAAGGGAGTCCACGCTTCCATTCATTTCTCATTTCACGGTCGGCCGTATCTAAAGCGCCGGCGGCTGCCAGACGTATCTGTGCAACAGCCGGCGTATTTCAACATGGATCAACTAGTATCCGCGTGTGACAACTCGCTCCACGCTCACGGATCGAGATCGACGTGGCTGTCGAATTCGCTCCGTCTGAACGAGACGCTGAACAGACGCCCGTCGAGCGCGATCGACGACTACCTCCTGTTGGACAGGGACTACTAGTCGCTCCTGCACAATCTGGCGTTGAGTAAATGGCTGTACATACTGGTAGTCGACTTGCTGGCGAAGCACGAAAGGAGCGGGCGCGTAGCCAATGTCCAATGCCTGGACGGCGTAGGGCTCACAACTTGCGGCATATTGAGCCGCCAAGCCTACAGCGGCAAATGCCGCCACATTCAAAATTCGACGCATCATCTTCTCCTCATTCGAAACTAATGAAACAAACACGAACCACTACTCGGCCTTGACGCCGTGAACTTCATCTTCAATCTCTTCTCGTATCTCCGGACTCAATCGCTCGCCTTCGTTCAAAGAAGGAGGCATGAGACCAGTTCGGACAGCATGCACGATCGCATCGCGTTTCTCAGCCATTTCCGGGGTGTCGTACCTAACGCTTCCATCCAGCCAGACATCGCCCTTCGGAGAATCGCCGGAGTGGCACTGACCGCATTGTTGCGAAAGCGTCGGGTAGGGAGACGTCGGTGCCGAAGTTTCCTGCGACCGGCTTTTCTCTGGAGTGACATGGCCTGCTGGCCTGGTTGTCGTTTCCAGTGCTGACATGCGAGTTTGCGTTTCCATCACTTGATTCAGACTCTCAATGCCGGCCCGGAAACCTCGCAGCTGCTGCAACTCGATATATTCGTCGGACTGGCGGAAGCCGTAAGTCGCCGCGGCCTCGCTGCGAAGTTCTTGTCCGACGCGGTAACGAATAATTGGATGGGCAATCCCGCCGGAAATGAGAGGGGCGCGTGTAGTCTCAGGCGGACGGCACGCGAATCGTGGCTGTCCCCCGTGAGATGCTTGCGGCGGGAACTCGAAGACAACTCCCAGCGACAACAAGATTGCGATGGCCGACATAAAGCGATTTGATTTTCTTAGTACGGTCACTGAGATTTCCTCCATGCATCGCATGCTGAGCGAAGCGTGTTGTATTGCTCCTCGAACGCCTCTCGAGGAATTGTGTTTTGGGGGGCATGGGTCATCGCGGCGAACCATCCGCTAATCTGGTAGTCTTTGGAATCCATCCAAGCAACGGCGCGCCTTAATTCCGAAACGGCGAAATCCAGTTCGATTGCCGCTCTCTCTAGCGTGACGTCGGCGTCGTAGCTATTGAGCGTCGATCGCAGCGCTTCAACCGCATCTTCAGATTCCACGCCGGTCGCCTGACGGACGATTGCACGATAATCATTCGATTCGCGTCTCATTTGTTTACCCAAGTCAGTAAAATGAAACGCCTCAATTGCTTCCTGGTCTTGATAACGATAGACGTCTGCTTCGGCGCCACTGGCAATGATTCGTTTCAAGACGTTTTGACTGGGACCGTTCGGCCCAGACTGATGGCAGCTGAAGCAGCTTAGTCCGGCGACGATGTGAGCGAAGCCTCTCGTCTTGGAGTAGTCTTCAACCAACGCGGTATCGGCTTTGTCGACAGTGTTACCCTTCCCGTCGAATAAGAATCCAACCATCGTCACCCCGCGAACGCCTGTTGCCATATGGAGCTTCGGCGAGGCAACTAGCAACTCTTCTCCGTCATGTGGGTACTTGCCGATAGGAAATTGCAGCGGGTCTCGGTCGCCTGCGATTTTGAAGGCGTCTTCAGTGAGGTAACTCCAGCCTCGGAGAACCGGCAGGCTTCGAACGAACCGTATCCCCGATTTACTGACTCGGGACCCTCCGGCGATCTGCCCGTACTGATATTGAGGATCGTCAATAACTCCGAGCTTGAGGAAGACTTCCTGGCGGTTCTTCGGACGCCTCCCTAGCAGCAAGCGATAATAGGCGTCACTCGCCGACGCGTCGGTGATGGTCAGCAGGAGCCAGTCTGCGCGCACCACGAGCGGATGGCGGCTTCCCGTCCGGTGGTACGGGTAGGACGCGATGATGTGACGCCAATTGTCGAGCGACCACTGCAAGTCGGCGAGATTAAGCCGCCAAAGTGTAGGGCCAACCTGGACCGGCAGGCAGCGTTCCAGCACGGTTTGACGGCTCAGGTGTGGGACAACTAGCTTGAGTGCGTACTCTTGGTGCTTCCTTTCCAGTTCATCAATCGCCGACGACGTTGTCACATAGTAAAGAAATGGCTGTGCCGTCGGTGGCGATGACAGACGGTCTTCGAGCGCGGCAGCTCCATCGTTAGCTACAGCCATCTCGGCTAAAAACACCCAAAGCATTACTGACTGCACGAATCGCATTAGAGCAACGTTTTCGTAAAGGTGGCGGTGTACACTCCGAACGGCATTTCAAGTAGCCCTGAAAACTGATCCAGTATTGCGCCGGGCGGTACGGAGGGAGCGGTAGGTGTGGGTTCCTCGACCGGCGGCCCGTAGCGATCTCGAGCCTCCGCAATATCCCACTGCTGCGGCGTCCGTATTGCCGGATCGTAGTACGGATTAAGTAGATTGCCCGGAACGGTTGTGTGGCTCAGCCCAATGCCATGTCCTGTTTCATGGCAAGCCACCGCAACTAGATCGATCTTGCCGCCAGGCGGACTGGTCGTCGTCCAGCTTTCGCCGACGTCGTACCAGCCTCGCAGCTGCCGATCGTCGCCCATCGGCAACTCGTGCTCAGCCAGCGTGCCTCCTGACCCGTCGATTCGCCGTGCGAGAACTACGATGTCAGCGTCGCTAGACGTCATGGTTTGCTCAAACACGAGCCCGCATACAGATTGCCAGTTCGCGTAGGCCTGAGCATAGGCGGCAGTTAATGCATTAAGCGGGATTCCCGCGAGTCGATCGGCCAAGTACCACCGCAGCCGTCGCTTGCTCCTCCAGGCTGCCTGTCGCCGCCGCGCTTCTTCAAGCAGCGATTCCTTAACCCCACAGAATCGAAACCCTTCATTGTTCGAACGAATCGTTGAAGCAGACATACTCTCTCTCCGATCAAAAACCTGACGATGCAATGGCCTGGTCCACGAGCAGCCTGTGGCTTCATGCTCGCTCGACTTACTGGGCAACTGGCGTCTGTGATTTGCCGAACAGCTCTTGTAGCGTCGTGGCGAGCTGAATCAGCAGCTGCATCAACTTGATGTAGCCCCCAGGCGTCGAAAGCCGGCCGGCCTCGCTCGACCAGCGTCGCAACGAATCGACGACAACTTCAGGAGGCGCTGTCACCGCCGATGGAGCCGGCGGTACGAATGTTTCGAACCACTTCAGGATAGTGGCGTCGGTACGCGCCCACTTGAGAAAGCAAATGAATGCATCGTCGACGAGCCCTGGAAGAAACGGCGCCAGAAACTCTCCAGCCGAAATTGTCTTGTCGATTACAGTCAGGACTTGTTCTTTGGTCACCATAAGAGCACCTTAGATGGGAGTTGGTTAGCGTGATTGGCCAGCCACCGAGTGGAAATAAGTTTGTAGTTGCGTTTAGTAGCTAGTCTTCCAGTCTTTTGTCTTGAACGATATCGACCAGATCAACTAGCGCGGGCAATAGGTCGATCAATCGGTCCCATTTAATGCCGGCCTGCTCGACTTCCTGTCGTAACTCAGAGGTCGCACAGACCTGCGCGACTTCACGCACGGGATGCACTTCCACGACGCTCAGTACCAAATCGCCAGCATTCTTTAGGAGATTCCATTTGTCCTGCCGTCTCGGCGCGCTTGACAGGTTTGCTGGTAACTTTAGGAGTGGATTCAATCGTTCTCGATGACAGACAAACCACTTGAGATACTTAACGTAGCCGGCGGTGGGCATAATTCGATTTCTCCTAGTGAGGTGGTTTGCGGTCAGGCACAGATTGGACTCCGGATGTTCGCCGCGGCGGAGCTTTCGGGCCAGAACGGCCAGATACCGTTCGCGGTGCGGAGGCAGTAAGTCGACGCCGAGGGCAATTGATCCATTGGGGCTGCCGTCCGCAAACCGCTGTGCAAGCGACTTCTGACGACGCATCCGCCGCAGCTTGCATCGCAGGCATGGGATCACATTGATGCGGTCTCCGCACCCATGACATCGAATTGGCTCAATCTCCTTCGACGTTAGCGCTGCAACAGCTTTCTTGTGTGCATGAACGTCAAACCGCGAGCCGGTTGCGATTCTATTCACTGTCTCGCGATTGACCCCAAGTCGACGCGCAATCGCCCGCTGGGACATTGGGGTCGTCTTCAGGAGGCGATTAATCTCACTAATCATTTCTTCTGTTAACACGTATACCTCTTGGCGCAATGCGCGCAGTGTGAGCGCAGAAGTTACAAGCCTATGCCACAACAACAGATGAATGCCGGACTTAGCTCCGGCCTTGAGGGCTCTCGCCAATCGAGTGAGGCGAGGATAGTCGGCCGGCAGGATTAACTGCTCGTGACGAACGCTAGCCAAGGTCTCTCGCTAAAAGTGCTATTAAATATCTTGTGTGCATTAAACGCTTGCATGCGTGCTCCTGTCGCTTTAACCACAGAACCTACCCTAACATTCTCGTCTCGCGACTCAATTCGAAAATTCCGGCCAACTAATGCATAAGTGCCAGTGCAATAAAGTGCCTCTCACGTCGCAGCACGGCATGAGCTGTGCCAATATCCATCAATGCATGTCGATACGTCTCCTTCGCGTGTTGTCTTGAGTCAATTGGCCTTGTGAATAGCAGTCAAGGATCGCGCAAATGCGCGCCGCGCATTGATCAGCATGTTTGCTATTGCACGGTTTCGGGAGGTAGTGGATAGTTCTCGCCGCTTTCGAATCTACAAAAACGATTGCCGATATTTCATTCGTGCGAGATGATATTAAAGAGTGTACGCATGAACACGTCACCTTCAACGATTATTTTCGGCCACCCTGAACTCAGTCAGGAATAATCTGTCGTCGCCTCGTTTTTGCGGGCTTTTTGGTCGCCATATGCGCCATAGCAAGTCTTAACGCGATTTGTGCGCATTGCGGTCTGCACTGATTGAATGGACGCAACCGCGGCTGCCTTGAAGTGAAGTGATATTCGCGGGATCGCAAAACCTGGAGGCAAGTGGTTAGGCGGTTGGTTGAGTGCGAGCTTTCTTGACGCAAGTGATAAAGGTTGTGAGCACCGCAGGCAGAGCGACTACCGCGGTCGCGTGAGAATCTTCGAACTATTGAACGTCGACGATGCTGTGTGAGACGGCATTCAATAGCGAGCAAACGCCACAGAGATTAGAGATCGAGCGGTGCGGGCCGGCATGCGGTCACTTCGCGACGATGGTCTGCTCAAAATTGCTTTGGGGATGACGACCCCCGGCGAAGTACAGCGTGTCACGGTGCGATCGACGTTGTAGGCGCCGATGTCGACGCGAGGCGCCTCTCCGGCATTGTTGCGGTCGAGCTTCTTGTTGGAGGCAGGTAGCCCATTCTTGGCGTCGAGAATATCTCTTCGATGATTTCGAACTGATGGGGGCAGCCGCGGGGCCCATCCCTGCCCTGCGGCGTTTCCGAGGGCACGAAAAGTCGTAAGAGCTGGAACGCTGCGAGGCCTCTGTGAGCCTTTTCACGCGAAGAACGATTCCGACGGGTCACCGCTCTGATAGTAGCTACCGCGGCCGGCGTCGCGACTTGCATTCGCCCTCCCCCGCCCAGCGTCGAAGAGGTCGCTAGTGCTCCAGCCACTGCAGGAGCTGTCGACAGGCATCGCGATTGCCGGGAGTCCGACGCCGTCTTCAGCCGCGAAAAGGTAGTGACCGCTTGCTTGAGGATGAGTTGCTTGGGTGCGATTCCCACGGTACGCAGCTGTCCACCGTGTGAATTTCGCTATTCGAAATAGCGACTGCAAGCGACTCGAAATCCCACGACGGGTCAGGACGCGACGCGGATTTTGCTGCGGGATTTCCGTCGGCAACTTCTTGCAATGATCACTGCGTCGAGCGAGGCGAAGTGCCGCCGAGGCGCTCACCGCGATGGCCGTGAAAGCCGGCGCCGCGATACCCAGCCTCGCAAATTTCATCACCGTTGAGTTGGAGTTCGACGGACGTGGAGCAGCGTGTGAGCATCGCTTGGCAAATTAGTTTCCGCTTCGGAAGTGCCTACAAGCGACAGGTAGCGACAAATCAGCGAGCGTCCCAGTTCACCTCTATTGCGACCGCGTCCAGCCCCTTAAAGTCGAAAACATGACGAGCCGGTGGCATTAACCATCCGTCACCAGTTTTACCATTCATTAGAAGGAGATTGCCCACTCCAACACCAGTATTGATCGCGAGCCCAATCGCGTGGAGCCGCACCGACCAACCTCCCCCTGCCTAGATAAACGTCGCCGATGCGACCCGTGCGAAAGGGCTCCATCTTAGGCGTTCTTGAAGAACACACCATTGCCCGCGCTCGCACGCCGTACTGCCAACTGCAGGTGGCAGGATAGCTGTGTCGAGTCAGTACTCAGTTTTTCACCCGACCGGGACATAGGCAAACGCCATTGCCGTTGCCAGGGCGTATCCAATGTCCAGTCGTTGCTGGCGGGAGCTGCAGCGTCGTACCAGAGCCGTCACGCATGTCGTCGCCCCGACGACCTCCTGTGGCTCGCATTCGTAAGGAGTTTGATCATCGATAACTTTAATGACAACGAAGTCACAGGACGCCCGTACGGAGGGCGGAAGACGACCCACCCGTTAGTGCTGTCTGTCTTCAACCAACGGGCATCCTTGCTCAAGATGGAATCGCTAGAGCTGAAGGTGCACTACATTCCTGGCCATCCGCAGCCGATGATTCGCTGCAACAGCGACACTAGTGACGGTTGTTCGCTCTGCCGAGCCGGCTACCCCGCATTGACGCGCCACCTCATGATTATGTGTGACTGGCCCGACAGCCGCTTGTGCACGCTGGCAGTCCCCGGAAAGTTGAAGGACGCCCTCTTCGAAGAAGCCCTTTGTCTCCCGGAGAACGAGTGGAACTTTTTATTCAACTGGAACGGGTTCGAGTACAACCTATGTCATCTTGATCCGGAGCCTGGCGATGAGTTCGTCCGGACTATGGAGGAGCATGCCCAGTTGGTGGCGTTGGCTAAGCTGGTCGATCTCGACCAGGCGATTCCTCGTCTGACGAATATGGCTATGCTCCGTTTGCCGGCAGTGATGCTGGCTGCCGCCTGCTTCGGACTTGATGGCGAAGACCAGAGCGAGTTCAACTACACCGAAAAGCGCGCCATTCAGTGGCGTGACCCGGACGAGCCGCAAGACACTTCTGATGTGGCGGCATTCTCCGAGCAAGGCGGAATGCTTCTACAACTATTGGGCGACGTCACGCTTGACCATGGCGGCGACCAGCCCGAGCGCAGAGAGTTCCTTGAGCTCGCACACAGTTGGCGGGACCTCGAAGCCACTCTGATCGTGCCCTGTCGGGATCCCGCCGAGTTGTCGTTGCGGGAACTTACACAACGTGCGCAACGGGAAATGGAACTCCTCAACGTAGTTTGCAAGGACTTGCTCCAGTTCGTCGCCCGTCGCCTTCTTCCGGATTCGCCATAGCCCGGGCGTTTGAATGCTTGAGTTCTCCCATGTTGGCGCCGGCGGCCAGTCTGGTCGCCGGCCGGGGCCGCGGTGGCGGGCTGGCAGGCCTTGCCGGCGATCCTAGCCCCGCGAGCACTCGTGGCGTTGCGACTAAGGACGCACGATCGGCAATACAGTCATCTACTGAACCGTTGATAGTCTCACCGCCGAACCAAACAGCATTCTGCAGACTCAAGAACTAATCTCACAACCAGAAACTTACAGGAACCTATATGTTCGATAATGAAAAGACAATCCATACGGGCACCACGAAGCCCGCTCAACCTCTTACGTTGACAATGTTCACTGCCGATCAGCGGCTCCAAATCGACAGCGGTGCTGGCGATGCTGATGGCGACCATCTGATTGCGTTTGGCCGACAAGCCAATTTGTGGCCCGACGAAGGCTTGTTCTCCGTTGCAGTCGGTCCCGCCGCAAATCTTCAGGTCGTCGCACGGGGCTTGCGGAAGTGGGCCGACCTCCTTGAGCACTATGCGACGGCGATCGCTGAGCTTAACGGATCGGCGAATTTGTCCCTGCGTTCTCGGCGTGATGGCACGCTGGAATCGTTCGATGCGTCTCGCGAGGTCTACGAACAGCTCCACGCGTAAATTGGCGGTGAACCCCTACCTCTACCATCAAGTTCCAACCGAGGAGACCGTGCCCGAATGAATCCGATTGACTCTGCAACCGACGGGAGCAGCGCCGTTATCAACACTTCAGACGACGATCAACGAGTCGAATCCATTACCAGGTTCTTCAACTTCATCGGTCGCGGCAGACCGCTCGTGGAGTTGCGTACCCTATACCCATGCAGGGCTCTCTCCGGGTTCTTCGACAATTTTGAATTGGCAGCAGCTCATGTCGTGGCGGCGGGAGACGAAGCCAACATCTATTTCGGACTGAACCCGATCGACACGGGTTCCTCCATTTTGTTCAAGCGGCTCAATGATCTCCTTCCCGGCAAGACGGCCGCCGACGAGCATATTGTCGCTCGCCGACTGTTGCTGATCGACGTTGATCCCGTCCGCCCCGTCGACACCTGCAGCACCACGACTGAGAAGAAGAGTGCGGCGGCCATCACTGCCCAGGTCGTCAAGTATCTTCGCTCGACCGGTTGGCCTGAGCCCATTCTCATCGATAGCGGCAATGGGCTGCACCTGCTGTATGCGATCGATTTGCCGGCCGATGACGGTGGCTTGGTTGCTCGCGTCCTCCGTGCCCTGGACAGGCAGTTCTCTACGACTGCCGCCAAGATTGATGTCACGGTGGCCAACCCTGCCCGCATCTGCCGGGCGCCATTCACCTGGAATCGCAAGGGAGAACACACAGAAGATCGACCGCACCGCCTGTCTAAAGTCATTCGTTATCCGTCGCAGTTCGTTCCCGTCCCATCCGCCTGCCTTGAAATGATTTCACAAGAAGGCGCCTCTCCGCCGCAGGTAGTTCCTGCTGGTCCATTGATCAAGACAAAGCAGATCGCTCAAACGACCGACGCCGTGCTCGAACAGGCACGGGCCCGTCTTCACTCGCTGCCAATCGCCGTCGATGGCCAGAACGGCAGTAAGGCCTGCTTTCACGCTGCCTGTTTATTGGTCGTCGACTTTGGTTTCTCTGTCGAACAGGCGCTTCCACTACTGAAGGAGTGGGGAGATCGTTGCCAGCCAGCTTGGTCGGAGAAGGAGCTTCGGCACAAGCTGCAGGACGCAGCTAAGAAGGCGGAGGCTAACCCTGACGAGGTTGGCAAGCTCGTGGCGCTGAAGCAGGCGAAGCGGAAAACGGTGGTCGAACAGCTGTTGGAACTTGCCGAGAATCGCTGTCAGTTTTGGCATGACCGCGAGAACAAAGAGCCTTTCGTCACTATCGATATGCCCAATAAGGTTTCAAACGGCAAGTTAAGTACACGTGGCCGATGGCATCAGCGACATCTTCCAGTGAAATCGACGGAGTTCGCGGATGCGATTCGAGCTGCCTACTACGCTGCCACAAAGCGTACCCCAAGCGGCCCGCAAATGAGGACGTTCATCGACACTGTTGGCGCCAAGGCCCGCATCGACGGCACTGCCGAGACGACCTATCTGCGGGTAGCACGACGCGGAAAGAAGGTGTACCTCGACCTAGGCGGTCCCAACTGGAAGTCCGTGAGGATCACTACCGATGGCTGGAAGATCATGCGTCGCGCCAAGCCGAAGCTTCGTCGTGCGGGACGTACCCAATCCCTGCCTCGTCCCAAGCCAGGCGGTTCGATTACACTTCTCCAGCAGCTCTTGAACTTGGACAGCCTCAGTGATCTTCAGTTGCTAGTTGGCTGGCTAGTCACCGTGCTCGGAGGCCGAGGGCCATTCCCCATCTTGGTGCTTAGTGGCGAGCAGGGAAGCGCTAAATCAACAGCAACGGAGCTCATCCGCGGGCTAGTTGATCCGATCAAAGCCGGTCTAGGCTCGATTCCCAAAGAGGAGCGGGATCTAATGATCGCGGCGCAAAACTCGTTCGTCGTCTCGTTCGATAACGTCAGTTATGTCGATGCCAACCAGTCGGACAGTCTTTGCCGACTAGCGACCGGTGCAGGATACGGAACCCGCAAGCTCTATACCGACGGCGAGGAGTTTTTGATCCAGGTTTGCCGCGGCATTATGCTCAATGGAATCGGCGAATATCTGTACCAGGCGGACGCCCTGGATCGCTCTGTGATCGTGTCGCTCCCTGTCATCGACGACGCGAATCGCCGCACTGCGGAAGAGGTCAGGAGTGAGTATCGGCGGGCACGCCCGTACCTCTTGGGCCTGTTGCTCGAGGGCGTGGCGATGGCGCTCAAGAACTATAGTCGGACTAAGCCGAACGCGTCCCACCGCATGGCTGATTTCGAACGTTGGGCGGCGGCCTCCATGCCTGCCTTTGGTTGGACAGAGCAAGAGTTCTTTGATGCTTACGCAGCCAACATCCGGCGAGCGAACGCGGTGGCGATAGGCGATAACCCCGTCGTGGACGCCATCGAGTCTCTACTTGCCCAATATGGTGGCACGTGGCCGAAGGCCGGGCAGGTCGTGGGATCTAAGGGACTGCTGGCGGAACTGGAATACTTGGCCGCCGATCCCAATATCAAAACGAAACAAAACTGGCCCAAGACGCCACAGGGGCTTGGAAAGTCCCTGCGGCGTCTCGCTCCCGCATTACGCCGCTGCGGCATCGTCGTGACCATTGATGACCGCGACGGTGGAGGCAAGCGTTTGACGCGAATCACGATTGAGGAGGTCCGCACCAAGACCGCGGTCAGCGATGAATCCGTGCCTAAGGTCGAGGCGTGAACGCCCCTCGACGGTTGCGACACGTCGTGACGCCGCGTGCGACGCGGCATTCTGCGGTTTTTAGCAGCTATGGCGAATGAGGTTCGAAGCCAGGCGGCGAAGGAACTTGCCAACGATTACCAGCACTCGTTGGATCTTGCGTCCATCTCGGCGTTCCGGTCGTCGCGACGCCGCGAAGGACGAGGGTTTTGCCAACTTTTAGATCTATGGCAAGAGAATAATGCAGAGTGGGCTGCGGAGGTAGTGAGCGGGAAGCGGGGAGAGAGGAGTAGACATAGACCGGCTCGTGCGTCCGTTGCGTCCTCGCGTCGCTAGGCCTTGCCGGCCACGATCAGCGGTAGGTTGCCCTAGCCGGTGAAGCTCGTGTATGTCATGTCGTTGGGATGCTCTACGGCGATGGCCGTCCTTCTCCGGCAGGCACTAGGTGGAGCGCTCTTGCTGAGTGAAGATCGGCTGGCCCCCTGCCCTCTCACACTTCTTTCGCCGCCTCGGCTACTGACACTGAACTCACGTCTCCGATTCTACTCGGCGAGAGTGGTATGCCCGTCGATCACTGGGCACGTCATCAACGTCGTACTCAGGATTGCCGTGCGGATAAGTCTCACACTAGGCTTTAGCGGCGGCTGATACGATGTTTGGCGGGCCTGGCTCGCCTTGCCCTAGTAATCCGGCGTGCTGGTATCGACGTTGACGCTCAACCTTTGCAAACATCGAAGCCGGGGTTTCCCCGGCTTTAGTTCTCCCAGTCTTGCGTAGCATGACGGATGGCACGACGAACTACCGAATAGACGTGATCGAAGCTAACGTCTTCGAGTTCATCCGGATGGGCGATGAGGTCGTTGACGAACAACCAGACGGATTGCTCAATCTCATTAAACGGTGATTGAATTAGCCGTTCTTCGGCTTGATCAACGAATAGTTTCGCTGTCGATGGGTCGCTTAGTATCGCAATTACTTCGGCGGCCGACTTGCTGTGCTTGTTTTCATCGGACCAAGTCACTCTCGATCGCATCTCTGCGGCTTGCTGGTCCATTTTTCTAGCGTTCGCCAGCAATTCATCTCGCTGGGCATCATTCAGTATGCGTCTTGTCATCTTAGTGCTCAAAAGGGGTTTCGAAGGTCGGTAGTGTTGTGTTTCTCTATGGTCCCGGTTTCTATTTACTCGCCCCGGCCGGAAGACGTGCTGTTTTGGATTTCTGTCGGCTTAATTCGACTGTGAAATCGTCAGCGAATGCCTCGATTAGAAATCCTCGCCCTTTAAATACGCCCGCGAGATAGCTATGCATATGCGATAGCTTTTCGACTCCGGATGGGGGCGGCCGGATCACCGATAGCAAAATGCCAGCGATCCCAACTGTTGCCCGTCGCGGTCGAGGCGGGCCGAGTAGACGCCTGCTTCCGTCGACGAAGGAGGTCTAAGCTAGAAAG
The DNA here is from genome assembly GCF_009177095.1 of Lacipirellula parvula. Lineage (NCBI taxonomy): Bacteria > Pseudomonadati > Planctomycetota > Planctomycetia > Pirellulales > Lacipirellulaceae > Lacipirellula > Lacipirellula parvula. The sequence continues at coordinate 780,268 of NZ_AP021861.1, forward strand.
ATTAGGACAGGTAGGGCGCTGCTTCTGGGGCGTTGTCCGCGACTCGGCTATCTCATGAAATCATCTAATCCCCGCAATTTGGAGGCAGATTAGTCTTACGAGCAAGCATTACTGCGATCCTGCGCGACTTATTCGCTGATTCCAGCGGCCTGTGACACGTTGTGACTTCGGGCAGTGATGGGGCCGAGCAACTAGCATTCCAGTGCCTCACCGCTAAAAAGGTGTTAAACACTGCTTACAATTTGGTGTAAACTGGCCTTTAGCGGGTACTGGCAAATCTCGTTGCGGAGCAACTCGATATTAACGATGGCGGAATGTGCTGACGGAGTGGCCCTCGCCCAGCGTGCTATGTTGGGACTTTCTCATGCGTCTTGGCAGGCTGCTCACTTACTTCTCGACGTCGCCTGCCATCCGACTGCTTCACGCAACAAATGCGCCTTTCATTATCACGTTCTTCGAACAGGTCTTTAAGCAGGCAAGCCGAATCACGCTTCCGCATTCTGAACTTTTCACGGCGCTTGTTGCTTATCAGGAGGAGCTGAGTGAGACGCATCCCGGAGTTCTTTCCAGCAGAGCTGACTCTTACCTGAATGATTGGTGCTCGGCCGAGTCGCGGTGGCTACAGCGCCTTCTTGAATCCGGACGCGATGAGCCGCTCTATCAACTAACTCCTCACAGCGAGGATGTGCTCGTCTTTCTAGACCGTGCGCTCGACAAGGATCTTGGGTTCGTCGGCACTGAATCGAGGTTGAAGCTGGTCATAGATACGCTTTCTGATCTTGTCATCGGCTCCTCTGACGATCCCGAAGTACGCCTACAACATCTTCGAGCAGAGTACGCGCGCATTGCTTCAGAGATCGAGCAGATTGAGGCAACGGGGCAGGTGGCCAAATACCAGCCTGGTCAGATTCGTGAACGCTTTGCAACGGCAGTGACGCTGTTACGACAACTCCAAGGAGATTTTCGAGCAGTTGAGGAATCTTTTCGTCGCATCACTGTCGAGGTCCAGCAACGGCAGATCGCTGGAAGCGGCTCGCGCGGCGGCATTCTCGAGTTCGCCCTCGATTCTGAAGATTTTCTAAAGCGGGAAGATCAGGGAGTTAGTTTTTACGCTTTTGTGAGTCTCATACTCTCGCCCCAGCAAACAGCGAAGTTGGAAACGGTTATCCGCGGAGTTCGCCAGATCACTGAACTTACCCAGCAGCATGAGGGATTAGAAACCATTCGCAGCATGGTCACGCTCCTACAACGCGAAGCGGAGAAGGTGATGCGAACCAACCATCGACTGTCGGCCACGCTCCGGCGACTTCTCGACGACCGCACGCACGCTGATCGCCAACGCATTGCTCATCTATTACGCGAAATTCAAGGACAAGCAATATCTCTCGCTGGATCTCCCGCATCCACTAGCGTTGGTCTGACGCTTGATCTGGAACTGACGCTTGAGTCACCCCTGCGTCGAGCATTCTGGACCGAGCCGCCGAAGTTCGAGGCGGTGGACCTAACCTCCTATCAACCGGACGCCGATGCCCGTCAGCACGCTTTTGAGCAATTGGCCGCCCTTCACCATATTAATTGGCGGGAATTGCGCGTCCGGATTCGACAGGCGCTCGCATTGGAACATGCGCCTACGCTGCATGACTTATTGGCAATCCATCCCCTCAATGGGGGCGTGGTCGAGGTAATTGCCTATCTGCAGATTGCGATGGACGACGGCCATCAGATTGATCGGCGGGCGAGTGAAACGTTGATTCTTCGTCCGAAGACTCCGCACGGCCGTTCATTGTTGATCACAGTTCCTAGAATTACCTTTCTTTCAACCCAGAGAAACGGCCATGCGCGGTGAACTCCCTGAATTCCGCGAATGGAGCATTGCCGCCGTCCATCTACTTCGCGGCGTTGTTGAGGCGGAAGACGGCCGCGCTTGGAATATTCTCCTCAGTCACCGCTCGTCGGTCGAAAGCTACTTCGCTCGTATCGGCCTCCTCCTTGTCGTCGACGAGTCGGAGGGATTCTCTTACTTACGGCAATTCCCAGAGGAGCAGCTGCCGGACGGCTACGAAGCATTACCTAAGCTGTTCCACGCCACACGGCTGAGCTACGGACAAACGCTGCTCTGCGTGCTGCTCAGGGATGCGTTGCGTCGCTTTGAGGAAGAGGAAGTGCTCGACGAGCGATGTGTCGTGGATGAATCGGAACTACTTGAAATCTGGAGGACCTTTTCCCCCCAGCAAGTCGACGACGTCAAGCAGATCCGCGAACTTCAGACCAATTTGCGCAAGCTTGAGGGAATGGGTTTTGTGCGGCCCTTCGGTCAGGAACCAGGGAGTTGGGAAGTACGCCGAATTCTTAAGGCCCGCGTGAATGCCGACGAGTTAGAGCATCTTTACCGTCAATTGTCGGCTGTTACCGGTGCGTCGGCTCCTGATGGCGCGATCGCCGAGCTCGATTGAGTTGCTTCACGTTGACCGCGTCCTTACACCTTCGATAATTTTCGCATGACACTCAATAGTCGACTATCGTTTGCGCCGCCCTCCGATCGGGGGTATCGACTGCATAAGCTCGAAGTACTCAACTGGGGGACCTTCGACGGTCAAGTATTCACCGTTCGCCCAGCGGGCCAGTCGGCTCTTCTAATCGGTCAAAACGGCTCGGGAAAATCGACGCTGGTCGATGCGCTGTTGACCCTTCTCGTCAGGCCGGGAGTCCGAAACTTCAACGTGGCGTCCGGCGCCAAGAAGCGAGAGCGCGACGAGAAAAGTTACCTGCGAGGCGCTTTTGATCGTGGCAGCGACGAAAGCGGCGAAGGGATTGAAGTCAAATTCCTACGCCCCAGCGGTGATCAGTACGCGGTGATCTTGGCGTGGTTTAGCAACGCTGACACTGGTAAGTCGTTCTCGATTGCTCAGATCCTTTATCTGAACGGCGATCAAAGCGTCGAGAAAATCTACTGTCTCGCTGATGGCGAGCGATCTATTCAGGCGGATTTCGGCGAACTGACTTCAGGCGACAAGATACTCAGATCGCTCCGCGAACGCGGGCTCAAAGCGACCCGCACATTTCATGAGTTTGAAGGTTGGTTCGCGAGACTGACCCATGTCAAACCGAAGGCGATGGAAGTCTTCAATCAGACGGTCGCGGTCAAGGATATTCAGAAGCTTAACGACTTCATCCGCGATCACATGCTTGAGCATATGAATTGGGATGAAAAAGTGGACCGCTTGTTAGGGCATTTTGCCGAATTGAGCGACGCCCACGAAAGTCTTGTCCGCGTTCGCCAACAGCGCGATCTCTTGAATCCGATCGCCTTGGCGGCGATCGAGTACCAGGAACATGCAGCTCGGCTTGAACGCGCCGAGGGCGTGCTCGCTGCGATTGATCTCTATTTTTCTCAGAAAACGGTCGCGCTGTTTGCGCCCGTCGTTGAAGCCTGCCGGCAGGAGTTAGTTCGCACTCGCGCCGCCAAGGCGGAGCTTACAAGTCAGCTTGTCGCGTCCATTGAGCGAATTCGTCAGCTAAAGAATGAGATTGACCACGCCGGGGGCGATCGTCTCAGACAAATCCCCCGTTTGATCGAAATCGAGCAACTTCAATCTTCTAGCAAACGGTTGGCCCATGACCGATTCGCCGCGTCTCTCATCACGTTAGGAATTACACAAACCATTGACAGCGAGATCAAATTCACCACCGTCGCCAAACGTCTGCCAGTTCTTGCCGCGAAGATTAGCGACGAGATTTCGGAGGGCGCTGTCGATCACGCGCAAGCAATTTTGAAACGGGGAGAGTTGCGGAAGTCGATAGCCGAGGTGCAGCAGGAATTCGAAGGCTTGCAACAAAGGCGGGACAACGTCCCCCAGTGGTGCGTGGCTGTGCGGTCATCTCTCTGCACACAACTTGGCTTGATTGCGAAAGAGCTTCCGTTTGCTGCGGAGTTGATCAGTATTCATGAGACCGAGCGTGAATGGGAAGCGTCCATCGAGAAGGTGCTTCGCGGCTTTGCACTGAGCATGCTGGTCCCGGAAAGGCACTACCAAGTCGTCGCTCAACATTTGGACAGGAGTCGCCTAACTCATGATGGCCGCGGGCAGCGACTCGTCTATCTTCGGGTTGTGCACCACGACCAGGAAAGCAAGGGAGCCACGTCTCGGCCTACATCCCTTCTGCGGAAGCTCGTGTTGCGACAGGGGCATCCGCTCGTACCCTGGGTCGCGGGCGAACTCTCCCATCGGTTCGACTACGAGTGCTGCGACGGCATCGAAACGTTTCGGGGGTATCGGGGCTTGGCGCTGACCATTCATCGTCACGTTAAGTCTAGCCATTCTCGCCACGAAAAAGACGATCGCGAACAGGCGTTGGACCCACGAAACTTCGTTCTCGGTTGGGACAATCGGGAGAAGAAATTGCGTCTCGCCCAGGAGATCAGCCGCCTGACGCAGGAGGAAGTCAACGCCGAGCAGGCCGTTGTCGCCATTGAGAATCGGTTGGACGATCTGCGCCTCCGCGCGAACGCAACGACCGAGGCCATGCGACTGACAGCTTTTGCCGAGATCGATTATCCACTGCACGCACTTGAAATTGCCGCATTGGAGAAGGAACGGCAAGCCATTGAAGGAAAGTCGTCGAGAGTCAAGCTTCTGAAGGGTCGGCTCGAAAAGGCCGAGCTGGACGATGCATCGCTGCAAGAACGCCGCGACGGCGCCGTCGCCCGTGAGCGCGAACTGGACAATGAGATCGCTGGGGGTGAGAAGCTTTTGGCGAAGGCCGAAGCCGACCTCAGAACCCAGGCTGCCAGTGGCGACCTCGAGAGGCATGCTCAATGGTTCTCGACGATTGATGCGGAGTTAATGCTGCCGCCGCTAACATCCAACGATCTGTTTCAGCGGAGAGATGGATTTCGAGCTTCGCAAGACATGACGATGATTCAGCTTCGCAAAGCCATCGCTCCGGTCTTGGGACGGCTCGTTGACGCCATGTCGAAATACCTCCGGCATAGCCCCGAGAGCACCAACAACCTGCATGCGTCGGTCGAGTATCTGGAAAGCTTTCTAGGACTTAAGCGAACAATCGAAGAAGACGATCTGCCGCGGCACGAACGGCGATTCAAGGATCGACTCAATCAGAAAGTCATTGAAGAGATTGGCTTGTTTCGCAACGCCCTTGAGCAGGAGCGGCGGGGAATCGAAGATAAAATCGAGTTGCTCAACGTATCGCTCAAGAAACTGCCGTATCGGCCGGGAACTCATATCCAGCTTGAACCGCGCGCGATACGAGACCCTGAGATCGTCGATTTTCAACGCAAACTACGGGAGTGCATTGAAGGCAGCTTCGAGGATTCCGCGGAGGCTAATGAGTCGCGCTTTGTGAGAATTCAGGAACTAGTCGAACAGCTACGGGATGACGGAAACCGACGCTGGCGGGACAAAGTGACCGATGTTAGGCGTTGGTTTGATTTCTTGGCGATCGTCGTGGATCGCGATACGCTCAAGACCGTTTCGATCTATCAGGATAGCAGCGGCCAGTCAGGGGGCGAAAAAGCCAAACTCGCGTTCACCATTCTGGTGGCTGCCATCGCGTTTCAGTACGACTTGGATCCCGAACATCCTGTCAGCGACCGCTTTCACTTTGTCGTCGTGGACGAAATGTTTTCCAAGGTCGACGACCAGTACGCGGAATATGCCTTAGACCTGTTCAAGCAGTTTGGGTTGCAATTGTTGATTGTGGCTCCCCTGGACGCCAAGGCGCGGATCACGCAACCTTATGTCGGGAACTATCTTCACGTCGTAAAGCAGGGAAACCGTTCGGCTATCTTTGAAATGACGGCCAGGGAATTCGAACAATCTATGCTTGGGGAGCATGATCTCGGCATCACAAGTGAGTTTACCGAGGCATGATTGAGCCCCATGAGATTCGCCGTAAGGCTGAAAAGTTGTACTCCGCGTTCCTCGTTGCCTGGATGGCCGATGAGGAATTCTTTCCTCGCAGCGTCCCCAGCGATCGGTCGCTTCCTGAGAGCCTAACAGCGGCGGCCGCATCGATCCAACGCCTGCGCGACGGGTCGAAGGCGGCGCTGGGTTTCGGATACACCATTGATTGGAAGGAACGCAATTCACGTCGGCACGGCCGGAACTTCTTTCCGCGCAGCATCTACTTTGAGTCACCCGACGATCTATTACGATTTATTGGCAAACAGAAGGCGTTCAGTGCGTTTACCGCGACCGTTCAGAAGATCCGTTCACGGCACCCAGGCCTAGATCGCTGGATCCGGGCAAATCGCCGAGCTGTCGCAGACGCGGCTAGCGGCATCGACGGACTGTTGGAGACGGTGGATTATTTCCTGGCTCATCCTCGCCCGGAGATGTTTGCTCGCGAGTTGCCACTGTCAGTCGACACCAAGTTCATTGAGCGAAATGCAGGACTGTTGCGAGCCTGGTTGGATATTCTTTTGCCGTCGTCGGCGATTGTGGCGGACGAGGAACATTTTGCTCGTCGCTTCGGCCTGAAGTACGCCGAGCCGTTGGTCCATATCCGCTTTCTTGATACATCGCTTCCCCAGGCGGCTTCAATTCCATCATTCGAATGCGCGATCCCCCTGCATACGATGGCGAGGTGGGAGATCGAGGCGAAAAATGTGGTGATCGTGGAGAACAAGACGAACTTGCTGACTCTCCCTCCTCTTGCAGGGACCCTCGGCATTTTCGGCATGGGAGGCGGCGTTACAGACCTGCGTTACGTCGGCTGGTTAGCTCGGCGACATCTGCGGTACTGGGGAGACGTGGACGTCGACGGCTTCCGCATCCTTTCGCGACTCAGATCCGTTTTCCCGCATGTGCAGAGCTTTCTAATGGACGACGCATGTCTCACGGAGTGGGCACTCCTAATCGCAGCACCCGGTAACGGCAGTAAGGGAGAGGTTTTACCGAACCTAACAAATTCCGAGCGACGTGCTTATGAACGTTGCGTCTTGAACAATCTACGTATTGAACAGGAAAGACTTCCGCAATCATATGTGGTTGATTCGATCGCTTCCGTACCTGAGTTCCACATCTAAAAATGTCTCCGAGCATTTACGAGTTGCGAATATAACACCACGCAGATTGCAAGCGACCCGACAGCGCCGATGAACGTGCCGGTAAACGTCGAATGCGAAAAGCAATCGATCGCCGAAGGTCGCGTCCGGTCAGCTGTCGAGATCATCTGATTTAGCGATGTCTTCACTGGTCATCGCTCTTCCGACGTCAGGCGGCTTCTCTTATCAATCGCCAGCATTCGGTATCTCAGCGTCGCTCCGCCTGTTGCAGGCTTCTTACGGACCAACCAGCAGCTCGGCTACGCTCGATTTTCGCCAATCTTCGTCGTGCTAGAAGGATTTGGAAAGGCAGACGCCTCAGGCTTGCTCTCGATGCCAAGCCACGATGAGGATTTCGATGCCGCGTGAGAATGTCGCCGCCCCCACGCTCCTAAACGGCTCCAATGCTTCACAGGCGATCTGGAACGCTGGCGGCACTCATTTAACAAGCGACTGATCTACACACCTGGTGTCCAGCATTTGGCGGAGAGGGCCGGGGCCTATTGGCTGATCGACGCGATCTCCAGTTGGCTGCCCTCATCGCAGTTCCAAGCAGCGGTCCGCCGCAATCAGTGGATTAGCGAAATCCACTTCTGGAAGCTTGAAGTCGGCGGCGATCGCTCGGCCGTCCTCACGGCGCTTGCCGATTCAGGAGAGGAGTCGGTCATCCGGCAGGCGATCGAATATACGGATTTTCCGCTGCCGGAAATCGATCTCTATTGTGCGTTCGAGGGAGAGCATTGGACATTGATGCTGCCGAGCGAGTATTGAGGATGCAAGGCCTCTCCAATTTCCCGAGTTTCACTACGTATTACTGGTCTATAGCACGTTAACTATGGGCCGATATCGAGATTGTTGTGACTGGCCCATCAAGTCGGTCTGAGGCGCGACATACATTCTCTCGCGCGTGGGGGATCATCAACTTCATAACATAGCAGGCACTTGTGCAATTGTATCGAGATCATCCCGGGATCGCCCAGACAACCTTCCTCCTGTTCACTATTTATATTCAACGCCTGTCGGCGTCAAAGGATCTCTCACACTAAATACCCATGTACTGAGGGTAGTTACCGTTGTGCTCAACGCCTGTCGGCGTCAAAGGATCTCTCACCAGTTCCGCCCCCTCCACTGCCGCCTTCAGGTAGATGTGCTCAACGCCTGTCGGCGTCAAAGGATCTCTCACTAATGCTCACCACTCACACCGGCGATTGCGTTGAGTGCTCAACGCCTGTCGGCGTCAAAGGATCTCTCACGTAGGCCAGCATGGTAGGCCAGCATGGTAGGCCAGGTGCTCAACGCCTGTCGGCGTCAAAGGATCTCTCACATGGGACCCCGCCAAAACCTGTCGCGCGGAGCTTGTGCTCAACGCCTGTCGGCGTCAAAGGATCTCTCACACTAGGCATCAACCCATGTACCGCATAACCCCACGGTGCTCAACGCCTGTCGGCGTCAAAGGATCTCTCACATTCCGCTGAACATACCCGCCGCAGTTGTAATCCCCGTGCTCAACGCCTGTCGGCGTCAAAGGATCTCTCACGACACCATCGGCGCCGTTGACATGATTCAGGGTCGGTGCTCAACGCCTGTCGGCGTCAAAGGATCTCTCACCATCGGAGGCATCGACGTAGGTCAAGAGGGACTTCGTGCTCAACGCCTGTCGGCGTCAAAGGATCTCTCACTGGGACTAGGCATCACTGCGGCTGCAATGGCTATGTGCTCAACGCCTGTCGGCGTCAAAGGATCTCTCACGACTTCACGCCATCATCTCCGCAACCGTCTTCGCACGTGCTCAACGCCTGTCGGCGTCAAAGGATCTCTCACTTGACCGCCGCGGCGTCATCCGGGGCGCCGTCGGTGTGCTCAACGCCTGTCGGCGTCAAAGGATCTCTCACCCAATTCGCTACGAATCGACTCATCCAACAGGTCGAGTGCTCAACGCCTGTCGGCGTCAAAGGATCTCTCACACGGACCATCCGTGATCGGTTCAGAAACATTCCACGTGCTCAACGCCTGTCGGCGTCAAAGGATCTCTCACGACATTCGGGCGGGTCTCTCTCGCTGTCCATCGTCTGTGCTCAACGCCTGTCGGCGTCAAAGGATCTCTCACACTGCGGTGCAAAGCTCCGGTTCTTGCCCGCAGAGTGCTCAACGCCTGTCGGCGTCAAAGGATCTCTCACCTCGCCAGCTGCAGGATGACCATCGCTGCCTCCGTGTGCTCAACGCCTGTCGGCGTCAAAGGATCTCTCACGCATTCCCTTTTTGCCGATGACTGCGTTGCGGAGCGGTGCTCAACGCCTGTCGGCGTCAAAGGATCTCTCACCACCGATGTACGACAGGTAAAAGACAAAGTCGCAGTGCTCAACGCCTGTCGGCGTCAAAGGATCTCTCACATTCCGGCATCGCTGGAACCGGCCGGCGTGGCAGTAGTGCTCAACGCCTGTCGGCGTCAAAGGATCTCTCACGCTACTTGTGCGGCTCGAACAGCAACAACTGGCGGTTGTGCTCAACGCCTGTCGGCGTCAAAGGATCTCTCACACTTCGCGTACTTAACGTGCTTAACGGGTCAATTCCGGTGCTCAACGCCTGTCGGCGTCAAAGGATCTCTCACGGGACGACGAAGAAACGGGCATTCGCTGCAAGGCTCGGTGCTCAACGCCTGTCGGCGTCAAAGGATCTCTCACATCGTGCCCCGCGAGACGTTCAATGTGTCGCAAAGGTGCTCAACGCCTGTCGGCGTCAAAGGATCTCTCACAGACTCGCGCGGGGCAATTTGAGGCGGCCAGTTAGTGCTCAACGCCTGTCGGCGTCAAAGGATCTCTCACCCGGTTAAGGGGCGTGATCGAGTTAGGGGGTGGAGGCGTGCTCAACGCCTGTCGGCGTCAAAGGATCTCTCACCTCTTCACCGTCTCGGCGGATGTCTTCGAGGTCGGTGTGCTCAACGCCTGTCGGCGTCAAAGGATCTCTCACTGATGGCGCCAGGGAAGGACGATTGGTCACTCCTTGTGCTCAACGCCTGTCGGCGTCAAAGGATCTCTCACGAGGCCCGATATCGCATAATGTTGCCGGTGTAATTGTGCTCAACGCCTGTCGGCGTCAAAGGATCTCTCACTCGTGCGTTTACGTCGTCATACTCACGCAACACCGGTGCTCAACGCCTGTCGGCGTCAAAGGATCTCTCACGCGGCGACGAGCAAGGCGAAGATAAACGCAAGTTGCTTGTGCTCAACGCCTGTCGGCGTCAAAGGATCTCTCACGTGGGGATCCGGCATCCAGTGATGCGACCGGCCCTCGGTGCTCAACGCCTGTCGGCGTCAAAGGATCTCTCACCGCCGTCAGCTCAACAATTGCTCGCTCAGGGTCGAGTGCTCAACGCCTGTCGGCGTCAAAGGATCTCTCACCACCAAACAATTCGCTTTGGTGGTGCAAGGCCAGCAGTGCTCAACGCCTGTCGGCGTCAAAGGATCTCTCACGTTCCCTTTAATTGGCGGGTCGCCACGTGTTGGGCGTGCTCAACGCCTGTCGGCGTCAAAGGATCTCTCACGCAACTGCGGTGCAAAGCTCCGGTTCTTGCCCGCAGAGTGCTCAACGCCTGTCGGCGTCAAAGGATCTCTCACACTGGCCTCACCTTGTAGTAGGGTCGGAACGCTGAGTGCTCAACGCCTGTCGGCGTCAAAGGATCTCTCACGGAAAAATGATACCGATCAGGCAGGTGCTGCTGAGTGCTCAACGCCTGTCGGCGTCAAAGGATCTCTCACCTGAAATCGATCGACGAAGAGAACCGCGAAGCCGAGTGCTCAACGCCTGTCGGCGTCAAAGGATCTCTCACCACACTTGTGGCAGGGAAGAACGACCAGTCCGCCGGTGCTCAACGCCTGTCGGCGTCAAAGGATCTCTCACGCGCGAGGAGAGCGATGGTGCGGTCCTTGCAGGTGTGCTCAACGCCTGTCGGCGTCAAAGGATCTCTCACCAAAGCACACCCTGGCGTCGGAATAGTAGCGGACAGGTGCTCAACGCCTGTCGGCGTCAAAGGATCTCTCACCATTACCGCAGCTGATTCGCCACAATGGTCCGCCATGTGCTCAACGCCTGTCGGCGTCAAAGGATCTCTCACCCGGACGGCACGATCTGGAACAAGCGGCTCAAGGCTGTGCTCAACGCCTGTCGGCGTCAAAGGATCTCTCACGCCGGATATATATTCGGTAATTAAGTAGCTGATTGTGCTCAACGCCTGTCGGCGTCAAAGGATCTCTCACAGGCCAACACGGCGTACTGAGATGCGCGCGAGAGTCGGTGCTCAACGCCTGTCGGCGTCAAAGGATCTCTCACGCATAATTGTCTCTGATGAATGAACTACTTAGTTACGTGCTCAACGCCTGTCGGCGTCAAAGGATCTCTCACCAAGCGGGCCGACGAGAAGGCCCGCAAAGCCTAGTCGGTGCTCAACGCCTGTCGGCGTCAAAGGATCTCTCACTCGACGGTCGCAATCGTTACCAAGCATGCGTCGAGTGCTCAACGCCTGTCGGCGTCAAAGGATCTCTCACGGCAGCGATCGATGCGACCGGCTAGCTGGCTAGGTGGTGCTCAACGCCTGTCGGCGTCAAAGGATCTCTCACAACTTGTACGGGCCGAACGTCGGGTTTGCCGTGACGTGCTCAACGCCTGTCGGCGTCAAAGGATCTCTCACTTCGGTCCACCATCATTGCGAATCAGGCGCGTCTGGTGCTCAACGCCTGTCGGCGTCAAAGGATCTCTCACACGACCGGAAGAACATCGGCATGTCGCGAAAAGCATCGTGCTCAACGCCTGTCGGCGTCAAAGGATCTCTCACAGACGCCCGAGTCGTGGATCGTCACTGCCGTCTTGTGCTCAACGCCTGTCGGCGTCAAAGGATCTCTCACCGATCCGCTGGCTCTGTCGACAGACCAATGCGCGTCGTGCTCAACGCCTGTCGGCGTCAAAGGATCTCTCACGTCGTCGTCCTCACAATCGCCGTTGTCGGGGCAGCGTGCTCAACGCCTGTCGGCGTCAAAGGATCTCTCACGTTCTTCGGCGCCGCCGTTCCATAGGGGCCGGCGATGTGCTCAACGCCTGTCGGCGTCAAAGGATCTCTCACCTGGCGAAGAGTCCCGCCAAGATCACGCTGCTCGAGTGCTCAACGCCTGTCGGCGTCAAAGGATCTCTCACGGAGAACCAGCCATGGGCAACCAGGCCGCAGTCACGTGCTCAACGCCTGTCGGCGTCAAAGGATCTCTCACGAGCCTCCCGCAACCGTTCGGACATGCGGCTCTGGTGCTCAACGCCTGTCGGCGTCAAAGGATCTCTCACCCAATTGCCGCCCATGCAGTAGACGCGAAGGGCCTCGTGCTCAACGCCTGTCGGCGTCAAAGGATCTCTCACTACCGCCAGATGGACCATCGCAGCATCGGGTCCAACGTGCTCAACGCCTGTCGGCGTCAAAGGATCTCTCACTTGACTGGCGGACGCCATAACTGTAACCTCTTCGTTAGTGCTCAACGCCTGTCGGCGTCAAAGGATCTCTCACCAGCTCGGCTTGGGCGTTCACCCGCAACGTGGATTTGTGCTCAACGCCTGTCGGCGTCAAAGGATCTCTCACCAGAAGACCGCCCAGACGATCGCCAGACCAGCGAGGGCGTGCTCAACGCCTGTCGGCGTCAAAGGATCTCTCACGCCGGCCGCCGTCGTGTTCGTCGTGGTGAGCGTCACGTGCTCAACGCCTGTCGGCGTCAAAGGATCTCTCACGGTGCGAGTAGCCGCCGTAGATCAATCGCATCAGGGCGTGCTCAACGCCTGTCGGCGTCAAAGGATCTCTCACGCCGACGAACGTCTCGTCGCTCTCGACGGTCCCGCTGTGCTCAACGCCTGTCGGCGTCAAAGGATCTCTCACCGTGCAACGGCAGTCGACCGCAGACCGTCGCTTGTGGTGCTCAACGCCTGTCGGCGTCAAAGGATCTCTCACCTCATGGTCGTCAGCGAAGCAACCGACACCCTCGAGTGCTCAACGCCTGTCGGCGTCAAAGGATCTCTCACGCCGACGAACGTCTCGTCGCTCTCGACGGTCCCGCTGTGCTCAACGCCTGTCGGCGTCAAAGGATCTCTCACAGGGTACACGTCATATTCATACTGCGGCCCCGCTTTGTGCTCAACGCCTGTCGGCGTCAAAGGATCTCTCACCGCACCAACTCTAAGTTGCCATGTGGCAATGACTTACGAGACACGAATTCACGCATCTCCGTTAAATAGCCCAGGCACGGACAAAATCGAGTCTCAATAGATGCGAGGGACACCTTATCGCTCCTGTTTTCTCGGATCCTTCATTGATTGCCAAGCAGTCATGGATCTCAAATGATATGGCTAACGCAGAACCTGCTACTGCATAAGGACTTCAGATGACAAACCGCTCACCTCTCTACACCACCCAGACGTTACTGACCTGCTAAACAATCCTGAATGTAGGAGGATCTGCAGCCCACGCAGACTGGTCGCCTGTCGAATGCAAGGGAACCCTTTCGGCACATCGACTGCACATCGGCATCACCAGCAAATCGTCATTGGCAGCCATGATCTCGGCCAGTTCCCAGCATAACTTCTCCAGTGCGAGCCGATCCATTCGGCACCTGAAGACACTGTATTGTAGCCGTTCTCCATAGCCTTCCAACTTCTTGGCCACCTTGCGAAGCCGTTTCGGATCACGAACGTCGTAGGTGATGAGATGCCACGATTTCTCAGCCATAATGCTACCTCATTCGCATGCGAGCGTAGAGCCCTGGGGCGTTTGACCATTCCTTTTCCAGCAGACGCGATTCCAATTCCACGATCCTGGCGTAACTCATCGACTGGCTGGTGAATGGATGTCGATACATCTCCGTGAGTCGCTCTTCAAATAATGCAATCGCCTTTTTCCGGCCATCGTCCGAGAGCCAGACTTGTCGTCCAGCGATGGTAAAGTCGCTGTCCGGGTTCCATTGATTGCGATTGACGCTGCCGACGACCGGCATGTCGACGAGCGGGACGCGAAATATTTCCACGACATCCATCACGAGCGGAGGCGCCGCAGAGCGAGGTTGATGGAAGAAACCGAGGGCCGGCTCCAGCCCGACACCCAGCAAGGTTCGATGCACCAAAGCGAACAACATCCCATATCCGAAGCTGAGCAATGCATTAAAGCGATCTTCGGGCGGATGTTTCGATCGGCCGTTGGGAATCAGTTGGGGATCAATCCGCGACGACAGCAGTCTTGGCAGGGCAGCAAAGTAATCCTTCGCGGCAATCCCTTCCAATCCTCGCAAGGAATCAATGCCGGCCGCCTGATCAACCTTTGACAACGCAGCGCGGATGCGATCGATCGGCTCTTGAATCGACTGCCGCACGGCACCGTCAGTTCGCGATGCGCGCAGCAGATACTTTAACTGCGATTCCACTTTGGCGTGAACCGTCCTTCGCGACAAATCAAGGCACAGCGCCTCATTCGTGAGGGCGCGATACTGGCGAATTCGCTGCTGGACACGTCCCGGCGACGCCGAAGTCCCTGCCATGAAGCGGCCGCCGAACGTCAGCCAATCGACGGCCACGCCTCGGTAGGCGCACAGATGAAGGGCCTGCGTCGTTAGTTGGCCATAACCGTGAATCAGGATCGAATCGATCTGCTCGATTGGAATTTTCTGCTTGCCAGTTTCCGATTCCACGAGAAGAGACTCGCCGCTACGGCCGACCCGAGTCTTGGCGGTCGTCACGTGCAACGTGTGTCGCTCTCGGCTGGAGGGAAACAGCCGAGGCGGCAATTCGTCGGCATGGTCCAATGCCAATCGCTCTTCCTCCGGCAAACAAACCACCGCCAGAGAGCATTTGGGGCAGAGACGAGTATTCTCAGTAACGGGCGGTCGCTCTGTTGATTCTCGCAACACGCGAGCCCGGCGAATGGCGGTCCGTAAGTCATTACGAGCCGCATCGTCGATGTCGAGCAACACGGTAACGTTGTCGGCATGATAACGAACACGGGCCTGTTTCACTGGCTCGCCGAGTTGCTCCTCGACGAGCACCGCGTAGGCGACGGCCTGAATGCGATCGCTGGGCCATGCCAGCGGTTCATTGCTCTCGCCGCGGCGACATCGACCTTTCTTGTGTTCATACGCAATCCAGACGCCATCCCGCTTGCGAACCGCGTCGACCTTGCCGACGACCCCCCAGGCTTCGCTGCTCACGTCGTACGAGCGCATCTCGGGCGTCTCGTCGTCGAGTGAGACGCGTTCGAGATGGAGTCGACGGCCAGCATAAACGTTGCCGTCGGCGACGCGGATCTCTTCGACCTCTTCGAGATAGAAGAGCCGCTCGCAGTAGAGCAAGGCGTGGAGAGCCATCACGCGAATGGGGGGCTCGTCGCCCAAGTCGGCGGCGCGAATCATGACAAGAACTCACGGAGGAATCAGGAGTAATCCATCCGTGGAGCGATTTCCGGCATGCCCTTTTAGGATTATCTGCCATGCGTCCCATTGCAATAGGCGCCGCGTCAATAATCGGGCGAAATTGTCGGCATCGACGCTAAAAGCGGCATGGTGAGCGCCGAGGTCTCGACCAAATCGCCCGTCACGTACCGAGTGCCGGCGGAGCCGACGTGGTCGACCCATACCGGCAACGTCAGCCGGCCGCGTTCGGCCCGCAGAAAGGCTCGGCCCGACCGATCAGCAAGCCGGGTTTGCGGGGACGTCACTAGACTCACTTCATCGACTAAATGAGTGCTTTCACCGAGTGAAAGGCCTCCAAATCGGGATATCGTCGCCGGGTTGGCCAATGTCTCGCGTACGCGCTGCTCTAGGCCATCGTCGGCCTCTTCAGTGGAATCGAGCCAGATCACAAGTTCGACGCCCGTCAACAATTGCTGGTAATCGGGGCGCGTGTTTCCCGACGAACCAAGCGGCGTTTTCTTAACTCGCCAGACTGTGCGTAAAACAACGCTGGTCGCTGGCTTGCTGATCAGCACTGGCGCCACGCGAGCGCCAATGTGGCGACGACGGTCCGTTTCACCTACGAGAGAGAGTAAAAATCCGTAACATGTCGCTGGCGGCGGCAATGGTTCCGTTTCGAGATACTCCCGAGCAAGTCCCTTGCGGAAGCAGGCCACTGGGACGGTCACATAGAGGCCAAGCATGGTTAGCCTTTGATTTTAAGTTCAGCATTGATGCGGTTGACGGCCTCTTCGCAGGCTCGCTTCACGCCAAAAACAGCGACGCCTCGTGCCTTCAAGCTCGCAACCAGTTTTGAGTCGAGGTCGCCGGCGCCGAGAATCAGTTCCTTTGGATTGATGTCCTTCGAATCGATTCGCTTGACAAGGGCGTCCGCGTTCAGAGTCTTGCCGTTGTCGGTCGTGTCAAAGCTATAAAGCAATCGAGGAGCAGGGTCTGACGTGATGCGGAGGACGACGACGTCGGGGGAAAAGTCAAATAAGAACCGACCATGGTTGCCTGCGACCGTGCCAAGGTTGCAAAGAGCGTCGATCGCCTTGGCCGCGCGAGACTTGTCCCGGAGCCGCTCTGGCGTGAGTGCAATCCCATATTGGTAACGAGTGGCATGGACCTCGGTGCCGTATGGAACCGGATTGCGTCCCTTTTTCTGGGCTGACGGCGTAGCCCCTGGGGAGGCGGCATTGAAGGTCACATCGCCGGACCACGGTGTCAGCGATACGGCCCGAGTGACCTCAAGAACAGCTCGACGAATATTTGCCGAACCTGATTCGCCTTCCTCCTTTGCGGCGTCTGCCTTCATAAATCCAAGCAGATCGTCGTCAATGAATGTCTTGCCTTTGTCGCCGGACCATCCTTTGAATTCGGGATCCTCCCATGCGTTCACGCATTCGATTTCGTCCCATTCTCGATTGGTAGACTCGGCGCTGGCAAGCCGCCTTCGCAGGGCGAAGCGAATCGCCTCGGCAGAGACGGTGCTATGAGTTTCGCCTAGCCACAATAACTTTTGGAGGGTGGTAATGTTGCCTTCGGTTTCGGCACGGTTATTGGCGGCCGTGCCGAAGGGAGTTACAAAGTTTGCGAACACATGAAGCGACATTCGGACGTTCCTTTCGAAGAGTTATTTGGATTCGAGTCCGGGTACGGCAGAATCGTCATTGCGGCCCTGATAACTGCATAAGGCGAGCAATGACAGGTCGCGGGCGTGTTTCCAGTTGCTAGTCCGAAGCATTGGCAATACGGTATCCCAAGATTCTTGCAACACTGAGTTTCGACCAGCACGACTTAAGAGGTCGCATAGTGCTTTGCGAAACTGATCTGGAGTTTTTGCACCTGCGAATGCTAGTCGCCACTTGTCATACTCACCACCGAAGCGGTTCTTCATGGCAGCAGGGTTGGTTTTATTCTCATCCGCGATTTGTGCATATCGCCTACGAATAGCTTCATGGACGGCTCGCACAACGACGCGTTCAGCGTCTTCGTCCCACATTGTGTCGTCGGCAATCATGTCGTGCAGCCCCTTTCGTTCGAATTGGAGTTGATCTCGGAATGGCTTCTCTGTCGCCGGATTGATTTTGGTCAGCAGTTTGTTGAATCCGAAATACCACTTGCGCCCGAGAGCCAAGTTCTCGGCGACAAGCGGGCGAACTACGCTATCCGCACGAAACGATTCCTGCCGTTCTCTAGGGACCTTAGCTTTGCCTTTTCCAGTTGATTCCTTAATTGTGCGGACGACGATTCGAGCAGACAAATACTTGGCGGCTCGATCATATCTGTCGAGGGTTTGATCATTTCCCGCCGGCACATAGATTGTTGCAATCCGCGATTTTTGCTGACTGGCCCACGGCGTGGGCGTGAAGGTCATGGCATAGCAACCTGTACTCGCAGAACCGACAACGCTCTTTCTAGCGCGCGACTGCACCTCAGCCGTCCGACGCGGATTTCTCCTCACTCGCACTTGTGCTCGAAATACAGCATCGGCTGCATTTGCGATTTGGCAATCAATGGCAGTCGAGGGCGTCATCGCGGGGCGATCGTAGACGAATTCAGTCAGGTCGGTGACGTCTGGCACGAGCAGCGAGGCGACTCCGCGATTCACCGGCAACGATAAGCAACCAACAATTGCGAAGTACAAAGGCAACATTCGATCGAGAGGATCTTCGGCGCCTGTATCGCCGGTAAAAGCAACATGCCGGACAACCGTGCCTGGACTAATGGGTCCATCCACTCGGATTGTTCCGGAAACCAAGCAGCCTTTTTTGTCGACCAGGTTTTGCCAGCCGTTTTGATGTTTGAATTCTGAGCAAGCTTTGTACTGAACGACGACGCCGGGCACGCCTTCAACCTCCGAGTCATAACTCGTCGCGGTCAGCTCCTTTGCCAACTTGCGTACTTGTCCGTGCTGAAGGAACGTCAATGTAAAGCCTGCTTGTAAGTCTGCGAGTATTGCGGCGTGCGGCTCGGCATCGAACTGCTGTCCTGGAAGGCTGATGAGCCCGTCTTTTCGGATGCCAAACGCGAAAGCAAATAACTTCCGCAAGTATTCCTTAGCGTTTTCTGGCTTGCCAAACCGAAGCGAAACGGAATGTTCGTCGATCTCCCACGGCGGCGTGTCGTTTACGAAGGTTGCGGGCAGTTCTTTCTTCGCAATCCGGCCGTTCTTAAATCGTCGCTCTATCGCGGCGAGGGTACATGCCAACCCGCCTAAGCCGGCGCGGTGTAACGCCGTCATGCCGGGGCCAAAGAGATTCATCGTTAGATGGTCTGGGGCCTGCGGCTTCTCGATTTTTGGTTTGTTTACTTTCGCCATTCGGCGCCTTGCATTCGGTCGTAGGTGATTGCTTCTTTAGGTGCGAGCGGAAGACCTCGCTCTCGCGGCCAACTTTCCCATCCGGGGGTGGGGAGCATCGGTAATGTCAGCTTGCCCAGTTCTTTGCGATTGGCATTCACACGGGGAAGGTCTTCCTCCATCAGCACCGTAATGCCATGCGACCCATCGCGAAGCTCCTTCACGGTCGTGCTTGGCCCACCGTCAAGCCAAGCACTGTCAACCCGTTCTGGTGGATGATTGCTCGTCTGTTCCCATGCTTTAGCCAAATCAGTTTGGCAAATGTTGTCGTTCGGTAACCTGCCTAGCCAGGCACGAGCGGCGTCTAGATCTTCTGAGCTATATGGCAGCGGGTTGGTCAATTCGACAACGACGAACGGTCTTGGCGGGATCGGCGCGTCGGGCGTTGTGCGACGATTAAGCCGACCGAGTCGTTGAATTAGCGCCGGCACGGTTGCCAGATCAGTGACGAGGAGATCGGCCGAAAGATCGAGGGACATTTCCGCAACTTGGGAGCAAATGGCGAGCGCCGGTCCGTCTCCCCCGAACGCATCAATAACGGCCTTGTGCCGACTAACTCGATCTTCATACTTAAATCGGCTATGGTAGATGAGCGGATGGCATTCACTTAACCGCTTCGCCGCCTCCATCACACGCGCTACCGTATTGCATACCCACAGGACCTTGCCGTTGTTACGAAGCGTCTCGCAGATGAAGGGCAGCGGATCGTTTTCCGCAGCAATCGCCTTTTTGTAGCGGGGAAGTTCTTCCAATTCCTTCGGCCCGGGAATGGGGTCGAGTTCAATGCCTCGATCGTCCAGCATGGTGCGTAAGGCGTCTTCGCGGGCCTTCGGCAGGCTGGCGGTCATCAGAAGAATAGGGAGACTCGGTAAGTCATTCAGGAATCGTAACAAAGCCCCAAACAATCTATCATCATACGCATGGATTTCGTCGAACACGAAGGCGCCTTGGGCGAGCGCTGGCCATGCAAACAGTCCTCGCTTGTTGTTTTGGACGATGCCAAGCACCGTATCAACAGTGCAGGCTACAATCGGCGTGGACCAAGCATCGAGCGAGTCGATCTGGATTGCTTCGTCGGCGTCTGCGTTCTCAGCATCGGCGCCGGTTGAGAGAATGATCTCAAAATCCACGTCTCGCCGACTATGGAACAAATCTGCCCTGACGTCTGGCTCAAATAGATAGTCTTTGAACCCTTCCGTGGCGGTGCCGGTAGTCGGGTAACAGAAATAGAGTCGTCGCATCGGGTGATTCTTCGCGGCCCACATATAAGCGGCCAATGTCTTTCCGCTGCCGCACCCAGCTTTTACAAATGTTACCGGTGCCGACGAATTCTCGACTCGGCATTGGAAAGTGCGCGGAGCATTGTCCCTCAGTCGATGCGCGACGATTGCTTGGAGCTCGCCGGGATGCGGTTTGTCGGAAAATGACGCGGTGATCCAGTCCCAACGATTAGGATCGTTCGGGGCAACCTTCGGCAATGCTGATCCTGCGACGTCTGCGGCCACGAGACAGTTCTTGACAGCAGCCACCAGTCGTTGATCGTTTCGGTGCAACTTATTCCAAATCTTGTGCGCTGATTTTTCCCACGTCCTAAGCACCGGAAATACATCACCAAGGGTGCTGAGGTCGAGAGTAACGTCTGACTGCAACGGGGGTTGTTCCAAACCGAATTCGACCGCCAACCAATCCAGGGCAGAGCGAAAGTCTGCATGACTTAGTGAAAACTTGAGCTCCGGCTTCGACCCGCTCGGCGAATCTCGCGGCGGGCTTGCGTGGGTAATAGCCGGGTGGTGGCCTGCGACAGCCCACTCAACGAACGCAAAATCAACTTCGCTATTGCCGACGGCCGGAAGCAACCACGGTTGCAGCCGCTCTATCATGAATACGGTCACCCATTCGTGACGAAGCCCCTGAGAACGATCGCAACGCTCGCGAGTGCGACAAATCATACCCTGAAAATGATCGTTGGCTTTGCCCAGATCATGCACTGCCGCTGCTAATAAGACGCATCGACGGAATCGATCACGATAGACCTCGGGGCATAGATCCAACGCGATCAGTTGATCGTCGCCAGTTGCATCCAGAATCCGCACCGCGGCCTCGTAGACATCCTGTAGATGTTGCGACAACGACATGGAGGAATGAAGGACTTCTCCATCCCTTGCGCTCTTAGCCCACAAGCGATTGGGGTCCATCACGGCATCACCTTCTCGCCCAATGGCAAGAACACCCCGCACCCCATATGCCGCTTCCCTCCGATTCCATTCTCCTGCAGTGCAATCGACTCCTCCGCCGTCAGCCCCTCGACGATCACTTCGTAGCCGACCACCTCGCGCTGCTTCATGCGCAGCGTGCGGCGTTTGCCGATGCTTAACATCACCTCGGAGGAGATCGCGAGTTGCTCCATTTGCTTGCGGGCCGCGGCCGCGAACGTTTCTGCGGTGAGCGCGGCGGCGTCGGTGTGGGCCACTTTGATGACTACCAATCGGCTCCGCAGCGCCGTGGCGGGCGCGAGCGTGCGGACCTCGGGAACTCCGACTCGCACCGTGGCGTCGTGCAAAACCAGTGACTTGCCGGCAAGCGACAACAGCACGGGAATCTTTTCCGCGGCCACTCGAAAGGAGAGCGTACTCCACGGCATCAGAGTCATCTGCCGATCGCCATTTTGCCGCCCGCCAATGGGGTGAATGGCAATGCCGTTCTCGGCATGCACCTCGGGGAGCAATCGCGACACCGACGCGAACAACGCATAGCCATGATCGCAATGAATCGGCTGATTTCCGCTGAGACGATATGACAAGTCAATATGCATTGTAGATCGCCCCCCTAGATATCGTGCCGACAAGGCCCGCAGTTTAGTCCATGGACCGCCTAGCAGAAATAGTTGGAGTGGTAGAAAGCGAATTCGGAGGTATGAGATCAGCCTGTGACTTTGACAATTCTGATACCTTTTAGTCGCACAGTTCTCTTCCAGTGGAGAAATCGCTGGCCAACGTTCGACAACAATGAACTGAAATTACGGGCTGATGGATTAGCCTATTGAATCGCTCGCAACGGAATCACTGATTTCGCTTTACAGTGAAAAATTTCGCGGCAGTTTAAGTACCCGCCCCGCAACAATGCGGGTGCTCGGCAATGACTCTCCCCACATCCGCCGGTTAAATGGCAAGGCAACGATTGAGGGTGCCTCTTAAGACTATTCGCTGACTTCTTGGCCCGCTTAATTAGCTTCGAGACCGGCAACTTCGGCTTTCGGCAGAGTTTCTCCAGTATCTCCACCCGTCGGCGACTTCTGGTCATTCTCTAGATAAGAAATGTACGTCCGGTCGACGTCGGCCGCGAACGCCTCCAAATCAGGTCCGTTCTGAATGCAGTGTTTCGGCACTCGATAACATGTTGAGAGACATGAGGTTGCCAAAGCAGCACGAACCCTGAGGCGAGACGGTCTATGACTTCCCCCGTCTTAGGGCAACAGGGGCTCGAAGCCGTCGACGACGAGGAATCTCAGGTCTTCCGGACAGCCCTTTCGAACGCTTCCACAAACCGCCCCAAGCTAACGCCCATCGCCTTGCAGAATACTCGCAGCTGGACCAGATCGATCCTACGTTCGCCCCGTTCGACTTTGCTGACGTATGACTGCGTCTCTTTAATTCTCTCGGCAAACTCCACCTGCGTCAGTCCAGCTTGCTCCCGGTGCTCTCTCAGGAGCCGGCAGAAGACTGCGTACTCGGCGGTGAAGGTTGATTTCTGCATGGCGGCGCTTGATAAGCGTTCACCGCCAAGTTAAAGTCTCCAATGGAATAGTCCCATTTGGACTATTCTTGGGCGTGTCACCGACGAGAACTTGCTCTTGCATCCGCCTGGCGTTCATCTCTCGCGCAATAAATACATCGGGGCGTCGCTCGGTGCTAGTAATCAACGTCCACTGGAAGCAATACATCTTCAATTCAAAAGGGAAGCTTATATGGCAGCACCCCGCCTCCGCCGCGTCAGCTCGAAGAAGGAACTCGAAAACATGCTCGACGACTACATGACGCAAGGTTACGAGATCATTGAGCAAGGCCAAACAACCGCGATGGTCCGTCGTAAGACCTGGGGGTCAGCCGGCGGCCACGTCCTGTGGGGGCTCCTGACGATCTGGTTCACCCTCGGCTTCGGAAACCTCGCCTATGCCCTCGTCGCCCACTACAACGCCGAGAAAGTGATGCTCAAAATCGACGCCGACGCCAAGGGCTAACCCCCCCTACCCTTCTCTGACGTGGGATCTCCATGCCAAACTGGTTCGTTACGATGGCCGGAACCGAACTCGGGCCGCTCACCGATGCGCAACTCCGCCAATTGGCGAGCCAGGGAAAGCTCGGCCGCGAGGACCACATACGGAAGGAGGGCATCGCTGCAGCGACGACCGCCGGCAACATTCAGGGGCTATTTCTGCCCCCGAATCCCCCTCCCCCGCCCATCGTCTTACCCGAGAAGGCCGGGACCTTCTCCGAGTGGTACGGAGAACATGCAGGCAGGTGGGAAGTACCGTTTCAAGTGCTCGCCTGGATCTTTTACGGCTTCCTGTGGATCCCGGCGTGGTGGGGATGGGCGTTGTGGAATCACCAAGAGCTCATGTTGCAAACGAAGGGAAAGCGTGTGCTGGGGCTCGTCGCTGCCGGCTTCGCGGTCCTGTTAGTCTTCGCGGCAGCGGGGCGAGCGAATCGACCGCCGCGCGCAGCAACGCCGATGACGAGTTCCCCTGTCAACGAGAGCCGAATCACTCCCGAAATGTCGGCACAAGCAGAGCTGCTCCGACAACAAGTTGCCAGTTCTCCGACAGCCCAAATGACCGTGGATCAATTCCGCCAAGAAATACTTGGCCGTGATTTCATTCCCAAGCAATCGTTCTACGAAAAATATGGGCGTCCCATCAGGATGTTCACCGTGGCAGACGACACCTATCTCACCTATAAATGTCGCGAGGGATTCGTCACGGTGAAATGCCCCGCTGGACCGTTTCAGTATCAGGATGACATTGCTCCTGTCGCCGTCGACGAGAGGTAACCGGATTCTTCGGATTCGATCGAATGGCACGCAGCACGAAGGATCTTCCACTCATTGGCATTTGGTGGGATGACGGCGATAGAATCGCGGCACTATCCCACCTGCCGGTGGTAAGCGGTCCAATTGCGGGCGGCTTCATCGACAGCCACCTTGAACATTGGAGAGAATGGCCGAATGTTGCTCCCCAATTCGGGCGATCAGCCAATGACGAGTTCTTTCACGTGCCCCGTGGTCGGGTGCTCATGCGTCGGCAGACCGGCCAAGGGATGATCTACCATGGGTCGGCAACCACTCAGGCGAGATTGGCACTCATTGCCGCAGAGTTCAAGTTGGAGAATTGGAAAGCTGCAGTCGATTTGCATTACGAGGTTGGGGACGCCGCCGACGCGTTGTTTGATGATGATTGAGATGGTGGTTGGGCGTAACCGGAGACCCTCACGTTTCCGAGAAAACCATCCTCCGCCGCCGATCAGAGCATGCCGTGGTGTGGGGGGGGGCTCGCACCGTGGCCCGAGCTACCGCCAGCTGAGATCAGCCAACCCCGTCGTGGGTTCTCGCTACGTTTCGGTGGTCATGACGTGAGCGGCTGAACCTGAGGACGCTCCCGCGCCCAGGCATCATCGAAGGCAAAGGAAACGCCTCCCTGGCGCCGAAGACGCTATAGGTGGCGCCAACAACGTCGTCTGGCATCACCCACCCGTGACTCCATCGAATGCTGCTTCAGGCTGTGAATGTGGAAAGGCAGACCCTCTCCGAGCTTCTTCCCGGCCTTCCCTTGGCCTTCAGCTATCAAACCCGCCTGAGATAGCCACGGAACCTTCGCTGCCAAGGAAGAGCGAAGGAAGGCCGTCGGAGAGCATGTGGTAAGGCGAGGTGTTCCGCGCATGAACGTCGGTTGCAGCCGGCGGACTTCCTCGACTTGCTGATCACCCCGCTAACCACTGGAAGGTCGCGTCTCGGGATACAGGATTCGATCTCCAGGCTAAGCGGACTTGATGGTGATCGATTAACGAGGGCGCGAATTTCATCGTCATCAGGTTAGGATCATCCCAGCAGAACCCACAGCAGTAATGATCACCAGTCAGAGACATCCAGCATGTAGTAGCCGATGAAGCACAGCAGGAGTTGATGTCTTAGATGTCAGTCCAGATAGACATTCAAGGTAATTATCAGTCAGGAGGTCGGGATCAAGCCACCTTGGCTGTTAATGTTGGCCGCCCTCTTACCGACAGGGTAACTTCTAATTGTTTTGTATTGTTGGCTGTGTCCCCCCTTTAGGGACACAGCCAACATACAACATACGTTGTCGGTGTAGTGTTGTTTGTAGGTTTTTAAACAGCCAACGTAAACAGCCAACATATTCCTTGAGGGTATCATCGGCATTTGAATTTAAATGAGCAGTGAAGTGAGTAGCTGCTGGCAGTTACCCATTCCGGCTCTCCGGTGTTTACTCAGACTTCATCTGATATTCAAAGGTGGGATTTCCTCTGACCAAGACTGGAGTCTCCGTGATCATTTCAGCGGCTACCAGCTGGCCTAGCAGCTTCACTAGCCGGTCTTTCCCAATCCCTAAAACCCTGAGTTTACTGGCGGTAGCTTTACCAGATTCTCGCAGGTGATCTAGTATCTGAGTACAGCCCTCGTGGTCTCGATTGCGTTGATCTTTAGCCTGTTTAGTGGCCAGTCTCGCGGGATCTGCTTGTTCATCCAATCTCCAGAGAGGGTACTGGAAGTGGAGAACCTGGGGCTGAACGGGCTTGAATGAGCGGATGGCCGCATCGAGGACGACCTTTCCGTCGTCCTCGTGGTCGCGGAGGATGATGTGGCAATCGGCTGCCCGGCTTTGGGCGCCAGCTCCTGATCCCACGTCCGTGACTCGCTTCTCGGTCTGGTCGCCTTTGGTGGAATGATGGACGAGGGTGATGGCCGCTTTAGTGGAACCGGCGATTTCGCTCAGCATGGCGTAGAAGCGAGCTTCGTCGGCGTTATCATTCTCGCTGGCGTCGGCTTCGACGAACTTGTACTTGGCGTCGAGGATGATGAGGTTGTACTGTTTTGGTTCAAGGGCCTTCAGTCGTGGCCGCAGCTCGCTCAAGCTTTTCGGAGCGTCGCGGAGCGTCCACACGTCGAGCCCCGTTAACGACACGCCCAATTCCTTCGAAACGCTCCGAAGACGAAAAGAGAGGTCTTCGGGCTGTAGCTCGTTGTCCACCAATAAGACGCGACCTTGTTGGGTGGCATGGCCAAACCAGGGATGGCCGCCGGCGACGCAAAGTGCTAATCCATACATCAGCCACGACTTGCCTACTTTGCTGCTGCTGACGATGTTGGCGATTTGGCCCTCTCGAAAGAAGCCGTCGACTACTGCTGGCCGTTGTTCCGGGAAATTGGTTAATAGTTCAGAGGCCGAGAATGAATCTTGGATGTCGCCGTTGCGAAATCTGTCGTACTCTGCATAGATTTCGCTGACCTTAGCGGCGGTGAATACGGCGTCGTTGGCTGCCATGAGATCAAGCATCTCATCGCTAGTGAGGCGATTAAGGATCCTACTGCCGACGAAGCGGTCTAGCTCTTGAACGACGAAGGGAACTTCTCGCGGGGTAGGCTTCCTATCCACCAAACCGAGAATGTCTTCGTAGGGATCGTCGACAGTTAGTTGCTTCGACAAGCGAGATCGTAGTAGCGAGCGGGTGGGTACGACGCCGTGCTCCGCATAGTCGGTGGCAATTTGGGCCATGACAAACATGCAAGCCATTGACTGGAAGAGATTCGGCCTGAGATATGGGGTGGCTTTGGCGAAGAGATCGGGCTTTTCGATCAGGACGGAGACTAAGCTCTCTTCAAAGGGTTGCCCCCAGTCGGTTGGACCTTCATCAAGTCGTTGTTCCTGGCTTAGTTCACGTAGTTTGTCTGAGAGGCCCATCGTTGTCTTGCTCCGTATACAGCACGACCCCGGCGGGTGAGCAAGACAAAGGTGGCCCGCCGGGGCCGGTTAGTTGGTTTGGGATGCGTCTTGCTTTGAGGTGGGTCGCCGGGCTGTTATCCAACTAACGGCCGGCGTCCACGGTAGGTTTGCCGAGGAGGCAGTTGATTCGTCGGGATTCCATGGGGCCAACGAGGGCGATGTTAGATTCCATAGAGGAATGCCGACTCCTCACGAACGTTAGTCGACCGAACGAGAGACGGGTAGAGGTGAAGGAGGGCATCGACGAAGATGTCTCGTCCTGTCGCTTCTAGGCGCCAATTATTTTCGGCGTCGGCCTAACCGACCTACTTAAATCCACGGACGACGATTCGAGAAGCCAGAGGTGAAGCCATGGTCATCCGACTTTCGCAGAAGCTATCAAAGAGGGTGGGCGAGACGCCAACGAACGTCCTGCCGCTCGACCAGAACCTGCTGGCTGATTGGTCGGGGCATTTGTTCACCGCCGATCGAACCCAGTACGTCATCCTGACGAACACCGCCTCGCTCTATTCGGCGGTCTTCTATGGTCGAGGCGTGACGGATGGGGGGCGATTGATCCAACGTGGCCTGGAATCCGTTCGCGGCGTGATGGTGGACGATGGACTGGGGTTTCTCTACTTGCGGTTGGTGGCGCTGTCGGCGGCGAGCGTCATTTTCTCGAAGTCGCTGAATAGATCCGTCACCGGGTCGATGAACGATCTGATCAACTGCGCTAAAGTCTGGCTAACCGAAGCGGAGCTCTCACCCTACGACACCTCCTTCAAGCTCAACGACATGCCGATGTCGGCGATCAAGTACGCAAACCCCCGCGAAGCGCTGAAGTCGCTGTCGGCCGAAATGCCGGAGACGGCATGAAGTTATGGGATATTCCCAAAGGGTCGGCAGGCGGACGCTATTCTCAAGGGTGGTCCAACGCCAATTCCTCAACGGCGGCGCCGAACCTATTCCGACGCCTCCTGACGGAGTTATTCTCAAATGGTCATTTGAGAATAGGGTCATACTTCTATCATCTCATTGCATCAATATTGTAGTTGGGACTTGATCGTAGGTTCTCTAGTACAACTTCCCAATCCGCACCTTCATGCGGCGGCAACTCGCTTACCGCATTCAACCAATCTGCTACTATGTCTCGCAACATTTTTGGCCAACGAGTATCACTCAGAGACAAATTTCGTTGCTGTTTGGGGTAGCCCCAAAATGGTGGCCCGATATTGGCTCCGCTACAGACAATTTGTATCTCGTTCGACATAATCGTAAGAGTTGCCCAGCCTGGGGCGGGCCACCATTTCCACACTTCGAAGACATTTCCATCGAGAGTGCAGCGGGGCAATACGCGAAAGCCCTCGTGCTCCAGCTCGTCCGACAAGATTCTCCACCAACTCCTATGTGACATTTATCTGAAATCCGATTTTAGAAAGTTTGAAAACGGGAACAGCAGCGGATTATGCGCATTTCACAAGTGTATTCAACTTGACGGTTGAAATTGTTGCGAGGGACTTGGTTAGAGCATTTAAGGAAGTACTTTCGAAAAGCCGTTCGTGCTAGAAAAAGCAGTTCCTCTTCAACCCTCTGGAGCTGCCCATTGCGCCGATTCAATTACACGAGCTACCTCGCGCCGAACGATCCCAAACGCCAGCGAAAAGAGCTTTACGGCAAGTTCCGCACAGCCGCAGCGAGTCCGCACGATGTTGCCAAGGAGTTTCTCGCGACCCTTCACGATGCCGTGCTACTGAACGTTGAGGGTCGCATCGACTCAGAAGTCCTGTCGAAGAACAAACTGCGACTTACCTACTCGTTCGAATCGCCCTTCTCTGGCACAGCCCTCGTCGAGATGCAAGAGGTCGAAGAGGCGGCGACGCACCCGCTGACTCAAGAGGGTTTCATTGCCTGGGCGGAAGATCGTGTTGAGGCCGAACCAGTAGTCGACGGCAAACCTAACTCTGTAGAGTTAGAATTGGCGGGCGTCCTGCACGAGCGGCTTGTGGAACGATTGTACGAAGAGAAGGCCAGGGACTTACAGGCTTGGCTCAGCGACATTCTCTGGTCCGGCCACAGAGGCTACAGCGAGATGCCGCGCGAAGAATTGTTGAATCAGTTGCAAATCGAGTTCATCGAAGACGCCGAAGAGTCATTCGATACGGTCGAGGACGCCCTCGAATAACTCGGAACTGACGGCATCAACGTCAACGGCGGAGGGGGCTAGCAGCCCCTTCCGCCGTGACTGTATCCATATAGTTACCAACTTGCCGCACTACTCGAACGGCTTGATTTCTTCCGGAACCATCGAAAGTTCGGTGAGGACGTGACCCATCGCGTCGCAGACGTCGAACCCGCTCCACTCCTTCGCTGGGTCCCAGAGGAATTTATCGGCTTCCTCGTCATACCGGAGGTAGAGGGCCTGCTGCAACTCATTAACGATGCGTTCCAGTTCGTCGCGGCTGAGATCTTTGGGACGTTGCATGGCGTCTCTCCAGGTTGATGTCGATACGATCACGATTTGGAGTTGCTGTCGTCGGTGAAGAGTCGGCGAAGCAAGAGAATCAGTCCGGCGGCAACGGCCGCATCGATCCACCCGCGTCGCTTTCGGCCGTAGTTGACGGGCTTCAAGTCCCCGCTGTAATCCAATCCCCGCAGATCAGCCACAATCCATTCGAGGACCGTGGCGCACTCTGCCAACTCGGCTGCATTAGCTCCTGGCCGACGCATCCGTCGAGCCACATCGGTGAGCGTATCTTGGAGCCAATCGGCCTCGACATCGGGATCGATCACGAATACGCCTCCATGAAGTTAGGCCAGTGGGAAACGTCTCGACTCTTCCAGCCATAGCGTTGTGGCTGGTACGCAGACCAGTCGACCTCCTCAATCCTTTTACTAGCACCGAGGGCCGCTTCATCAACTTTGTCGAACGGGGCCGGGCAAAGGGGTTGTTCCAGCGCCCGTCGACCAATCCAGAGGCTGTCGGGTTTGCCATGCAGCTCCACGCCTTCGAGCCAATGAGTCGGTAGAACTGGTTCAACGTCCTCCGACGGTTCGATGAGTGCGCACCAAGGGCGAGCGACTCGCAGCTTCCACCCGGTCTCGGGAATGCGCACTCCCGATCCGGCAACCGCCTCTAGCAGCTTTAGAACGCTACTGTTGGCAAGTCCGAGTCGATCGAGGCCGAGACTGGCGAACCGTCCCGCGAAGAACTCCCACTCAGCGGGCAATTGTCGGGCGAATCGACAGACTTGCACCCAACGCAAGCACATCTCGCGCATCTCGCCGTCGAGTCCATGGATGTATTGAAGATACGTTGACGTGGCCCAGGGATTCTCATCTAGCGGATCACGCGGTCGCTCAGTCGGCGGCTTGAAGAAGGAAGGCGGCATATCTTAAAAGTCGAGACGATCGTGCTCGCTGACGTCTGGATCCCCTGTCCTCAACGCAGCGTAGTGAGCGAGAAGTGATTCGAGATCGGGCGCCTTAAAGTCGGGGCCCTTGAATGCTTTGCCACATGCAGTCGTCACGAGCGGCAGCTTTGACCAATTGCTTTCATGCACCGCCTCGAATACTTCGGGGAGTGGAATGCCGGTGGCCACAGCGTCGCCAAGCAATACGTAAAACCGGTCTCCAAGTGCGTCGGCGGTTTTAAGGAGATCTAGCTTGCCATTCGCTGCAAGCCACTCCCCCAGTTCCTCCACCGCCATCGCCGCCCGACTAAGTAGAGCATCCTCCGTACCGTTGGCAGCTCCCACCAGTTCCTTCGATAGCGCCATCAGTCGTTCGCTAAACACCAAGGCCGATGCCGGATCGCATTTTAGAGTTTGGGGCGTCGCGGCGATCGGGGCCTTGATGCGTTGATGGAAGCGTCGCACCAGGCCGACGCAAGCTCGTAGCGACAGGAGATCGTCGTCAAATGGATATGGGGGCAACGATCTATCCACCTATAGTAGGGGTAACCATGGACGATAGTAGAAAAATGCACCCTATATATTGTCAAATGCCTCTTCTGCCGAGACAAAGGTTTCTCGCGTGTAACGAGCCTCAGGCATTCAGCTCTGTTCCGTAAACGTCGAGCGTTAACGCGAGAAAGTAGCCTCGCTGCTCGTCGTGGTGAAACGTCGCGATCACCGGTACTTTGGCTTCCTCTGGCGGCGGGCCGATCGAATACCGAAATCTCGTCATGCTGGGGAATCGGTCGAGCAGGAATCGCAGCCCAATCAGTACGAAGATGCCCAAAGGCTCCTGACGATGGGCTCGTTCGAACTCGACAGGATCGATCTCCCGTTCCACCAGCGTGCGAATGCGAGGGTCGAGCAGCACGGGGTATTTGATCCCCGCCATGGCTGCTGAAATTGAAATGTTTTCGTACTCGCTCCAGGCGAGATCGATGGCAGGAGGTTGGTCGACGTTGGGCTTCGGGTTCAAGTCGTTCCCTTCGAGTTGGACTTTGATCTTCGCTGACTTCGAGCCGTTTTGGCACAATCAGGGCATCGAGTCACTTGGAAAACGTCCGAAGTGTGAACTAATCGCCGGTTCTTGCAGCCTTCGGCCTGGCATTGAATCTCGACTGTTCGCCGCCCCTTGTGCGGACCATCGGCGTGGGCAGCGAGCGTCCCGGCGATGACGTGAGGGTATTTGGTTCGCAACTGCTTTTCTGCCGCGGCGAGCTCTTGAGGAACTCCTGCCTTTGCCGCCTTCGTCGTTCGTTTTGGCTTGGCGGTCTTCGGTTGCTGAGCGAGGATGGAGCGAGCCTTACGAAGGGAAAGGCCATGTTCAGCGGCGTAAACTCGTGCTCGTTCCCAGGCGGCTTTCAGCGGTTCAGAGTTCGCAGCCATGGCGGATTCTGTAGCGAGAAATGGAGCGTCATCGGTCTTCTGGCATCAAGCGGCTCTTGCGTGAACCCCGGTTAGATATGCAGAGGTCAGTCGGTGAGCGTCAGCATCTCCACGCCGTTTGCGAGCTTTTGACGCTGCTTGGTCGGGACGTACTGTTCGTGGACGAAGGCGTTGAGCCGGCCCACTCCGACTCCCAAGGCTTTGGCGATCTTGATCTGACCAACGCCACGATCAAGCATCTCAGTCGCCTTCTTAGGGCAGAGATAGTTCTTCCGCGGTCCGATCTGACTGCCACGGGCGCGGGCGGCACGCATGCCGGCCTTGGTCCGTTCGCGGATAAGGGACAGCTCATACTCACTGAGCACCGCCAGCAGGTTGGCCTGCAGTCGGCCGACTGGCGTGTTGATGTCAAAGCCTTCCCGCAGGCTGATAAGCGTGATATTGGAGTCGTTGATCGCACAAAGGATTTTGACCAAATGCGGCAACGATCTGCCAAGGCGGTCAAGGGCCGGAATCACCACGATGTTTACGCGTCGACGGCGGATCGCTTCCCAGAGCTCGTTCCAGGCGGGACGTGAGTCCTTAGCACCACTCTCGCCGAGGTCGATGTACTCGATGACTTGCTTCCAACCACGATTCTGAGTGTATTCGCGCAGATCCCTGAGTTGGGCGTCTGGGGATTGCTCGCCGGTTGAGACTCGGGCGTAGACGGCGACTTTGGGCTGGCTCGGCATCTTTCAGTCCTGGCGTGTGGATCACAACTTCTAGCCACAAAATCAACGAATAACAATCAATCGTTGCAGTAGCGGCTCCACACGCGAGGGCCATGCTCCGATTGGACCCATAACGCTCCGTGAACTGCCTCCACTACCGTCGCTAGAGCATCGGGATCGGCCACCGAGATCTTGGGCGTCAAATGCAATTGGCCGGGCCAGGTGGTAGGCCAAGGCGGCAGGAAAGCCAACGTATTGTCTTTACAGACAAGACGTACGCTCAGCGACGGATGATACTTAATGCTTGCCACAACTGTTGTAATACCCGCGAAATTTGCTGATTCGACCGCGTAGTATTTCGATAGCTCGCGGGCGATGGCTTCTAAAATCAACATGCTTCACCTATTTGGGACTAAACCAAATTGAGATTCACCCGGCCGAAGTCGCTTGAAGAACGCTGGGCAAGGGTATCGCCATCGTGCAAGCCGTAATCTCGCTCTGCGGGATCTTGGCGTAGCGATCGAGCAATGCTTCACTGGATAGCCGCACAGTAGCGAGCACGACGCGGCTGTTAGCCCCCGAGAGAACTGCCTGCGTCACCCTGAACGCTCTGAACGAATGGAAATCCACTAGCGCCACGCCATCCGGCGTCTCTACTTCACATGGAATACCGGATGCCTTCAAGTCTTCTCTAAGTATCGACGCTGCCTTGTACCACCACGAACGGCTGCCGCCCCACAAACGCTCTTGGCGAGGCTTGCCATGCAACCACGCAGCGAGGAGTAATGCGAAGTCAGCTCGCAGTTCTATGCGGTCCAACGTTCGTCTTTTCGATACTGTGCAATCGATTTGAACGAAGGGGGGCACTGATTTGAGATGGAAGCTGTCGGGCGTAAGACTGTTAAGCTCCTGTGCCCGCAGCCCCGTTTGTGATGCGACAAGGTACAACCAGAATCTCAACTCACCCGAGAGATTCCGAACTGGTCGTGCCTTCCGCGTCACTTCAAGGAGCGTACTGAATTGTCTCTCGCTCAGAATCGCACGGCGACGCGAGCTGTTAGAATCGCCCTTGAATTTCGGCATCTCTTCCAGCACATTCGTTGGCCAGCGGCCGTGGCGTTTCATCCAGCGCGACCAAGCGCGGAGGCCTTCGCGATAGCGGTTGGCCGTGGTGGTGGTTGAGAATTCTCCCTTCTGCTGAAGTGAGGCGATTGCCTTCACTGCTTTAACGGCGTCAAGTTGCGAGTACTCCGCAATCTTGGCCTCGGCTAGGACGCGTTCAATTCGCCGTTGGACAAGACATGCCTGACGACGGGTATTACCGATCGCTACAAGATCCTGAACGTATTCGCCCAGGGATGCATGAACTCCGCATGCTAGAGTACGGGCGTGCGGGTCTCGCTCTTGGATAATCTCTTGAATTCGACTTTCGACGAAAGCGACGGCGCGGCGGCGAGCCACCGCGCCGTCCTTCGTCTTCAAAGACACGCTGCGAATGCGGGAATCCAAGCTGTTCAGCAGCCGAAATCGCTGCGTATAGAACTTGGCCGGAACGCCGCGTCCGTTGACGTAGCGTCGCGGCGACCCGATCAGCTTATATTCCGGTATTGCGATTCTACACTCCTTTTATAATCCCCCGGGGCATCAGAATTTAGCGGACTTTCCGCAACAAGTATTTCAGGAGCGACCGCCACCCCTTTCGGCATATTCATACATGGCTTTCCGACTATAGCGCCGGTGCCGACGCTTGCGATTTGGCGGCGATATTGATTTCGGCATATCGTCATTAGGATCGTCGTCGCGCCAGCGTATCGTTTTAGTGCAGTAGCCCAGTAGTTTCGCAACCTCTTTTATTGACATTGATTCATCCTCTTTGGCGACCGCGATGGGTCGCGGTTTCCGTGTGGTTCGCTTTGGTTTCAATGACATTTCAAGGCCTCCGATAACGGCGGCGCAGCCATAGGTGGGCTGGGCCGCGTGAAGTGAAATCGGAGCTGCGAACGCAGAAGTAGATGCTCACGCCACGGAGGCGGGAGGAGTTCTGCAGTAAGAAGCGTCCGATGGAATAATTACCGTTTAGAAAAAGCCAATCACCCAATGCGCGCTAGCGGAGTACTTACCGCATGCGGCATCGCTTGATCGGCCTTGCTTGTACGGCCATCGGACACGGATACCTCAGGATCTAACCGACAGCGCTGATGAAGAGCAGCAGAGCGTCGGTATCCAGGCGACGGACGGTCCTGGCTTAGCAAGGAGGCGGATATCCGCCTATGCTAAAAGGAAGGCTGTTCGCCGTTCATCGGCGAATGCCTAAATCGAAGTTTTATTTCATCTCGCCTCCTTCCCACTTGGCTCCATACATCAGGTCTTTCGGCGAGTAGCCTCCAGGCCGCTGCGCCGCTGGATGAACCGTGCCCCAAATCGCATGGATCAGCTCCTGCTCCACGCGCCGTCGCTTCCATACATCGCTCTTGATGTGGGCTTCGGCGTACGCGGCGTAGTGGTCATCCCACGAGACCCAGGCGCCTTCTGCGGAGCGGATTTTGAAGTTCTTCCAATCCACCTCAACGCCGCGTGCATCACCCGCCCGAATCAGCCTCTGCTTAATTTTCCACATGAACTGTTTGCGGGTCACCTTGCACTTTGTCTCCCCGGCACCGTACCAGGGATTTCGATCCCAATTCGCCATTTTCGAAACTCCTACAAGGGGGCTCGGGCGACCAATTGCCCGACGCTGATTTTCAGGATAGCGAACCGAATTGCGCGCAGCGAGATTGGAACATCAAGATTTTCGGGCGCACTCGTGGGCGCACCTGACGCACTTCCTTTGCTGTGCGTTAACGATGCTTAGAGTCGCAAGTGGCTGGCGAATGGTGAAAAGAAAAAGCCCGTCCAGAGGCCCTTTCGGAGCGTCTGGACGGGCCCTAAGTGGACTGGACGAGACTCTTCGTCCAAGTGGAGGCGGCGGGAATCGAACCCGCGTCCCGAGATATCTCCACGGCAACTTCTACGTGTGTAGTCGATGAAATTGATTTCGCTCGCACGGCGCCTCGTCGACAGGGCTCCGTGGTCGCTAGTCGGAAACTTTATTTCGCCGCACGTGTATCCAACGTTTGCCGTGCGACTAGTCGGGATTGGTGACGGACGTCCGGACCGACCCGACGTCAGTCCTTAGTCCGGGATGCCTATTTAACTAGGCAGCCAAAGCGTAGGAACCTTCAGCAATTGAAGATTGTGATCAGCTTTTAACGTGGCCAACTGATCAACCACGACACGCCGCCGACGCTTCGCCTATCCGGTCGAAACCTGTTCGCCCCCGATATGCGGCCAAAGCCGGTGAACTTCAGAGATTATATTCGGCTGGGCGGCGGGGGATAGTGAGGTATTGGCCGCGAGAAGGGGAAACGGACTGAAAGCCACCGGCTTTGCCGGTGGACGAACTGCCGGTTCGCCCTGCTTTCGCTAAGTCCACCAATATTGCGTCCACCGGCAGAGCCGGTGGCTTTTATGGGGCGCTTGGCGCTGAAGAAAAAGGCGCCGCCAAGGCACGAGTCCCAACCAAGAAAACCTCGCGCCTTGGCGGCCATCGCAGTCAATAAGACGAATCGCCGAAGAAGCTGTCGGGGATCGTCCGTTCAATGATCCGGCCCATTTCGTCTTGCGTCCGGCGTTGGCCGACCGTGTGCCAGGCCGAGACTTCTTTCAGTTCTGGCATCACCTCGACCAATTGGGTAATCAGCATCGCGGCGAGGCGTTGCACCGGCGCTTCGGTGGCCGATTCGGAGATGGCTTTCACGGTCTTCATCACCCGGAGCATTCTGGCTCGCTGGTTCACCGGTTCCGACAACGGGCCGGAGCTGTCGACGAGCAAGTCGGCGAGCGGCACTTCGAGCACTTCTTGCCAGCGCGAAAGCTGCGACAGCGGCAGGTCATGGCAAGGGTTCTCCTGCTCGCGGACTTCCTGCATGGAAATGCCCAACCGCCGCGCGGCTGAGCGGATCGAGACTCCTTGTTCTTGCCGCACGTCGCAGATGCGGTGGAGTTGTCGCCGCGTTCCGGTCGTCGAGGGGACGACTGGCGACGGGGCGGGAGAGTGAAAACCGCCAAGATTGAAGTTGTATTCCACGGTACTCATCGCTGGGGCGCCTCCACTCGCCGACGAGAATAGTCGGCGAGGTTCCGAGAAGGGGTGTCCTGGTGCTTCACATGTTCGACCGGAGCGACAACGCCCACGCGCATCCGAGCGCAACGCCGCCGCAGGGGTATGGAACGAGGAAGCAAAAAGTCGGCATAAGAATAGAATGCTGACTCGCCGCAATCAGTGCGATGCGAGACGCCTGTTGGGACAGCCGCCAAACCTACCAGCCGAGTAAGGTTCTTGCCCTGGCGACCGTCGAGCGAAGAGAGCCAGCTGGCCGGCACAGCTCTCTTCAATGCACACTTATCGTAGGCCCGCTATTGGGGGGAAACAAGTGGCGGAAAGACGCACTCCCCCGCTAGCGCCCGCTACTGATGGCAGCAGCCTTCAGTGCAAGTGGTTGAGGATGACGCGATCAATTTTTTTGACCGCTGGCGGGCGTTGTTCGTTGGACGATCGAAAAGAAATTCCGGTTGTCCGACAAAGCTTGTGGACAATTCGCGGCGCGGGAGGGCACCCGCGCGAGGGCTGAAAAAGCGGGCTATTTCCGGCCTGCGGAAGGGAGGCCGAACGAGTTCATCGCTGGCATCAAACCATCGAGCGCGGCGCCAAGGACCGGCGTGCCGGGACGCATGCGGCGCGGGGCGGCGGGTTCGTCGATCCGCAGCCAGCGGAAGGCGCCGCCAGCGCGTTGCGACTCGGCAATGCGGGCGCTGAGCGCCGGCAAGGCAGCCGTACGGCGCGTGCCGCGGTTGTCGACGGCCGCGGCGGCGGGACGCGCTTGCGGCGCGCCGCCGATGATGGCAAGCAGCTCTTGGTGGTCGATCTCCCCTACCCCGTTGTGGGCGACGACGTCGGTGACGCCGAGGCGCGAGCGGACTTGCTCGAGCGCCGAACCGAGACCCCGTTGGTAGGGCTGCCGCAACACGTGGAGCTGCGGGAACTCGCTCGCCAGTTCGCAGGCGACTTCGTAGGTCGCGTCGGTCGAACCATCGTCCACCACCGCCACCTGCAGCCGGCGGCCGGTCGTCTCGGCCAGCTCCATCAACCCCAGCAACGAGGAACGGAGGGTGCGCTCGGCGTTGTGGACCGGCAGGACAATCGTGACGGGTTGGTTCAAGGGAGGGCTCCGTCGGGGCGAACGTGGGAGAGGCCGCAGGACCTGTTCTTTTCCATCGGCGGCTGGCGGAACTGCCTCCACCAGATCGGCGAACGCTCGCGTTGGGCCTAAGTTGCCAGCGGCGCGGGTCGTGCCGACGACGACCGGCGCCGAGGGTGAATGGCCTAGCCGTGCGTAGACGCCTGCCGGTTGGGACGGGTATCCTGGGGCTGCCGACAGTTTTTTTCGATAGGGTGCCACTGGCGTGTCGCCAGTGTGATGTGCTGAGCGAGTACCCGCTTCAGCACTGGCGACACGCCAGTGGCACCCTAAGAAGCTCTCGGTTTCCCTCAACCTCGATAGCTGACTGATCCCACGTGACCACTACCCTACCCAACTTCAAGTCGCCGGATGGGCTGATCACCGCCGTCGTGCAAGACGCCGCGACCGGCAAGGTGCTGATGCTCGCCCATATGAACCGCGAGGCGTGGGACGAAACGGTCGCTACTCGCCGGGCCTGCTACTTCAGCCGCAGCCGCAATCGGCTGTGGCGCAAGGGCGAAGAGAGCGGCCACGTGCAGCAGGTGCGGGAGATTTTCATCGACTGCGACGGCGACGCCGTGCTGCTGAAAGTCGACCAGACCGGCGCCGCTTGCCACGAGGGGTTTGAGAGCTGCTTCTTCCGCCGCGAGGCGGGAGGAGCATGGGAAGTGGTGGGCGAGCGGGTGATTGATCCGCGGGGCGTTTACAAGGACAAGAAAGACTAACCGCCAAGGACGCCAAGAGCGCCAAGGAAATACAGGATGGAACCGCTGATGAACGCGGATAAACGCGGATGAGGTTCTGGTTCCGAGTCATTCCTATTAGCGTCCATCGGCGTTCATCTGCGGTTCCAACATGTTCTTGCCATTCCCCTTGGCGCTCTTGGCGTCCTTGGCGGTTCAAAACTGAATCATCACTCTGAGTAAGTTAAACATGGAAAGCTTCGAAGCCCGTTTTGCTGCGTTGAATTTGGAACTTCCGCCGGCTCCGAAGGCGATTGGCGTCTACAAGCCGATCGTGGAGATCAATGGGCTGCTGTATCTGTCGGGCCACGGGCCGCTGTTGCCGGATGGGACGCTGATCAAGGGCCGCATTGGCGCCGATATGGACGTGGCCGCGGGGTACCAGGCGGCGCGGCAAACGGGGCTCGCCATTCTGGCGTCGTTGAAGAAGCATTGCGGCAGCCTCGACCGGATTGCCCGGCTGGTGAAGACGTTCGGGCTCGTTCAGGCGACGCCGGAGCTGGTTGATCATCCGGCGGTGATCAATGGCTTCAGCGAGCTGATGCGGGACGTCTTCGGCGAAGAGTGCGGCATCGCTGCCCGCAGTGCGGTTGGCGCCGCGTCGCTGCCGGCGGGGATGTCGGTGGAGATTGAGGCGATCTTTGAATTGGCGAAGTAGATGCCTGCCAAACGAAACGCTGAGGTCCCTTCCCCCTTCCCCCTGCCGCAGGACGATGCATCCAGTAGTGGGATAGGTTGTTGGCTGTATTGGCCCCGGAGGGGCCGAGTAATGTAGCCAGGGGCGCGAGCCCCTGGTTTGCGGGCTGAACAATTTGCTCAGCCCCGTGAGGGGCGGCACCGTTCGTCATCGCGGCGGGGAGTTGTGTCGCCCCTCACGGGGCTTTGGGCATCTGGAGGCTTCGAACCAGGGGCTCGCGCCCCTGGCTACACCATGTCGCCCCTTCGGGGCTGATAGCCGGCGCAATCTCTTTGCAGGTGGAAGGAAGCCACAGCTTCGAGTTGCAGTGGCTGTATGCAGCGCGCGGTGATGTGGCTCGGAGTGGCGGGCGACCCCCGGGCGGAGCCCGGGGCTAGAATGCGCCGCCTGAAGGCGTCGTTTCTACTTCCGGGCGACGGGGCGGCGTTTGCCTTCTTCGGGCTGGCCCGTCTCGGAGCGGAGCTTCGCGAGTTGGCTGCGGAAGTCGGCGATGCCGGCGAGGAGCTGTTGGTCGAGCTCTTCTGAGCCGTCCGCGCGGGCGACGCCGTCTTCGCCGGTTCCTGCAGTGGCGGTGGTCGAGGCGGCTCCGGCAGTTGCGGTTGCTGTACTGGCACTTGGCGTTTGACCCGAGGCGGCTTGCTCAGTCGTGGTCCCGCCTGCGGCCGCGGTCGTGGCGGCTTGGTTGTCGGTCGCTGTTTGGGTGGAGTTCGCCGACGATGTTGTGGGGTCGGCAAACAGGCCGGATGCTTGTTCACTCGTGCTCGAACGATCGGCGGGGCGTGGCTGCGGACGGTACTCTGCGTCCTGCGACGCGCGCATGAGGTAGACCGCCAGCGCGTAGCCGAGGAACAGATTCAGGATGGTGGTGCCAATTAAGAATGCAAGCATGACCGGTGCGACCTCCGGCGTGAGCAGCGCCGGTAAGGGTCAGTGTCGACCGCTTCGTCCCAACATTGCTACAGGTCGAGCATGGCGCGCCTGCCCCGCTGATTTCAGCGCGGAGGTTTGCCGCAACTCTCCCTGCGTCGTAATCGTAAGTCACGCACGGGAGTATGCACCGGCAGGCCGGCGGCA
Organism: Lacipirellula parvula; assembly: GCF_009177095.1. Classification (NCBI taxonomy): domain Bacteria; kingdom Pseudomonadati; phylum Planctomycetota; class Planctomycetia; order Pirellulales; family Lacipirellulaceae; genus Lacipirellula; species Lacipirellula parvula. Next base: position 820,491 of record NZ_AP021861.1, read on the forward strand.
GCGGGCCGATCGGCGGAGGGTTGGTGGAGGCGCCGGTTGGGTTGTGACGAATGTGCCGGCGAGATCGCACCGCAGTTCGGTGTTGCGCTTCTAGCCCCGGGCGGGGGAGACTACCTAGTAGCCAACCTCCGGAGCGCGCGGGAAATAAAACCTTGAGGTCCCCTCCCCTGGAGGGGGAGGGTTAGGGAGGGGTGGTTGAAGCGGGTACCAGGGTTCTACCCCCTCCCCCCGCCCTCCCCTCAAGGGGGAGGGAGCCAGAGCATTTCTCTCAAGAGGCTAGCGGAGGAGCGAGTTGCCGGGTTGCGTGGCGATGCTCGCAGCCGACGAGGGCTGCTTACTTTGCTGCACGGTGCGGATGAACTCCGGCGAGGCGGAGTCGAGCGTGAGGATCTCGCTCTGCCCCGAGCCATCTTTGCGGCGGATGATCATGATCACTTCCGAGTCGCCGCCGCGGCGGCCCATCTCTTGGATCGCGGCCCGCTCGTCGGTCGAGAGGCTGCCGGCGTCGACTGCCGCGGACTGCGTCGGTGCGGCAGAGGCAAATGGATTCGCAGCATTCGGCTCGCTGGTTGGCGGGACCGAGGCATTTTGGCCGCGGACTTCGAACGGTGCCGGGGCTGGCGATGGCGCGGCCGCCAGTTGTGGAGCGACGGCCATCGGCGCGGGCGCTGCGGCAGGAGGTTGGGAAGCGACTGGAGCTGGGCCGGTGGGGGTCGCCGGCGTTTGCAGCGTCGCGGTCAGTTGCAGAGCGTCGAGCTTTTGATAAATCGACTCGATCGACGAGTAGAGCCCTTCGTTCCCTTGCGGGTCGGCGGCGAAGCAAACGCCGATCAGTTGGCCCGCGGCGTTGAACAACCCGCCGCCGCTGCGGCCTTCTTCGGGGGCGCGAGCGACCTCGACGTTCGGGTGGCCTTGGTAGCGATTCACCGCGGTGATGCGGCTCTCCCAGGGAGTCGGGTTGTCGCCATGGCCGCAGCCGACGCTCGTCACGGGAGCTTCGGCCATGAGCTGCGTTTGCCGCGGAGCGATTGGCGTCACCGCGACTTGCAGGTTGCTGGTTTCAAATACGAGGAGCGCGAGGTCGCGGTCGAGATCGAAGTCGATCACTTGCCCTTGAGCGGAACCAGCCGGCTCAGCGCCGTTGGGGCCCGCGCGGAAGAGCGTGATTTGTACGGGGCCCTGCCCTTTCGACTCGCGGAACAGGTGGCCGCAAGTGAGGACGAGCGCTTTGCCGCTGCGGGCGTCGATGACCGTGCCGGTGCCAGTGCTTTGGCCGGCGGCGTCGGCGATGGTCAACCGCACCGTCGAATTGACGAGCGGCCCTGATCCGCCGATGCCTGGCGGCGCTTGCGGGGCGCTGGCTGCGGGGGCGGCTTGGGCGCCGAAGGGATTCGCGACGTGCGAGGCGACTGTTGTCGTCGTCGGCGACGACGTGGCGCTGCCAAGCGTCGTCACGCGGCCCGGCTGCGGCTGCTGAGTCTGGGCGAATGGGTTGGCCGCTTCCGGTGCATTGCCGACGAGCGACACCGGCGCTTGCGTCGTCTGCAGCGGCGTGCTGGGCGTTTGCGCCGCGATCGCCGTCGCCTTGTGAATCATTTCCACGAGTTGTTCGTGCGTTGTGCCGCCGACGAGCCGAGCGTATTCCTTGCCGTCGACGAATACGAGGAACGTCGGGAACCGATCAACGCGATATTGATCGCAGGCTTGCGGCTGGCTCGTCGCATCGACCTGGCGAACGGCGTAGCCTTCCGAGGCAAGGCGCTGGATCACGGGACGCATCCGCGCACAGGGGCCGCAGTTTTGCGTGGTGAATTCGATGAGCACCGTTTCGGCGAGCGCTTGGGCGCCGGCAAGTGAAACGATGAGCGTGAGAGCAAGTGTACGCAGCCAGACCATTGCTTCCCTCCATGGATGCTTCGGTCAGGGCGGTTGAGCGTGAACTCGTCCGCAGTGTCGTGGCAGGTCGGGGCGGCAGGAAGCGCGGGCCGCGGGCAGAGGCTCGTCGCGTCCGCAGGATGGTTGCCTGCGAGGCGGCGGCGTCAACGCGCGACTACTTCCGTGTCGTCCGGTCGACCTGTCGGCGCCAACCATGTTGCGTGCGAGTGAAAATCCTTTTCACGGTCGCAGGCAGATTGGCAGCCTGTCAGTTTTGGGAGTACGTCAGTGTGGCCGTTTCAGCGCGGCGGGAGCTCTTGCCTCCACCGCGCGGGCCAATTTGTCCAAGATTCGTAATTCTTACAAGGGCAACCATTGGCGAGCGTCCGCGAGATTGCGGCGATTCACCAGAGTTGCCGGGGTTTCTGCTCGTTGCCGCGAGGATGCTAGCGGCGAGGAGTCGATTCGCAGCGATCAAATTGCATATCGCGTGCCGTGAGCTGCGCGAGCCGCGGCGGCGTGAACCTGCGGCGCTGGAAAAGGCTCTGTTTTCCGAGCGAAACGGTTCGCGCGGCGTGGACTCCCGAGCGGTCGCCGTCGCCGGTAGAATGGCCGCTTCCAAGGCGTTGCCTAGGAGGGTTTTTTTGTGGGAGGCGTCTCCGACGCCGATACCTGTTACCACCACAGGCGATTGTGGTGGCTCGAAGTTGCTTCGGGGTCGGAGACCCCTCCCACAGATTTTTTGAGTAGCCGTCGCTTCTTGTAGTGGCTGTGCGTGCTAGCAGTGAGCTGCTGCGAGGGGCTGCCCGGACCGCGTGGCGGTCCGGCTAGTTTGAGATGAATTGTTTGTAAGCGTTTTGATTTCGCCGATCACGGATCACCAGTCACCGACCACTCCCCCGCCATGCCCCGTCGCCTGCTCGTCACCTCTGCCCTCCCCTACGCCAACGGCCATATTCATATTGGCCATCTGGTCGAGTACATCCAGACCGACATCTGGGTGCGGTTCCAGAAGCTGTTTGGGAACGACTGCCGCTACATGTGCGCTGACGACACGCACGGCACGGCGATCATGATTCGCGCGCGGCAGGAAGGCCGCAGCGAAGAAGAGGTGATCGCCGACATGCAGGCGGCGCACGAGCAAGACTTCGCCGGCTTCGGCATCGAGTTCGACAACTATGGGAGCACCCATAGCGAAGAGAACCGCGCGCTCTGCCATGAGATTTGGTCCGCGATTCGCAAAGCGAATCTCGTGAAGGAAGAGTCGGTCGAGCAGCTGTTCGATCCCCAGGCGGGGACGTTCCTGGCCGACCGCTTTGTCCGCGGCACCTGCCCGAAGTGCAAGTCGGCCGATCAACCGGGGGACAATTGCAGCGTTTGCGGCCACCACTACACGCCGATCGAGCTGATTGATCCGGTGAGTACGCTCACGGGAGCGAAGCCAGAGGTGCGCTCGGCGCTGCACTTGTTCATCGAGCTAGAGAAGCTGCACGGCTTCCTGGCCGAGTGGACGCAATCGGGCGATCACCTGCAGCCGGAGATCGCTAACTACCTGCAGGGTCACTTCCTCGGCGACCCGCTCCGCGATTGGGACATCTCGCGGCCGGCGCCTTATTTCGGGTTCGAGATTCCCGACAGCCCCGGCAACTACTGGTACGTTTGGTTCGATGCGCCGATCGGCTACATCGCCAGCACATGGCAGTGGTGCAAGCGGAACGGCCAGAAGCTCGACGATTGGTGGAAGTCGCCCGACTGCGAAGTCCATCATTTCATCGGCAAGGATATCACTTACTTCCACACGCTCTTCTGGCCCGGGATGTTGAAGACGGCCGGCTTTAGCTTGCCGACGAAGGTTCACATCCACGGCTTTCTCACCGTCGATGGCGAGAAGATGTCGAAGAGCAAAGGGACGTTCGTCCGTGCTCGCACCTACTTGAACCACCTCGATCCGTCGTACCTGCGGTACTTTTACGCGACGAAGCTGTCGTCGCGGGTCGACGATCTCGACATGGCGATCGACGAGTTCATCGCGAAGGTGAATACCGATCTCGTGAACAAGGTTGTCAATCTTGCGAGCCGGACGGCGAAGTTCGTCGAGAAGACGGGCTTGTCGGCAAAGTATCCCGACGACGGCGGGCTATTCGCTGCGGCCGCCGCCGCGGGCGACGAGATTGCCGCTGCGTACGAAGAGTGCGATTTCAACAAGGCGATGCGGCTGATCGTGGCGCTTGCCGATCGCGCGAACCCGTTCGTCGAAGAGAACAAGCCGTGGGAACTGCGGAAAGATCCGGCCAACGCCGAGCGTTTGCAAGATGTCTGCACGATCGCGCTCAATTTGTTCCGCCAACTGGCCATTTACCTCGCCCCGGTGTTGCCGAAGCTCGCGCAACAGACGGGCGATTTGCTCAACGATCCGATTACCTCTTGGAAGCAAGCTGCGACGCCGCTGGTCGGCACGCCCGTTGCCAAGTTCACTCACATGCTCCAGCGCGTTGAAGAAAAGGACCTGCTCGCGATGATTGAAGAAAGCAAAGAAGAAGCTGCCGCCGCCACCCCTCCTGCTCCCGCCGGCGGCGCTGCCGACAAGTGGAACGACTCGGGCGACGCCCTCGCCGCGGAACCGCTCGCGCCGGAATGCACGATCGACGATTTTGCGAAGGTCGACCTCCGCGTCGCCCGCATCATCTCGGCGGAAGAAGTTCCCGATGCCCGCAAACTGCTGAAGCTGCAACTAAGCCTCGGCGGCGGCGTGACGAAGCAAGTCTTCGCCGGCATCAAGGCGTACTACGAGCCGGAGCAACTGGTCGGCCGGCTGGTGGTGTGCGTGGCGAACCTCGCGCCGCGGACGATGAAGTTCGGCGTGAGCGAGGGAATGATCGCCGCGGCGGGGGGCGGGACGGAGGCTTATTTGCTGACGCCTGATTCGGGCGCGAAGCCTGGGCATCGGTTGCACTAATCGTGACGGTGGTACAGCCCTGGGCAAGCTTGCCCAGGGCTAAGGGGGCGACCGACGCGATAGTCACTCGACTCTGCATGGAGTTCTCATCATGAGCGGCGTTCGGGTTCTTGTCGGCACGCGCAAGGGGGCGTTTATCCTCACGTCCGACGGCCATCGACAGAAGTGGGACGTCTCGGGCCCTCACTTCGGCGGGTGGGAGATCTACCACATGAAGGGCTCGCCGGTCGATCCGAACAGGATCTATGCGTCGCAATCGAGCAGTTGGTTCGGGCAGGTGATCCAGCGTTCGAGCGACGGCGGCAAGACGTGGGAGCCGGTCGGCAATCAGTTTGCCTACGAGGGGGATCCCGGCACGCACCAGTGGTACGACGGCACGCCTCACCCGTGGGAGTTCAAACGGGTGTGGCATTTGGAGCCGTCGCTCACCGATGCGGACGAGGTGTACGCCGGCGTCGAGGATGCGGCGATCTTCCGCTCGCGCGACGGCGGGCAGTCGTGGCAAGAACTCCCCGGCCTGCGAGCGTGCCAGGGGCCGAAGTGGCAGCCGGGCGCCGGCGGGATGTGCCTCCACACGATTCTGCTTGATCCGCAGAATCCGCTGCGGATCTTCATCGCCATCTCCGCGGCCGGCGCGTTCCGCACCGACGACGGCGGCCTAACGTGGCGGCCGATCAACCAAGGGCTCCGCTCCGAATACATTCCCGACCCCAACGCCGAGATCGGCCACTGCGTTCATCGGATCGCATTTCATCCGTCGCGGCCCGACGTGCTGTTCATGCAGAAGCATTGGGACGTCATGCGGAGCGACAACGCCGGCGACTTGTGGCGCGAGGTGAGCGGCAACCTGCCGAGCGACTTTGGCTTTCCGATCGACGTGCACGCTCACGAGCCGGAGACGATTTACGTCGTGCCGATCAAGAGCGACTCGGAGCATTACCCGCCGGAAGGGAAGCTGCGGGTGTATCGCAGCCGCACTGGCGGCGGCGAGTGGGAGGCGCTCACCAACGGGCTGCCGCAGCAAGATTGCTATGTGAACGTGCTACGCGACGCGATGGCGGTCGATCGCTGCGATCCGTGCGGCGTCTACTTCGGCACGACCGGCGGGCAGGTCTATGCGTCGCCCGATGGCGGCGACACGTGGTCGGCGATTGTGCGCGATTTGCCGGCGGTCACTTCGGTGGAAGTTCAAACTCTCTAACGCAGCGGCGGCGTTTGTGCGCCGATTTCTCAGTCATGGTTCGCGTCATCTTGCCGCTGCATTTGCGAACGCTCGCCCGCGTTGACGGCGAGGTCGAGGTCGCCGTTGAAGGGGCTCCGACGCAGCGGACGATTCTCGACGCGCTCGAAGCTCGCTATCCGATGCTCCGCGGCACGATCCGCGAGCATGGCACGCAGCAGCGGCGGGCGTTCCTGCGGTTCTTCGCTTGCAACGAAGACGTTTCGCATCAGTCGCCTGATGAACCACTCCCCTCCCCCGTCGCGGCGGGCGTCGAACCGTTCATGGTCGTCGGCGCCATCTCCGGGGGCTGAAGCGTCCGCTCTCAAATTTCTGCGTTGCAGTTCGCGCTGCCCATCGCTTGATCCTTCACTGCCGTGGCGACTTGCTCACGTCGCGGCCCAGCTTGAAGGAGTTTGCGATGAAGGTTCGTTGTTTCGCGTTGTTGGCCTTGTGCGTTTCCCTGGCGACGGCGCCGCTCGCGCAGGCCGCGACGATCATGCTCGGCGCCAGCAAAGATGCATCGATCTTCCAAAACAATGTTGGCAACAGCAGCGGCGCCGGCAACGGGTTGATTGCCGGCACGAATGCTCAGAGTTCGCCGCGACGGGGGGCGATTGCGTTCGATATTGCGGGCGCCCTGCCCGCGGGGGCGATCATTCAGGATGTGAAACTGCACCTCACGCTGGCGAGCGTCGCCGGCAGTGGCGGCGGCGACGGCGGGAACTCGCCGACGAACGTGACGGTCGACTTGCGTCGGCTGACGAAGGATTGGGGCGAAGGGACGACGCTGCAGCAGATGCCGCCGACCGACAACGTCGGCGGCCAGGGCCAAGGCGCGGTCGCCGGCAATGGCGATGCGACGTGGAACTCGAACTTTCACGGCACGTCGCTCTGGACCACTCCCGGCGGCGACTTCGCGTCGCCGAGCGCTTCGCAACTCATCGACGCGCTGACGAACGTCGCGAAAACATGGACGAGCGCGGCGATGATCACCGACGTGCAGTCGTGGCTCACAAACCCCAGCGGCAATTTTGGTTGGATGCTTGTGAACCAAAGCGAAGCGGCGTCGAGTACGGCACGGACGTTTTACTCGAGCGAAGTCGCGACGGCGGCGTTCCATCCGCAGTTGGAGATTACCTACGCGACCGCGACCGTGCCGGAGCCGGGGACGATTGTGCTGGGACTGGCGGCGAGCGGGTGCTGCTTGTTAGTTGCTCGCAGAAGGCGGACGGAAAACCTGGAAGCTTGATGTTCAAGCGTGCAACTCGGCGAGCCGTGGCGACCTCAAGCTGGTCGCCGCGGCTTTTTTCATGACTAAAGATTTCAGACCCCAGCGTCCGTCAATTCGTCAATCGCTAAACCTCGAGGGGAGTGCATTCTCGATCAGCGGTTCGTCGCCGTAGATGACGCGTCGCATGGGCGTGGCGAAGTTGGAAAGGTTGATGCTTCCGGGGCCGGCGTTGATGAACTCGTCCTGGTACCTGGGCGTGACGCGCGAGTCGGCATGCAACGCTAATTTCGCTCGCGTTAACGCCGTCGGCACTTTCACGACCAGAAAGGTCTTGCCGCCCCGAGCGATCAGATTGGTGGCGCCATTCCAGTACGTTGGTTTCTCGTCACCGTTGGGGATCTGGCCGCTCACGTCGAATTCGCCGTAGTAACTGACCGGTCCTTTCGCTTGGCGGCGATCGATCCATTCGAATTCAACGTCGACGTGCGGTTCCGCTTGGATGGTTCGTTCGACGGTTCCCGACGATTCTGGGAGCGTGATCTTCTGATTGACGAAGACTGCTTGCACGTCGCGGGAATTGACTTCGTCTGCTGCATTCCGGCGTCTCGCGTCGATCGACATCGTGAACGTGCCAGGCGACATAGGCGCGAACTCGTAGGAGCCGTCGGCTGCGGAAGTCGCCGTGCGTCCCGCGTGCGGACCGTGACGATTCGACGTGGTGAGATGGACGCCAGCCAATGGGGCTCCAAGTGCGTCGACGACGCGGCCCTTGAGGACGACCCCTTCGCGGAACTGCAACGTGCCAAAGTCGAGCACGCCGGCGGATTCGTTGATGCGAAGCGAATCTTTGCGGCCGTTGGCTTCTACCTCGAATGGAGCGTAGCGGACCAGCGGGTGGGTCTTGTCCTTCTCCTGCAGGTGTGAAGTTTTGATTGCTTCGAATCCGAGGCCTGTGGTGCCGATACGCACCCAATGCCGCACGTCCGAGGGAGGAACTGCGATCGAGAACGAGCCATCGTCGCGCGTCACCACCGAAGCGTGCCAGTTGGGCCATTGGCCGCGGTCCCACGAGTTGTAAATTCTCGGGGAATCGTCGCCCTCTTTGAAAGGCGACTCGTTGTAGATATAGACGCCGACTTTCAGCCTTACCGCAGCCGCAGGTTCGCCAGTCGGCGTCAACAACTTGCCGGTAACGTTCGTACCGCGCCACAGACGGATCTTGCGTCGTTCGTCGTCATTGCCACCAGCGACCGTGCCATCATTATCCTCGTCGAATCCTCCAACGATGGGCCATCTGTAGGTCCACCACTTCGGGGAGGCGGAGTGAACGGTCGTCACCTCGCCAGGTAACAGAGGGATTTGGATGTTGCCCGAGTCGTCGGAAGTCAGCTCGATGTTTTGCGACGGTTCGTCCGGGTGTTTCTTGACGTTGACGGCGACGGTGACGCCTTTGAGAGGAGTCTTTGATCTGGCTTCGACGAGCGTTACTTGCCACAGCTTGGGCTCTGGCGCTGCAGCAGCGCGTGCAGGTTCGGCGTTTGCGGCGGGCTCCTCGGCGCTCACTGCTGGCGGAAAGCCGGTGATGATGAGGGTGAGTAGCAATCCGGCAGCGAGCGCTCCCGCGATGTTGCGGGAACTCATTGCAGAAAGGCAGCGAAGAGGAGCGGGCATTTCAGACCTCGGCGGCTTGAAGAGGTCTCGATTCTAACGAACGCAGCGAGGTTACGTCTTCGCCAGTTCGTATGGGGCGGCGATTTGCAGTCGGTGGAGGAACTCGCAACTCGTTGTTGCGCTTTAGCCCTAGGCTCCGCCCGGGGGTAGTCGTACGCGGGGCGAAGTCTATCGGGGTGGTTGCCGACCCCCGGGCAAAGCCCGGGGCTAGATGGACTGTTGCCGTAATGATCTATCCCAGGAATCGGGCCAGTCGTTGCTGCAAGGCAGGCAGCTTCGCCTTGCGGGTTTGGCATTCCCACACCACGAGCACGCTCCAGCCGAGGCGGCGGAGTTTGCGGAGATTTGATCGGTCGCGGGCGACGTTGCGGTCGAACTTCGCTTGCCAGTAGTCGACGCGCGTCGCCGGCGTGGACTGGCCGGCGGCGCAGGCGTGGCGGTGCCAGAAGCAGCCGTGGATGAAGATCGCTTTGCTGAGTCGCGGCAGGACGACGTCGGGTTTGCCGGGCAGGTCGCTGCCGTGGAGGCGGTAGCGGAATCCCATGCCGTGCACGAGGCGGCGGACGATAAGTTCCGGCGTCGTGTCGCCGCTCTTCACCGCCCGCATGACGCGGCTGCGCTCGGCGGGGGTGAATTGGTCCATCGGAGGGTTCAGGTGTTGGGGTTCGGGGTTCAGGAAGAGGAATTAGGAGTCAGGATGCGGCGATAGGTTTTTTGCCGAACCCTGAACCCTGACCGCTGAACCCTTCGGCAGCTTCGAACACCGGCGTCAGCATGTGACGGTCGATCCACTCGATCACCGGCACGCACACCGCGTCGCCGAAGCCGAAGAGGCCTTGGATCGTGTTCACCGGCAGTGCGTAGTCGCCGGCGCCTTGGAGTCGAGCGTATTCGCGCGGCGTCATCCACCGCATGCGCAGTTCACCGTTGATGAGGGCGAGGATGATTTGTTTCGCGCTGCCGCCGCGCGGGGTGCGCAGGCAGCCGGCGACGCCGTCGAAGCGGACTTCCATTCGCTGCTGTCCGAGACGAACGCGGCGGAACGCGGTGAGCGCCACCGGCTGGCCGCGCCTGGCGCGAAGCGCTTCGACTTGTTCGGCGTGGCGGTCGAACATCATCGCGTAGTGGCGGTCGACCTCGGCTTGCTCCCACCATGCCTGGTCGTCGCCGAATTCGATGACGTCGCTGATCGTGAGTCGCAAGACGCTGGGGTTGCCGCAGTCGATGGTCGCCCAACCGGTGGCGGGGTCGATCGTTTCCATCGCGGCGCGAAGCCGCGCGGGCCGCAGCTTTTCTGCTGCGAGAATCGCCGCGTGCCAGGGATCGTTCGCGTCGCCGTTTTTCGAGCCCTTTGGTTTGACGACCAGCGGCGGCGATAAGAGGTCCGCTTGGTACCCGACGAGGAACATCCGCGGCCGACTCTGCGGGACGAACCACTGAGCGTCGATGATGAAGCTATCGACCCAGTAGCCGAGTGCGGCGAGCTCGTTCACGGCGGTGGCGAAGTCGCGACCGTCGTGCGAGGTGAGGAAGCCGGGGACGTTCTCCAGCAGCACCGCGCGGGGGCGGCGCTCGGCGAGTTGCTCGATCACCTGCAAGAAACCGAACAGCGAACCCGATTGCTCGCCCGCCAAGCCTTTGCGTTTGCCGGCCAGCGACATGTCCGTACAGGGAAACGACGCCGTGGCGAGGAACGGCCGACCCGGGATGCGGGCGATCACTTCGTCGACGCGCCACACGTCGCCCTCGTGGTAGTGGGGCGACGGGCCGTAGTTGCCCTCGTACATCTGCCGTTTTTTGGCGTCGATGTCGTTGGCGTAACCGCACTGCCAGCCGCTGCGGCGTAACGCCTCGTCAACGAGGCCGATGCCAGCGAAGAACTCGCAGAAATCCTTTCCGACGGGGCCCTCTTCCATAAATCTCTTCTGCTTGCTGCGGCGAATGCGTAACGAATAGCGGGGCCAAGACGCTGCATTATAGGGAAATGCTTCGCGATTGCACGGGTTGCCGTCGCCAGTCGATCGGCGCGTGTGCGGCGGCAACCGCGAGGCCGAACGTTGCCTTTCAACTTCCCCGTGCGATAACATAAACCCCGGCTTCGAGTTTTTGGCTCGCCTCAAGGATCTCGGCGATGATGCGTCTCGCAAGTTTATTAACCAGTTGTTGTCTGGTTGTTTCCTCGCTACTCACGGGCAGCGCTGCTACGGTTAACGCCACTGACGCGGGGGCGACGCGGATCAGCGACTTCACGCTCAACGATCACGCCGGCGCCAAGCGCTCGCTCAGCGAGTGGAAAGAGAAGCCGGTCGTCGTCGTGGTCTTCCTCGGCACGGAATGTCCGCTCGCGAAGCTCTACGGCCAGAAGCTCGGCGAGATGGAACAGCAGTTCGCCGAGCGCGGCGTGCAGTTCGTGGGCGTCAATCCGAATCAGCAAGACACGCTGCAAGAACTGGCCGGCTACGGCGTGAAGTTCGGCGTCAAGTTTCCGCTGCTGAAAGACCCCGGTGCGAAGATTGCCGCGCAGTTCGGCGCCACGCGGACGCCGGAGGCGTTTGTGCTCGATGCAGATCGCGTCGTGCGTTACCGCGGCCGGATCGACGACCAATACGGCGTCGGCGCCGCTCGCGATCGTGCAACGAAGACCGAACTTGTCGACGCGATCGAGTCGCTGCTCGCCGACAAGCCGGTCGCCGTGGCGGAGACGCAGCCGGTGGGTTGTCTCATCGGTCGTCGCGAGGCGAAGCAAACGTCGAGCGACGTCACCTACGCGAAGCACGTCGCGCCGATGCTGCAAAATCGTTGCGTTAGCTGCCATCGCGACGGGCAGATCGCGCCGTTCACGCTGACGAAGTATGACGACGTCGTGGCGTGGGCGGACATGTGCCTCGAGGTGATCAACGACGGCCGCATGCCGCCGTGGAGCGCGAACCCCGCGCATGGCGAGTTCCTCAACGACGCCCGACTCACGTCGGAAGAAAAAGAACTGTTCCAAAAATGGGTCGACGCCGGGACGCCCGAGGGCGATCCGAGCGACATGCCGCCGCCGCGGGCGTTCGTCGACGGTTGGCAGCTCCCCAAGCCCGACGCGGTCTACAAGATGCCGGTTGAGTTCGAAGTCCCCGCGAACGGCACGGTGCCGTACAAGTATTTCATTTGGGATCCGGGGTTTACGGAAGACAAATGGGTGTATGGCGCCGAGGCTCGGCCGGGCAATCCGGAAGTGGTGCACCATTTGTTCCTGTTCTACATTCCCCCGGGGCAGGAAAAGCATCGCCCGCAAGATCCGCTCTACAACGCGATCGCGGCGTTCGCGCCGGGGATGCCGCCGATCGTCGGGCCGGAGAAGTACGCGGTGCGAATTCCGGCGGGCTCGAAGCTTGGTTTCCAGGTTCACTACACGCCTAACGGCAAGGCGACGACCGATCGCAGCGAAGCGGCGGTGGTCTTTTCCGATCCCAAGAAGGTTGAGAAGGAAGTTCGCGTCGCCGCGGCGATGAATTTTAAATTTTTGATTCCGCCGCATCATCCCAACTATCCGATCGCGGCGGAGAAGACTTTCAACGAAGACACCTACCTCTACACGCTGACGCCGCATATGCACTTCCGCGGCAAGGCGTTTCGTTTCACGGCCCACTACCCCGACGGCAAGGAAGAGATCTTGCTCGACGTGCCGCGGTACGACTTCAACTGGCAGATCGTTTACCTGCTGAAGAAGCCGAAGTTTTTGCCGGCCGGGACGGTGATGAAACTGGAGGGGCACTTCGACAACTCGGCGGACAATCCGCTGAATCCCGACCCAGCGCAGTTCGTCCGTTGGGGCGATCAGACGTGGGACGAGATGATGCTCGGCAGCATGACGGTGAGCGCGGCGAACCAGAATTTGCAGGCCGAGCGCGAAGCGGCCGAGACGCCCGTTTCGTCCGCGGGCGGCGAGTGAGTTGCATTAACGGGATATGAGGATCGCTATTTAAGTCGCATCATTGATGCGAGACTCAACCGCGCTAGCGCACAGTCTCCCTTCGCCGACAACTAGTGATTATCGGCGAATTAGTTAAATTGGGGCGACCTCGTAAATAATTGCGGCGTCGATATTTGCGACGCCAGTGCGCGCGACGTAACTCTTGTGAAAACCGCGAGTTAGCGGACTCGTTGCAAGAAACCGTAACGAAATCCCCAGATTCTGTGCGTAGTCGTTCAGCGCGTTTGCGCATCAAATTTTAGAAAAGGGTTGTCAGGCCCAACGTCAGCGGTTTAGGTTTGGTCCATCACAGCGATCAACTTACCTGCCTTTGACAACGTCGTTCGAGTTCATTGATCGAACCGGCGACGTTCCTACCCCCGCGATCGCCGCATACGGCGGCATTCCCTCCGCGACGATCGTTAGTCCCCAGTGGAGATGTTTTTTATGGCAAGCCGACGAAACAATCGCATGGCCCGCGGTTTCACGCTTGTGGAACTCTTGGTGGTGATCGCCATCATTGGCATGCTGGTCGCCCTGCTGTTGCCGGCCGTCCAAGCGGCGCGTGAAGCCGCTCGACGCAACTCATGCGTCAACAACATGAAGCAGATCGGTCTGGCCGTGCAGACCCATCACGACGTGAAGAAGCAGTTCCCAATGGGCCGCGACGGCACCGTGCAAACGGCGACTTCTTGGGCCTTCCAACTGCTGCCGTACCTTGAGAAGGCGAACATCTATCAATCGCTCAACAAGCTCAAGAAGGTCACAGACGACTTGAACTCGACCGCCATGCGGACGCCCGTCGAAACCTTTGCTTGCCCGAGCCGTCGCACGGCCGCGGCTGATCGTGATTTCGACAACAACGACGCTCCGCCGGAGCCGCAGCACCGCGCCGCCGCCGCTTTGGGCGACTACGCCGCCGTGGCCGGGCTCGACTTCATGAACGGCGTCATTGGCGTCGGCGTGAACGGTCCTGACAGCGATCTGCGTCCCGACCTCCGTCCCGAGTCGAACGAGAGCGGCGCCATCTACAGCTACTCAAAGGTTCGCGCGAAGGACGTCACCGACGGCCTGTCGAACACGCTCGGCATCGGCGAGAAGCACAAGCCGCAAGTGCCGACGAACAACAACCCCGACATGCTGCACTACGAGCAAGGCGACAACGCCTTCCTCGCCGGCGATTCGCCGAAGACGATCTTCGCCGGCACCCGCTTCGGCGCCCCGGGCAGCACCGTCTCGGGCATCGCGCAAGGCCCCGACGACGGCGCCAACACGAAGTTCGGCAGCGAGCACAACGGCCTCACCCACTTCGTCTTCCTCGACGGGCATGTCCGCGGGCTGAAGAACGAAGTCGACTATCAAGTCTTCAACGCGGCCGGCACAATCGGCGGCGACGAAGTCGTGCCGGATGATGCGCTGTAGGTTTTCGTATCGCTACATTTGCGATCGCATGTGACGAGTCGCCGATGCTTTGCATCGGCGACTCTTTTTTGCTGGTTGCTTAAATTTCGCTATCACTTTTCCTTGTCACTTTTCCTTGCGGGGCTCAAGTATATAGCGGCTAACAGCCCCCAAAGGGGCGGCATGATGTAGCCAGGGGCGTTAGCCCCTGGTAGGAAGCGTCGCGATGATCTAGAGCCCCGTTAGGGGCGACACCGCTCCCAATTATTCACACGAGGAGTGTCGCCCCTAACGGGGCTGAAAAGACTGTTCAGTTCTGGAACCAGGGGCTTGCGCCCCTGGCTACATTACTCAGCCCCTCCAGGGCCAGCACAGTCAGCTATTCACGCCGATCGACGGCGCATTGCCTAGAGGAGAGCAACTCTGTCGCACGCTTAAACCACTCCTCTCTAACCTTCTCCCTCATGGGGAGGAGAACTTAGGATTTGGTTATTTAGAGCCACAGCATCAGCCGGCCGTCGAGCATGTCTGGCAGCGCCTTGCGCACCATCCGCTCTACCGACGAGGCGCCGTAGCGGGTGCTGAGGTGCGCGGCGATCACGAGTTCGTTTTTGAACTGGTCTTTGCGGTCGACGAAATCGTCGAGGTGCATGTGGCCGAACTTGTGGATCTTTTCTTTGCGGTGTTCGGGCGAGACGAACGTCATTTCGCAAATGAGGATCTTCGCCTCGTACATCGCGGGGCAGGCGTCGAGGCCGGCGGGGGCCGTGTCGCCGACGTAAGCGACGAGCGGTTGGCGGACTTCTTCGGTCACGGCGGCGCCCGACATGCGGAGGTCGCGGATTTGGTCGCCGCTCAGATCGCGGTACTCCGACTTCAGCTTGTTGCGGCGATCCCACACGACGTATCCGAGCGACGGCACAGTGTGCTTGGTCGCGCTCACGGTGACGACGAGTTCGCGCGAGAGTTCGATCTCGTCGCCCGGCACGAGCGGGCGGAGGTCGCATGGCATGCGGCCGCGATCGAGGCGGACGAAGTTCTTGAGGATCTCCTGCACCGGTGCGATCGTTTCCTGCGGCAGGTAGATGACCGGCGGCTCCATCTTCATCATCCGCCGCCGGGCGACGTATACCGGCAGCGCGGCGATATGGTCGAGATGGCCGTGGCTGACGAACCACGTTTCGGTCCCCATGAACCCCCATGGTTGGGCGCCGAGGTCGAAGCCGATGCTCAGTTCCGGTAGCCGCCAGTAGCTTTGCACGGCCGCCCGCGAGTAGCCCTCGATGGTGAGCGGGCCATGTTGAATCGTTTTGACGGGGGCGTTTTCGACCATCGAACCGAGCGGTAAAGGCAGGGATGCGGCAGCGGCGGGGACTACCCAATGTAGAGGTAGAGGGGGCTGGGCGAAAGGATGTTCACTTGGGCGATTGGGAATCGACGCCGCAGAGTTTTTACCACGACTGCACGGCGACCACGACGGCACGGCGACCACGACGGAATGCAGAGAAGGGGAAGAGCCCGCGAATGACGCGGATGTGCGCGAGTGAGGAGTTGGTCACTGTGAACGATTGCTACATGCTCGTCGCTTGGGATTCCAGGCGGCGCTCTCATTCAGTAGTAAATCTCACGAAGAAATGTGTGGCTCCCTCCCCCTTGAGGGGAGGGCTGGGGAGGGGGTGGAACGCTGGTACCAGCTTCTTTCACCCCTCCCTAACCCTCCCCCTCAAGGGGAGGGGACCTCAGGGTTATATTTTCCGGTTGGTTGGCGTCACGCCGCCGCTTCTGTAGCGATTGGCTGCGGAGCCAGCACCCAGATTTCGCCGAACAGTTCTTCCTGCTCGACGCAGGCATGATGGTGGCGGATCAACTCCAGCACCGCGAGGAACAGCCCCACCATTCGCGAGCGGTGCATCCCAGGTTCGAAGAAGTCGGTGAAGAGAATCCGCCCTTCGGTCGCCAGCCGTTCTTTGATCCGCTCCATGTGGACTTCGATCGGCGTGTCGTCGTAGCGGATCTTCGTTGCGACTTCGACGCTCTTCTGCTTGATGACGCGGCTGAACGCGCTCACCAAGTCCCATAGCTCGACTTCGTGGATCGGCTGATCTGCCGGATCTTGCGACGCCTCGCTGAGGTCGTCGGCGCGGCGCTCGTAGCGGAGTTGCCACTGCCGGGCCCGTTCTTCGAGCTGGTTAGCGGCTTCCTTATATCGTTTGTATTCGAGCAGCCGAGTGACGAGCTCTTGCCGCGGGTCGTCGACCGTCTCTTCCTCGATTTCCTCATGCCGCGGCAACATCAGCCGCGACTTGATTTCCATCAGCTGCGTCGCCATTTCGAGAAAATCGCCGACGGCGTCGACGTCGATGACCTCGATCACCGCGAGGATCTCCAGGTACTGCTCCGCGACCCGGGCGATCGGGATCTGCAGCACCTCCAGCTCGTGCTTTTTCACGAGGTAGAGGAGCAGATCCAACGGACCGGCGAACATGTCGAGTTGAACGCGGAAACGCATCGGGATACAACAGAGGCGGGGCGGGCATTAGCTGGCGCCGCGGATTATGGTGAGAACCGGGCCGCGCGACCAGAGCATCGAGACTCTAGCTAGCAGGCGAGTTCTCAGCGGCAATTTGCCGCCCGCGGGCGTTCGCCGGATCGAGACAATGGACGAACAACGCCTTTGGGCCCCTTGGCGAATGAACTACATCGCCGGTGCGAGGGGCGTCGAACCGACCCCGCTGGAGCCGATCGCCTGGCTCCCCGGCGCCGAGCCGACCTGTTTCATCTGCAAGGCGGCCGCCGCCTACGCTGACGAACGGGCGGCCCGTCAGCAGAACCTCGTGCTTGAGGTGAGTAATCACACGATTACGCTGCTGAATCTCTACCCGTACAACAACGGCCATCTGCTTGTTTCGCCGCGGCGACATGTGGGCGAGTTCGGCGACCTGACCGATGCCGAGCATCTCGAGGCGATCCAGTCGCTGGTCCGCTACACGCAGCGCTATCGCGAGGTGATCAATGCCGAGGGATTTAATATTGGGTTGAACCTCGGCCGGCCGGCGGGGGCTGGCGTGCCGGGGCATTTGCATTGGCACTTGGTGCCGCGGTGGAACGGCGACAACAACTTCATGCCGGTGACGGGCGACTCGCGGGTGATTTCGCAGTCGCTGCGGGAGCTGTGGGAAGCTCTCACGAAGTCGCATTGAGGATTTCCCCTCCCTGGCAGGGAGGGGCTAGGGGAGGGATTCCCGACGTGTCCGTGACGCAGCGGCGTGAACTTCACTCAGCGTTGGGAACTTCGTGACGCAACAGCTTCGGGCCGTTTTTATGGATCGCTCCGGCGGCTCGTTGAGCCGCGGCTACTTCGGCGATGCTCGAAAGTTTGAGCTACGTTAGAATGGCTTGATTCTTGCTTCCCGCCCCTTCCGATTCAGTGCTTTCGTGGAAACCGATTCCGCTTCCGACCCCGACGCCCGCCTTGCTCCTTACGCGATGCATGGCCGCGACACGGCTGGGCGCGTGCACGACGAACCGACGCACGCCTACCGCAGCCCTTACCAACGCGATCGCGATCGTATCGTCCACTCAAGTGCGTTTCGCCGACTGGCTCACAAGACGCAAGTCTTTACCGGCACGATGGGCGATTACCATCGCTCGCGGCTAACGCACACGTTGGAAGTGGCGTCGATTGCCCGCACCGTCGGCCGCACGCTGGGGCTCAACGAAGACCTGATCGAAGCGCTCGCGCTGGCGCACGATATTGGCCACCCGCCGTTCGGTCACGCTGGGGAAGACATCCTCAACGAATGTTTGGCGGAGCATGGCGGGTTCAATCACAACCGCCAGGCGCTACGGATCTTCGAAGTGCTGGAGACGCGCTACCCCGACTTCCCGGGGCTCAATCTCTCGCGCGAGATTCTCGCCGGTCAGCAATCGCGGAGCGACAAACTGCGACCCGTCGACGCCGGCGGGCGGCTGCTTGAGGTGCAAGCCGTCGACTCCGCTGACAGCATTGCGTACAACGCTCACGACGCCGACGACGCCGTGGAGCTGGGCATGATCGACGTCAACGAACTCGACGCGTCATCGATTTGGCGATTGGCTTCCGTCAATGCACGACGCCGTTACGCGAATCTCGACGCTCACCAGTTCCGTCGCGCAGCGGTGCACGAGTTGCTCGACCTGTTCATCGGCGATCTCATCAAAGCGTCGCGTCAGCGGCTCGCCGAAGTGAATCCCTCGAACGCGCTGCTTGCCGCGTTTCAGCCGCACGCGCTCATTGCCTCGTCGCCGGAGCTCGCCGAGCAGAAGATGGAGCTGCAGCGGCTGTTGTTCGAGCGCGTGTACCGCCACCCGATCGTGCTCGACCAACGCGCCAGAGCTGGCGCGGCGCTGCGCGAGATGTTCGCTCAGTACGTTGCCGACCCCGCTCCCCTGCCCCGCCGGTTCCTCGCAATCGCCGAGTCCGAAGGGGTCCACCGGGCGGTCGGCGACTATCTCGCCTGCATGACAGACCATGCGGCGCTCGAGGAGCATTCCCGAGGAATCTGATCGATATCCCCTCCTGGTCGGCGTAATCCCACCTTTCGGCGGCCCGCCGAGGCGTCGGAAGTTGGGTTCTGCTAATTGGTTCCGCCATCTGGGGGTGGTAGAATCGAGTTTTCGGGGGATACATATTTTAAGGCACGCGCCGCACCATCATCGCCTGTGCGACGGTCCCCTCGTGCGCCATCATCCCGCCTTCAGCCGAAATTTTTATGGCACTGGTCATCCTGCGCTGCGTCTTCATTCTGGTCGCCGCCGGCGTTGGCTTTCAGATCATTCAGGCCGATAAGCTGCCGCAAGAGCCGTACGTTCCGTGGCTCGTCGTCGGCGGATTGATCACGCTCGCTGGAACGGTCATCGCGATCGACGTCTTCTCCGGTCGGAAACGCCTCGACACAATCACTGCCGTTTACTTCGGCCTGATTATCGGACTGTTCCTCACGTACGTGCTAATGATCGCGCTCAGCCCGTGGCTCGAGCCCGACACGCCGAAGCAGATGAATTGGGCGCCGTGGACGACGCTGATCCTCGGCATGCTCCTCTGCTACACGTGCATCAGCATTTTGATGCAAACGAAGGATGATTTTCGGTTCATCATTCCGTACGTGGAATTCGCCAAAGAGATCAAAGGGCTGAAGCCGCTGGTGCTCGACACGAGTGTCGTTATCGACGGCCGCATCGCCGACGTCATCGAAACCCGCATTATCGACAACCAGTTGATCATGCCGCAGTTCGTGGTCGCCGAGTTGCAGGCGATCGCCGACTCGAGCGACAAACTCAAGCGCGGTCGCGGTCGGCGGGGGCTCGATATTCTCAATCGCATTCGCAGCGATGCGAAGGTCGACCTCGTGATCTTCGACCGCGAACTGCCGCAGTTCGCCGGCCAGCCAGTCGACCAGAAGCTCGTGCTGCTAGCGAAGCATCTCGAAGGCAAGGTCGTCACCAACGACTACAACCTCAACAAGGTCGCGAAGCTCCATAGCGTCGGCGTTATCAACCTCAATGAACTGAGCAACGCCCTGAAGCCGATGTTCATGCCGGGCGAAACGTTGCAAGTTCGCGTCGTCAAGCCGGGCGAAGAATCGGGGCAAGGCGTCGGCTACCTCGAAGACGGCACGATGGTCGTCATCGAAGGGGGCCGCGAACATGTGAGCGAGAATGTCGTCGCGCTGGTGACGAGCGTGCTGCAGACGAGCGCGGGGCGGATGGTGTTTGGGCGGTTTGAGCATCGCGTCCCCGTCGCTGCCAAGGCCGACGCCTAGCGCGGAGGCCGTGCGTGGCCGTGTGGACTGTAAAGACCGTGGGGATAAACCCCACGGCTCGCTTGCAGTGTATGGCGAGCGGCGGGGCTTGTCCCCGCGATCACCTGTAACGCCTGTGACGAACATGCAGCAGGCTTTCGCCTCGCACCGCTGTGGCTGGCCACAATCCACCGGCCGGCGCGACGTATTCTTGACGGTGATCACCCTTGCGCTCCGCCCCTCGCGGAGCCGCGCCTTGTCGTCGCCACGCTGAGATTCCGTCATGCCGCCAGTCGATTCGTTGCCGTTCGCCGGCGAACTCAATTCGCCCGCAGCGCACCCTGGCTCTCCGATCGCCGCAGAGATTCGCCTTTCGGAAGTGATCGCCGCGATGTCGTACGCACTCGACATTACCGAAGGCCAACCGCAAGGCCACGCCGCGCGGACCTGCCTCATCGGCATGCGCATCGCGCGCGAGATCAAGCTGCCTGCCATTGATCAGTCGGCATTGTTCTACGGATTGCTGCTCAAGGATCTCGGTTGCTCGAGCAACGCCGCCAAGATGTGTTACCTGTTCGGCGCCGACGACCGTCAGGTGAAGCGCGACATCAAGACCATCGACTGGCCGAAGATGACGGCCAGCATCCAGTTCGTGCAGAACCAAGTGGCGCCGAACGGCACGCGTCTCGAGCGTCTACTGAAGATGGTGTCGATGGCGCTGCAAGGTCCGTCGGGCCCGAAGCGGCTTGTGCAGACGCGTTGTGAGCGCGGCTCGATGATCGCACGTCAACTCGGCTTCCCTGAAGCGACGGCCAGCGCTATCCATCAACTCGACGAACACTGGAACGGCAAAGGCCATCCGCTCGGCTTGAAGGGCGAGCAGATCTCGCCGCTTGCCCGCATCATGGGGCTCGCCCAAACAGTGGAAGTCTTTTTCTCGCAGCAAGGCTTGCTGGCGGCAATCGACATCGCCGAGGATCGCCGCGGTCGGTGGTTCGATCCCGAACTCGTCGATGCGTTTCTCGCCACGCGCGACGATTTTGATTTTTGGCGGCGAGTTCATCATCCGAATCCGCACCAGCAGGTAGCGGCGTTCGAGCCCCCCGATGCCGCGCTCATTGCCGACGAGCCGCAACTCGATCTGATTGCAGCGGCGTTTGCGCAGGTGGTCGACGCCAAGAGCCCCTGGACCTACAAGCATTCGGCCGGCGTTGCCGACATCGCCGTCGGGATCGGCGAAGTCCTCGGCTTCAATCCGCTAGAACTCCGCGGCATTCGTCGCGCGGGACTATTGCACGACATCGGCAAGCTCGGCGTCTCGAACCTCATCCTCGATAAGCTGGGGAAGATGACCGACGACGAATTCACCGAACTGAAAAAGCATCCGAGGTTCACCGAGCAGATCGTCGGCCGCGTCGCCGGACTAGGCGGCTTGGCGGAGATCGCGGCGGCTCACCACGAAAAGCTCAACGGACGCGGCTACCATCGCGGCATCATGGCCGCGGATCTGCCTCTCGAAGCACGTTTGTTGTCGGTCGCCGATATTTTCGAGGCGCTCTCGGCTGCTCGACCCTATCGCGACGGGATGCCGATCGAGAAGATTTACGAGATCATGGACCGCGACGCTGGCTTCGCCATTTGTGAAGAGTCGTACGCCGCACTCAAGCATTGGGTCGATCGCCGCACGTTTACTTCCCGCGTTAACGACCAGCTCGACGCGGTGGAAAAGCTCGTTGATGAAATCTGATGTTGTTGGCGCCAATTCCGCGTGCTAGCAGATGCGCGCGTCGCGCCGCGCGACAAATCTTTCCATGCTTCCTCAATGGGGCGCTTTTCGCTCATTGATCAAGCCCGCCCCCATGCGGCTCGATCTGTTGATGGAAACACACTAGCGGCCAGCGTATTCCCGGCTGCTAGCAGCTTGAGCAATCGCACGTGCAGGATTCGCAGTTGCGAATCGAAGCAGTTTCCAACGATCGATGGATCGACCCATGAAAAACGGCTTCGCCACGCTCGGCCGCCTCGCACGCCCACTCTCCGTATGCACGTTGAGCCGAGGCGCGATCCTGGCTGCCCTGTTCACGGCGAACTCGCCAGCCATCGCCGCGGACGACCTGATGAGCGCGGCCGCGTCGCGTTACGACGAACCCGCATTGTCGTCCTCGCCGCTCCTTGCTGACGCCGCCGTCGTTGAGGCTTACGCGGAACTCCCTGTCGCCGGCGACGTCGACCTCGCGTCGCACGAAATCTACGCCCCCTACGCCTGGAACTGGCGCGACACGCTCAGCCTGTTCGTCGGCTACGAAGGTTCGAAGCAGCCGCAAGATTTTGGCGTGAACGCGCACTTCGGCGGACGCTCGCACCTTAACTTTGGCATGCCGGTGCTTGAGGAAGCGGGCCTCGGTCTGCAGATGGGAACCGCGATCAACGCCACCGCCAACGCGGTGCAGGTGAATGACCGATTGATCGACAATTCATCGCGTACGCAAAGCTTCACGACCGTCGGCCTCTTTCAGCGAACCGACGCGGGACTCATCTGGGGTCTTGGGTACGACTTTCTTTACCAAGAGTACTACGATAACTTCACGCTTGGCCAGTATCGCGGCCGGCTCGGTTGGCAAGTGAGCCCGGCGAACGAGTTTGGCGTCCAAGCCGCAATCCGCGACAACAACGACGCCGGCCAGTACGGCGCCGTGACGGTGCTGCTCCGCCCGATCACGCAAGGGAGCGTCTACGCCCGTCACACCTGGAAAAACCAAGCCGCGATCGGCTGTTGGGTCGGCGTCGCCGAGGGGCACAGCGAAGCCAATGTCCTGGGCGACTACCCGCCGCAAGACGAATGCCTCGTCTTCGGGTCCGACCTGTACGTGCCGCTCGGCGACTACGTGGGATTGTTCGGCGAGTCGAACTTCATGACGCCGGTCGACACTGGCGCCGTCGACGCGTATCTCGGTTTCGAAATTCATCCGTGGGGCGGCGCTCGTCTCGCGCGGCACAATCTTTTTGCTCCGGTGCTGCCGGTGGCGAACAACACCTCGATGACCGTCGATCTGTTGCGCCGCTAGAGGCGACAATGCGAGCCGCGGGGTTTATCCAAGCGGTCTTGCGCCAGAACATTTGGCGTCTGGCACAAAGAGTCGCTAGACTCTTCTTGTCTTATCTGACTCTGCTCAACTCATGCGAATTCTGTTTTAGAGCAAAACTCACATGCCGAGTGCGACGATTAAACTGTTTCTCGTTCAAGGCGACGCCAAGCGGCTGCGCTCCGCTGAACTGTCGAACTGGAATGGAAAGGCTGTCGCTGGGCCCAGGAGTGAATTGGATAGCCTGCTTTCGAGGGAGGAGAGCCTGAATTCCGGCGTCTATTTCCTGACCGGAGTCGATCCTGAAACGGGCCGTAACGCTGTGTATATCGGCGAAGCGGAATGTATTCGAGATCGTCTGAAATGCCACAATGAGAAGGAATTCTGGAATCACGCGACGTTCTTCGTCAGTAAGGACGAGAACCTCACCAAGTCCCATATCCGGTACCTTGAAGGCCGGTTGATCGAGCAGGCGAAGGCGGCTGGCCGATCGTTAGTAGTAAACGGGCAATCAAGTGGAGCGAAATTGCCCGAGTCCGATCGCGAGGATATGGAGATTTTTCTCGATCGCATTCATCAATTGCTGCCAGTTCTGGGCGCTGATTTTTTACTGCCTACGTCGAGCTCGCCGCAGTCTCGGGCAGAGCGGCCTCTATACCACACCGAGTTGAAGGGCCTCCGAGCCAGTGGGCATGTGTCTCCGGAAGGCTTTGTCGTATTGACGGGTTCTCAAGCTGTGTTCGTCGAGTGGCAATCCTGTCCAACCTACTTGAGGTCGCTTCGTCAGCGGCTTGTTGGTGAAGGCGTATTGAGTTCAAACGACAATTGCTGGATCTTCACGGAAGACAAGGAGTTTTCTAGTCCAAGCGCGGCGGCCGCGTTAGTTCATGGTGGGCCAGTGAACGGCCTTCTCTGCTGGAAGACAGAGGAGGGGAAAACTCTGAAGGAAATTGAGTCGTTGCATCAGAGTTAGCGTGGCGTACTTGAAGACCGTGGGGATAAACCCCACGGCTCGCCATGATCGCAGCGCTTTCGGTGAGCCGCGGGGCTTGTCCCCGCGGTGTATCGCGGGCGGGTGCTGCGTCACTTCAGTGGTACGATTGCATTGTTTTCGATTGCCGCGAGCATCCGGGCCTGTTGTGCGCCATAGTTCACCGCCGCCGCAATCGCTTGCTCGCCGTGAAGATACCGATCGCTGCCGCCGCGCGTCCACCACGACTTGGGGCTGCCGACGTAGTCGTTCAGTTTGGCCTGGCTTACCCCCTTCAGCACGCGTCGCACCGCTGAACCGTCGTCTGGGCATTCCGCGACGACCACATGCACATGGTTGCTCATCACCGCGGCGCGGAGGATGATCCACTCGCGATCGACTGCGGCTGCGAGCAACGCCTCGGCCGTGATATGTGCGAGTTCTTCCGTGAGCCATAGCGCGGGATGTTTTTGCAACGATTTCGCGCGCCGTAAAGTCGCTGCGTCGTCGCGATCGTAGGTCGTGCCGCGGACGTTTTGCTTCGCGCGATAGCCTTCTTCAGTGAGCGTGTTGGAGACGTAACCGCGCGGGTCTCCGGGGAGCCACTGGCCGTAGCATGTCCAGGTTTCGAGCAGTGCGAAAGCTCGGTCGCTGGGCATAGTGCGCTTCTCCCCGGATGGTGATGCAACGGTTGATGGCGAGCCGCAGGGTTTATCCCTGCGGTCTTAATGCCATTCGTTGGATGGTGATTCGTGAGGGCCGTGGGGACAAGCCCCACGGCTCGCCTTTTTTGTGAATTGTCGACGATGTCCGGCGAGCCGCGGGGTTTACCCCCGCGGTCCTCTGCGGTTCGCAGAGCTCAAATCCCCACGCGAGCGCTGGTTGTGCACAGCGCGCCATTGGGCCATCCTGTAACCAGCGGCGACGGCAAACCGCGGCTCACTCGCTCCCAGGCAGCTTCATCATGAAACACTTCGCACTCTGCGTTTCGCTCGCGTTCATCCTTGGTGCATTTGGCGTCAGCAGCACCGCCCACGCCGCCCACGCCGCCGACGCTCCCAACCGCCCGAACGTCGTCGTCATCCTCGTCGACGACATGGGCTTCTCCGACATCGGCTGTTACGGCAGCGAGATTCCCACGCCGAACATCGACGCCCTCGCGCAGCATGGCGTGCGCTTCACGCAGTTCTACAACACGGCCCGCTGCAGTCCGACGCGGGCGTCGTTGCTCACTGGTCTCTACCCGCATCAGGCGGGGATGGGGCATCTCGACAACATCGTTCACGAAGGTTCGAAGGGAACCACTGGTCGGCTTCGCGACGACGCCGTCACGATGGCCGAGGTGCTGCACGACGCCGGCTACCTCACCTGCATGACCGGCAAATGGCACATGGGCCAGCAGCACGGAACGCCGCCGTGGAAGCGAGGGTTTGATCGCTCGCTCAATTCCCCGAGCGGCGGCATCTACTTCCGCAAGCAGCCGTACCGTCCGGAGATTTTTCTCAACGGCGAGAAGAAGATGAAGGACGATCCGCTCTTCGGCGAGAAGTGGTACAGCAGCGATCTATGGACCGACTGGGGGATGAAGTTCATCGACGAAGCGCGGGCGGAGAAGAAGCCCTTCTTCCTGTACCTCGCGTACTGCGCCCCGCACTTTCCGCTGATGGCGCCGGCTGAGGAGATCGCCAAGTACCGCGGCAAGTACAAGCAAAACTGGGAGAAGCTGCGCGAAGCGCGTCACAAACGGCAGATTGAACTCGGGATCGTCGACGCGGCGTGGCCGCTCAGCGAGATTCCGGAGCAAGTGCCGAACTGGGATGAACTGAGCGACGAAGAGAAGGATCGCTTCGATCACATCATGGCGATTTACGCGGCGATGCTTGATCGGGTTGATCAGAACGTCGGCAAGCTCGTCGCGGGTTTAAAAGAGCGGGGCGAGCTCGACAACACGATTATCTTCTTCATGTCCGACAACGGCGGCAACGCCGAGTCGGGCCCGCGCGGCATTTACGAAGGCGAGAACCCGGGCGGGCCGAACTCGCGGGTGTTCCTCGGCCAGAGTTGGGCGACGCTCAACAACACGCCGTTCCGCCGCTACAAGCACTTCACGCACGAGGGGGGCATCTCGACGCCGCTGATCGTCAGTTGGCCCGACGGCATCCCGACCGCTCGCGACGGCAAACTCGTGAAGGAGCCGGGGCACTTGGTCGACGTGATGGCGACTGTCGTTGACGTCACCGGCGCTAAGTATCCTACCGAGTACCACGGTCACCAGATTCAGCCGATGGAAGGGGTGAACCTGATGCCCGCCATCGACGGCGAGAAGCTGGAGCGGAAGAACCCGATTTACTTCGAGCACGAAGGGAATCGGACCGTTCGTCGCGGCAAGTGGAAGCTGGTGATGAAGCACAAGGGGCCGTGGGAACTCTACGACATCGACGCCGATCGCACCGAGCAGCACGACGTCATTGCCGAACAGCCGGAGTTGGCGAAGGAGCTGATCGCCGACTGGGAAGCGTGGGCCAAGCGGGCCGACGTGGGACCATGGCCGGGGAAGGCTCGGCAAGAGTGGGGCGATGAGAAAGCCCCTGGGAAGAAAGCCAAGCAGAAGGCGAAGCAACGAGCGAAGCAGCAGAAGGCTGCGGCGACGTAACGGCTCCACTCGCCTACCAACACGAATGCTCTGGCTCCCTCCCCCTTGAGGGGAGGGAACCTCACGATTTTTAGTTCTACATCCGCTCAACAACTTCGATGCCGAGCAGGTCAAGGCCGCGCGCCAGCGTTCGCGACGTGAGGTCGCACAACAGCAGCCGGCTCGTGCGCAGGTCGTCGTTCTCCGCTTTCAGCACCGGGCAGTTCTCGAAGAACGACGAATACTTCCCCGCCAATTCGTACAGATAGTCGGTGAGGTAGTTCGGCCGGTAGTCGCCGACGACGCGGTCGAGCGCTTCGCTGAACTGCAGAATCGCGACGCCGAGGGCCCGTTCGGCCGGATGGTCGACCGAGATCCGCGCGCCGCTCGCTCGCAGCTGGTTCGGATCGACGCCACCCTTGCCAAAAATGCTGCTGACGCGGGCGTAGCTGTACTGCATGTACGCCGCGGTGTTGCCGGTCATCGCCAGCATCTTGTCGTAGCTGAACTTGTAGTCGCTCGTGCGATTGTGCGCGAGGTCGGCGTACTTGATCGCCCCGATGCCGACCCGTTCGGCGACGATTTGCCGCTCGTCGATCGAGAGCATTGGCTCGGGCCGCGCGTCGTCGTTCGCGCTGACGATCGCTAGCGCTCGCTCGACGGCTTCATCGAGCAGTCCGCTGAGGCCGACCGACGAGCCCGATCGCGTCTTGAACGGTTTGCCGTCGTCGCCGAGCACCGTGCCGAAGCTGATGTGCTGGAACTCGACGTTCTCGATGCCCCACAGTCGCGCGGTGGCGAACAGCGAATCGAAGTGGAACGACTGCCGATGGTCGACGACGTACAGCATCGCGTCGGGCTTCCACTCCCGCATGCGGTAGGCGATCGTCGCGAGGTCAGTCGTCGCATAGAGAAACGCCCCGTCTTTCTTTTGCACGAGGAACGGCGCCTCTTGCCCCGGCAGGAAGACGCACATGGCGCCGTCGCTCGGCTTCGCGAGGCCCTTGGCTTTCAGGTCGGCAACGACGCCGGCGAGATCGCCTTCGTAAAAACTTTCGCCAAGGGCGTAATCGAACGTCACGCCGAGCCGCTTGTAGGTCTCTTCGATTTCCGCGAGGCACGGCGGCAGGAACCGCTCCCACAGCGCGCGGTTCGTCGCGTCGCCCGCATGGAGCGCGGCCGTTTCGGCGAGCACCGCTTGGCCGATCGTCGGATGTGCGTTGGCGAGCGCCTTTTGCTTCGTGTCGGCTTCGAACTCGGTGATCTTTGCTTCGAGTTCCTTGTACTCGCGCCGTAGGTCGGCGAGTTGGCCTTGGGCCTGGCTGATGCGCTTGGCGTGCTTCTTCTGCTCAGCCGGGTCGGCAGGCGTCGGCGCGAGTTCGAGCTGCGAGACGCGGCTTTCTTGCTCGCCGACCTTCGTCGCCGCGGCCGGCAGCGCTTCGTCGCGCACGGCGTGGTACTCGACTAGCGAGTTCACGAGCCGATAGAGCCGCGTCAGCTCCGGCACCGGCGTCTTTTTGAACGCCGCTTCATCGCCGAAATGCTTCCAGCCGTAGATGATCATCCCGAACTGGGTGCCCCAGTCGCCGATGTGGTTGTCGCTGATCGTCCGATGGCCGACGAACTTCAGCACGCTGCAGAGGGCGTCGCCGATCACCGTCGAGCGAATGTGCCCGACGTGCATCGGCTTGGCGACGTTGGGCGACGAGTAGTCGACCACATACGTCCGCGGCGCCGCGACGGGGGCGATGCCGATGCGGTCGACGTCGGGGAGCGCTGCCTGCAGCTTCGCGGTGACGAACGCATCTTTCAGGCGCAGGTTGATGAACCCGGGGCCGGCAATCTCGGGCGTCTCGCAGAGGTCGGCGACGTTCAGCTTCTCGACGAGCGCCGCCGCGACCTCGCGCGGCGGCTTGCCGAGCCGCTTGCCGAGCGGCATCGCGCAGTTCGCTTGGTACTCGCCAAACTTCGCATCCTGGCTGGGGAGCACCATCGCAGCGAGCTCCGCGACCCCCTGCTCGGCGCCCGCCACCTCGACCAGCGCGGTTGCGACGCGTGCTCGCAGTTCAGCCAAAATGTTCATGCGACATTTTCTCTTTGTTACTAGAAGAAGATCTCACGCAAAGGCGCGAAGGCGCAAAGGAATGCAAGAGTTTAGACAGCGACAAGTGAACGGCTCCCGATACGCGTTGAATCAATTCTTCTCTGCGTATTTCTTTGCGCCTTCGCGCCTTTGCGAGAGACTTATTCGCCAGCCTTCTCAGCAGGCGCCGATTCCTCAGGCTTCCAAGGCAGCGGGACGCGCTGGGCTTCGCTCCAGAAATCTTCAAGCGCGTAGAACTCGCGCGTTTCGCCGTCGAACAGATGGATCACCACGTTGCCGTAGTCGAGCAGGATCCAGCGGCTTTCCTGGTACCCTTCGATTCCCATCCGCTTGTCCTTCAGTTCGTCCTCGAGCACGTGCTCGATTTCTTCGCTGATGGCGTGGAGCTGCCGGCGGCTGTTGCCGGTGCCAATGACGAAGTAGTCGAACACCGGCGTAATCGTCCGCATGTCGAGGATGACGATGTTCTCGGCGCGGTTTTCTTCAGCCGTGCGGGCGGCGGCGATCGCCAGTTGGTAGCTGCGGTCGGCGGCGGACTTCAATGGATCGGATGACGTAGCGATAGCTCAACTCGTTGGCCGCGGGGCGGCGCGTAAACATGAAGCGGTGCGACGTGCGGCCCGGCCTTATTAGCCAAGGGCCAGCGCGTTGCGCGAAAGCCTGAAATTGTAACCTATTTTCGTGTGCAAAGGGAGTGCCGAAGCGGGCGGGCAAATGCCGGTAAATCTCGAAAAAGTAGCCTTCGACAGGCAGCCCGTCACGCCTGCTGTTCCCGCTCTGCGAGCGATACAATGCGGCGACCACTCCCACCGCTGTCACGCACTCCAGGAATTCCCGCGATGTCCGACTGGATTGAACCCGGCCAAAAGGCGCCCGCTTTCACTCTGACAGCCGACGACGGCTCGAAGGTTCGCCTGGCCGATCTCGCCGGCAGCCCGGTCGTCCTTTACTTCTATCCCAAGGACGACACCCCCGGCTGCACGAAGGAGGCCTGTGCCTTCCGCGATCTCAAGAAGGATTTGCAGAAGCATGGGGCCAAGGTGTTCGGCGTTAGCGCCGACGACGTCGCCAGTCATGTGAAGTTCCGCGACAAGTTCAAGCTGAACTTCCCGCTGCTCGCCGACGTCGATCATGCCGTCGCCGAAAAGTACGGCGCGTGGCGCGAGAAAAATATGTACGGCAAAGTGTCGATGGGTATCCAGCGCAGCACCTACCTCATCGACGCCACGGGCAAAGTGGCGAAGGTGTGGAAGCGAGTGCAAGTCGACGGGCACGATCAAAAGGTTCTTGAAGCGCTCGGTGAGCTGCAGAATGACGAATGACGAAATCCGAATGACGAATGGAGGACGCAAGCGATTGCCAATTCAGCGTCCCCGTCCTCCATTCGTCATTCGTCATTCTGGCTTCGTCATTTCTTCCCCCGCTCTGGTCTAGTCCCGCAAAGAACCGCGCATGCCGCTGCCTAACGCATTCCGCGCGCTCGCTCATCGCAACTACCGCCTGTTCCTCGTGGGACAGGGGGTGTCGATGATGGGCACGTGGATGCAGACGACCGGCTTGTCGTGGCTCGTCTACAAACTGACGAACGACTCGTTTCTGCTGGGGCTCGTTTCTTTTTGCGGGCAGATCCCCGCGTTCTTTCTCTCGCCGCTTGCCGGCGTCATGTCCGATCGCTTTGATCGCCGGCGGACGCTGTTCGTGACGCAGACGATCTCGATGATCCAGGCCGTGTCGCTCGTGGCCCTTACCTGGACGGGGCACATCGAGATCTGGCAGATCATCGCGCTTAGCGCCGTGCTCGGCATGGTGAACGCGTTCGACATGCCGACGCGGCAGGCGTTTTTGTCTGATATGGCGCCGACGCGGGTCGATTTGCCGAACGCGATCGCGCTCAACTCGTCGATGTTCAACCTGTCGCGGCTCATCGGCCCGGTCATCGGCGGCGCCATCCTCGCCAGGTGGGGCGCCACGGCCTGCTTCTTGGCGAACGCCATCTCCTACACTGCGGTGATTGCCGCGCTGGCGGCGATGACCAATTTGCCCATCCGCGTCGCTCCGCGGCTTGGCCGCGTCAGCAGCGGTTTGGCGGAAGGGTTTAAGTACGCGTTTGGCTTCGCACCAATTCGCGCGCTGCTGATGATGATCGCCATGGTCAGCTTGCTCGGCATGCCGATCTCGACGTTGCTCCCCGTGTTCGCGAAAGACGTCCTACATGGCGAAGCGCAGACGTTCGGCTACTTACTCGCGGCGTCGGGAGCTGGCGCTCTCACTGGGGCGCTCTATCTCGCGAATCGCCGCAGCGTCGTTGGGCTCGGCAAACCAATCGGCGGCGCCGCGGTCACGTTCGGCGCCAGCATGATCGCTTTTTCCTTCTCGCAGAGCGTGCTCCTGTCCTGCGGCATCTTGCTGATCGCGGGATTCTCGATGTTGCTGACGCTTGCCGGTTGCAACACGCTGTTGCAGACGATTGTCGACGACGACAAGCGGGGCCGCGTCATGAGCCTGTATGCGATGGCGTTCATGGGAACCGTGCCAGTTGGCAGCTTGCTCGCCGGCACGCTGGCCAATCAGTTCGGCGCTCCGCTTGCCGCGCGGATCAACGGCGTGCTGTGCATCGTTGGCGCCGCGGCGTTCATCTTGCGACTGCCGGCGTTGCGGAAGCAGGTGCTGCCGATCTACCAGCGCGTGGGCCTTGTGCCGCCGATCACCGCGGCGGTGGAAGCGGTCGCTGAACTTCAAGCGGCGCCCGAAGACGCGTAGGTTCGACTTCTAGCTCGCCGGCAGCACGCAGTGGCTTCTATTCTTTTCTCACTTCAGTACACACGCTACGCGGACGATCGCGCACGTACATGCGCGTCGCGGTAGGCCCGTCGGGCGTGCACTTCTGTCGGGCTAAAAGCCGAATCTGCGCTCGTTTTCAGAGTGACACACTACTGTCACTCAACTCTCATCTGCCACATAGTTGACGCGTTTTGACTGTCCGTAACAATCGACCTCGCTTGCTCAGTTTCACATCGCGTCGCCTCGTTGCAGGAGCTGAATGATGGGTCGATCAACCGGGAGAATGGCACTCAACTTGTTGCTGGCAGGCTGTTGCCTCGTCGCGAGCGGCGGCCGCGTTGCGGGGCAAACTCCGTCACTGGAGGATCCGAGCGCTGCGATCTCCGGCCCAATTCTCGTGGGGCATGAGGCGTCGACGAAGTCGTCGACGCAAGTCGTGCCTACGGCGCATGAAGAAGCACTCCCCTCCCCTGCAGCTCAACCGCTGCCTACCGTTGCCGCGCCGCACTCGCATTCGGCGCCTGCCGCGTCGCCGCCGATCACCGACGTCATCATGTTGATCGACGCCACGCAAACGATGGCTTGGCCGTCGGGCCGCGAGCGTCGCATGGCGATTGCGCAGTGGGCGGCGCTCGACATCGCCGACGGCGTCCCGGAAAACATTCCCGCCGCGTTCGTCGCGCTGCATGACGAGGCGACCGCGCTGCGGCAACTGCTGCCGCTCACCACCGATGGCCGCGGCCATCTTCGCCGCACGGTGATGCGACTCGTTCCTGCCGGCGAAGGGAAGCTCGACAAACTGCTGGTTGAAGCCCGCCGCTTGCTCGCCTCGAAGCCAGACGCCGTGCCGCTCATCGTGCTGGCGACCGACGGCGTCGATTGCGATCCCTTCAGCCACGGCGCCCCGATCCGCGACTTGGCCCAAGCTTACGGCGACCGGCTTTACTTCCAAGTGATCGGCGTTGGCGACAACCACATTATTTCGGCGAAGCTGCGCGATCTCGCCAACCAAGGCGGCCGGCACGGCGAGTACAGTTCGGTGAAATCGCACGCCGAGCTGCCGACCGCCCTCAGCCGTTGCCGGCAACTCTTTGAGCAAATCGCGCTGGACCGCGCCGCCCGCGCGAAACGGCAGGCGGCGGATCTCGCCCACTGCCGCATCGATCGCGTTTCGTTGGAGA
The DNA here is from genome assembly GCF_009177095.1 of Lacipirellula parvula. Classification (NCBI taxonomy): domain Bacteria; kingdom Pseudomonadati; phylum Planctomycetota; class Planctomycetia; order Pirellulales; family Lacipirellulaceae; genus Lacipirellula; species Lacipirellula parvula. The sequence goes on from NZ_AP021861.1 coordinate 853,336, forward strand.
AACAGCTGGAAGCCCTGACGCTGGCGAACGGAAAACTGAACGAACAGCTCCGCATCACGCTCGCCAAGAACACCGAGCTGTCGCAGCAAGTGAAGGATCTCACCCGCGAGCGGAATGCATTTTCCGATCAGGTTGTGATCCTCAAAGCAGAGAAGGAAGCGCTGCAACTCGAGAACGCGAACCTCGCGACCGACAACCAACGCCTCGCACTAGAGAATACGAAGCTTACCGATGAAAGCGCCGCTCGACTTGCCACGATCGAACGCCTGACGACCGAAAAGCACGACGTCGAACTCAGCCGCGACGGTTATCGCCGCGCCTACTGGACGTGGCTGGTGCTCGCGCTCACCTTCTTGGCACTGCTCATACTCGCCACGCTCCTGTGGTGGTTCCGCACGATCCGCTTGCTCGATCGGCTCGCCGGCGTCACGAAAGAGCGCGACGACTGGAAGAACGACCATGCCGGCCACTCGGTGAAACTCGACGAGCAGGCCGAGGAGATTCGCTGCTTGCAGCACAAGCTGGCCGAGTGCCGCGACCGCGCCGGCGACCTGCAGGGCGAACTCGACCGCTCGCGCGACGACAACGAACGGCTCACCGAGCAGAAACGACACCTCAAGTGCGAACTGGAAGAATGCGAAACGCGCGGTCACGAACTGACGCGCGAACTCGATCGCTACAAGGACGAATGCGGCGATCTGGGCCAAGATACGACGCAGCTGAAGGCTCAGATCGAGGAAATGTCCGACCGTTACAAGCGGCTCAAACGTAAGTACGAGGAGCTTGAGCACCGCGCCCACGCCTCGCACCACGAAGTCGATCAAACACGCAATGCCCTGCATGAATGCCGCGCCCAAGCCGGCCGCCTGGAAGAACGGCTCGACCACTGCTCGCAGTCGAAGGGGGATAAAGATCGCCGGATCCATGAGCTAGAGCATTTGGTGAGTGCGTCGCGCGAAGAAGCCCAGCGGCTGAGCGACAAGCTCCGGCGCTGCCATGAACGAAGCGAACAGCACTCGCAAGAACTGCTGCGCGCCAGCACCGCGGGAGCGGCGGCGGAGAGCCGCGCTCAGCAACTTGAACGAGCTCTCCATGAATGTCAGCGCGGATCGCTCATTTCATCCGCCGCCGCCTCGCGTGCTGAGCAAGAAGCCGCTTTTGCCGCGACGCTCGGCGCCACCCGCGAAATGGCCGCGAACGGTCGGCAGCATCACGATTGCTGCCACAACCACGCTCCGGCTCAGGCGCCGGTGATCGTTGCTCACAACACTCCCTCGCATTCCGCGGCGTCGCCGCTGAGCGGTTCGGCCCCTGTGGGCGGCGGCGTACCAGTTGGCGGTGCGCCAGTGGGAGGAGCGCCGGTAGGCGGAGCACCGGTTGGCGGCGGCGTCCCCGGCGCCACTGCGGCGGGCGGGCCGTCGGCGCCAGTCGCCGGTGCTGCTGGCACCGGCGGCGTCGCTGCGGGGGCGCCTTCAGCTCCCTCCGCCCCGACGGCCGCATCTGGCCCTGCCTCTGGCGGAGCCTCGGGCGCCGCGGGATCGGCGCCAGCCTCGAGCGGCCCGGCTGGCGCTACCGCCGGTCCCGCGGCTTCCGGCCCCTCTGCCGCCGGTTCGCCAGGAGGCGCGTCGACCGCTGGCGCAGCTGGCCCAGCGGCGGGGCCTGGTCCTTCAGGCGCGGCCGCCGGTCCGGCTGCAGGTCCAGCTGCAGGTCCGGGCGGAGCAGCAGCTGCAGGCGGCGGGGCGGCTGGCCCCGGCGCAGGGGGCGGCTCGCCTCCTGGCGGCGGCGGTGCTCCCGGCGGCGGCGGTGGAGGACTCGGCACGTTAGTCGACTTGGCTGGCAGCGTCCTGGGGATCTGATCACGCTCAGCGCCGCCGAGCGTGATGGTCGTCCCATGAAACAACTACCAAGAGACGCCTGATGAAACTCCCATCGCCTAATCTCGCCGTCTATCCCGCCATCGAAGGCAATCTGGAAGGCTTCGACGAGGTTCGTTTAGAAATTCAAGTCGACTCGCCCAAATTCGCACTCGATCCACTACTCAGCATCGAAGAGCTCCGGCGTCGCATCGAGGCGACGCTCAAGCGGGCGGCGCTGATCGTCAATCCCGTCGCTCCTCAAGCGCTCGTCGTGGCCATCTACGTCGAGCCGCGCGACTTTGCCGTTGCGACGGCGCAGAGTCAAACGGTTGTGTTCTTCGTGTCGACCGCGATGCGCGAAGTCGGCGGCGTGACGCGGCAGAAGCTCGGTCAGCCATCGAAGTCGCTGGAAAGGATCGTCGATAGTTGGCGTCACAAAGGATTGCGAGGATTTGCGCCACTGGACATTGCCTTGCAGCGGCTGGCGACGATCCTCGTCGCCGAGGTCGATTTGCAAGTCGACGAGTTTATCGCCGCCTGGCGTCGCGATTCGAACGTGGCCGCCTTCATGCCTCCCAGTCCGGCGCCGATCGATCCTTTGGCCGGCCTACGCAGCGTCAAGGTGTCGCTCGGCAAGATTGATCTGGGCGATGAGCAAAAAGTGGAAACGATCACGATCGTCAATCCAATCCCCACCCCGATCCCGGTGCCGCCGATCCCAGTACCACCGATCCCAGTACCACCGATCCCAGTACCACCGATCCCAGTACCACCGATCCCGGTGCCGCCGATCCCGGTGCCGCCGATCCCGGTGCCGCCGATCCCAGTGCCGCCGATCCCAGTGCCGCCGATCCCAGTACCGCCGATCCCAGTACCGCCGATCCCAGTACCGCCGATCCCAGTACCGCCGATCCCGGTGCCGCCGATCCCAGTACCGCCGATCCCAGTACCGCCGATCCCAGTACCGCCGATCCCAGTACCGCCGATCCCGGTGCCGCCGATCCCAGTACCGCCGATCCCAGTACCGCCGATCCCAGTGCTGCCGATCCCAGTACCACCGATCCCAGTACCACCGATCCCAGTACCACCGATCCCGGTACCACCAATCCCAGTACCACCGATCCCGGTACCACCAATCCCGGCGCCTGCGTCGGTAAACTCAACAATCGAAATCAAGTTCGTGCGGAGCGTTACGGCAGAATTGCATGCGGAAATTCTCGGCCCTTCGGCGCTGATCGACGGCGCCAGGCCGCTGATCACTCAAGCGGCTAAAGAGGCCGCTGCGAAAGTGACGCTCGCCACGATTGCCAGCGATCCAGTCGCTGCGACCCCGGCGTTCCGCGATGAATTTCTGGACCGCGTCAGCAAGGCGTCGGCGCCGTTGGCGGTGACTCCCGCAGTTACTCTCGGCGTCGTCAAGACAACGGGCGATTGGAAAGCCTTTCAATGATCGCGCTCCGCAGTCCTGCTCACGTGCCGTCCGCTCAGAGGTCTCCAAATAATTCACTAGATTTATGAACTGAATCGCGCGCAATTCCCCTCGAAACTGCCGCCGCCTGCAGAGATACTTGAGGTCCACGCCGAATCGATCGCTCGGCGTTGTGCCCTAGCTTTGCATTAGAAGTCCCTGGCGCCAGTTTCATGCATTCGCTTCCGACACGTCGCGTCGCGCTCACCCTGCTCGCCCATCCCGACGACGCTGAGATTCTGTGCGCCGGCACGCTCATTCGCCTCGCGGAGGCGGGTTGGGAGATTCACATTGCCACGGTCGCCAACGGCGATTGCGGCACGACGATGTACTCGCGGGAAGAGATCGCCCGCATTCGGCAGGCCGAAGGGATCGCCGGCGCCGCGTGCATCGGGGCGACTTACCATTGCCTCGAAGAGCCCGATCTCAACGTCGTCTACTCGCAGGAGACGATTCGTAAGACGCTCGACCTGTTCCGCGCGGTGGCGCCGACGCTGCTGTTCACCCACCCGCGGCACGACTACATGATCGATCACGAGCAGACCCACCTACTCGCTCGCGGCGCTGCGTTTGGGTACGGGGCGCCCAACTCGTCGACGTTGCCGCTGCTCGAGGGCTCGGCGATTCCGTGGCTTTACTACTGCGATCCGGTCGGCGCGACCGACCCCTACACCGGCGAGGTCGTTACGCCGTCGACCTACGTCGACGTGACCGCGCAGATGCAACGTAAGGCCGAGATGCTGGCTTGCCACGCCTCGCAGCGCGAATGGCTGCGGGCTCATCACGGCATGGACGAATACATCGACGCGATGCGTCGCCACAACGCCGACCGCGGCCGCGAAGTCGGCGCCGAGTTCGTCGAAGCCTTCACGATGCACCGCGGGCATCCGTTTCCGCAGCATGATTTGCTCGCGGAATTATTTGGCGGGCATTGGCAGACGGTAGCGCCGTAGGGGTGTCAGTTGTTTATTGTCAGTGGTCCGTCGTCAGTTGTCAGTTGCTAAATGCGAATGCAGGCCAGCGCCCTGCGAGAGCAGCAACTGACCACGGACCACTGACAACTGACCAATCATCACATCGTCGCAATTTGCGCGTTGCCAATATTCCGTCCGTAATACTTCTTGCCGCGCACTTTCCGCACCAAGTCGGCGATGACGATCTCGGCGAAGTCGACTCCAGTCGCTTGCTGAGCGCTCCCCAGTCCGCCGGGCGTGAAGACGTTGATCTCCATCAACTTGTCCTTCACGATGTCGAGCCCCACCAAGAACATCCCGTCGGCGATCAGTTTGGGGCCGACCATCTCGACGAGTTGCAGCGCATCGTCGTCGATCTCCACCGCTTCGCTCTCGCCGCCGGAGTGCATGTTGCTGCGCATGTCGCCCGTCTTGTTCACGCGGCGAAACGCGGCGTACTTGCCCTTATGCTCTAGCGGCCGGCCGTTCATTACGAACAGGCGAATGTCGCCCTCCTTTGCCGCGGGCAGATACTCCTGCGCGATGCAGTAGCCGTCGCGAATCACCGCCTCGATCATCTGGTTGAGGTTCGGCGCGTCGGCCTTTCGCACCAAAAAGACGCTCGAACCGCCGGAACCTTGCAGCGGTTTGATGACCCCCTTCCCTCCTTGCGCGGCGATGAACTCCTTGATCTCTTCCGGGTCGCGGCTGATGCAGGTCTTCGGCCGCACCTGTTCGGGAAAGTGCTGAAAGTAAGTCTTGTTGAGCGCGTTCGCCAAATTGCTCGGATCGTTGACGACGATCGTGCCGCGCTGCGCTGCGAGCTGGCCGAACAGAATGCCAGTGGTTTGGGCCCAAGATCGCTCGGCCGTGTCCTCCGACGGATCGTTCCGCAGCATCAGCACGTCGACGTCGTCGAGCGAAATTTGTTCCTGCCGGGCGTCTTCGCCTTGAATCTCCGTCATGTACTTTTCGAGCGAGTCGTATTCCTTGCCGCTCGCAGCGCGGGCGTTCGCGTGGATCGAACCGTCGGGCTTGTAAACGAAATCACCCACGCCGAGCGTCCACGCTTCGTGCCCGTGGTTAGTCGCGCACATGCCGAGCCGCGTCGTGGTGTAGCTCGCCTGCTCGGTGGCGACGTCATTGACGACAAAGCCAATTCTCATAGGAGTTGTTCCAGAAGTTCGACGAGAGACAAGCGGCGGCAAAGCGCGAGCCGGGCTCGATAGTTCGGCTCATCCCAAAACCGCGGCAACAGGGCCGGCGGTTGGATTACTCCCCGACGACGCAATTCTTGGACCAATCGGACCTCTTCGAGCGAAATCTTGCCGACGTAGAGAGGTTCGAGCTCGTGCCCCTCCCGCAAGTACGTGAGCAAGTCCCGCAATCCGCGCAGGTAGATTGCGTCTTTGCTCAACCCGCCGCCACGATGGACCCGCAGCGCGGTCATGAAGGCCGATCGCGGGCCAAGGTGGTGCTCGTCGTGGAGGAGTTCGAACGTTTCCATGAACGATTCGCCGCGGAGCATTGATCGCACGGCGAGCACCCGCGCGGCCAGCGTTCGCGTCCGCCCCACCGACAGCCCGCCAACCAGGTACTCGGCGAGAACGGCGAGCCCCTCTTGCAGCGCCTCGTAGCCAGGGAAACCGGCGTACAGCTGCCGCAGCGGCTGCTGTCGGCCGTTGAAATAGGTGAGCAAATGGGTGCCGACTTCGTGATGCAGCAGCGGTTCGAGCCGCTGCGGGCGGATGCTCGAACGCTCCGAGATGAACAGCCGGTCTTGGGCGACCATCAATGCCGACGCAATCGTGTCGCAGACCTGCACGCTGGCTTGGAAGTCGGGAAGCCGCTGGTGGTAGTAGTCGATATGCTCGCGAGCCGCCGCAGCGACCTGATCCGCGGGGACGCAGTTTTCGTGAATGTCGTCCGCCGCTGCGCGGGTGTGATCGAGAATCGAGTCGGCGAGCCGCACCAGATCTTCGTCAGGCGAGCCGTAGAGGTGGAGGCTATCGTAGAAAAACGCACGCGTTCCCAAGTGCTTGAGCGCATCAAGCTGCTTGTCGAGTTCGTCCTGCTTCTGCTCGAACAACTGCACCAGGCTGGCGTCTTCGACATGCTCGATCGGAATCGAGTAAAGCTGCCGTTTCAGCAAACTCGGATGGTACGGCAACGGCCGGTAGTGGAGCGTCGGCGCCTTGGCGTAGCCGCTCGCTTCGAAATCTTCCCACGCCTTCTCGGCGTTCACGGGCGTCACTTGGAGCAGGAAGTCGAACGACTGTGAAATTTCGGATAACTGTTGATCGACGGCCCGCGCCGCCTTCGGGATCGTTGACGGACCGAGCGCTTCGTAGTGGGCGAGTGGTTGCGACTTCTCTCGCCCTGTGAAGGCAAAGACTCCTTTGCGGAGCGCCACGGCAAGTTGCCGCCGCAGCGACTGTAGCACGAGCGGATAGAGTTCCCCAGTCGCGGCGTTGCGATAGACAGGTCGCACGCCGATGCCGATGGTCAGGCAGCCGTCGGCCGCGCATTGCCGCGATAGGCTCGGCAGGCCTGGCGCCCCAGGTTGATCGTCGTCGATCACTTCCACATCGGCGCGAAGGCCGTGGAGCTTGATCGCTCGCAATCCCTCCGCGAGGGCGTCGACTGTGCTGGCCAGCGTTGGCTCGGCGGACGCTGTGATGCGAAAGCCGGGGCGCAGTGCGGTGCGCGACTTGGCCGCGTCGTCGCCGTCGTCGAGTGACCAAAGTTCGAGAATCAACAGCGAGCCAAGGTGATCGCGGAGCACTTCGTTGATTGCGGCGCAGAGTTGGCTGAGCCTTTCGGCGAACTCCGGCTCGCCGCTGGCGAAGAGGTAAGCCGCTTCGGTGGTGACGAGTTCGGCAGCGCTGCGGTCGCGCGGCTGGTCGGCTGGCGATTCGCCTTCGGCACGCGGCGGGGTGCGGTAAACGCACAGGAACGGCAGCTGGCGATCGAGTCGCAGCCGGCCGCCGCCGGGGAGGTTTCGCCGGATGCGCATGTTGCGGCTCAGCCGATCACGCACGATGGCGATGAGGGCATCAAAATCGGCGTCGGCGGGGCGGGCGGGCATCGTAGGTTTGTCAGTCGAGATGAAGTGATCGGTTGGTTCATTGGGTGCCACTGGCATCTTGCCAGTGTGATGTGGGTACTCGCTCGGCACTTCTGCACTGGCAAGATGCCAGTGGCACCCGTTGAGCGTAGTTGAGATTCAAACGACGAACTAAATGAGTGGCTCACCGCATCGCGGCAAGGCGTTCTTCGATCCCCGGTACGCAGCCGCGCAGGGCGTCGCGCAGCTTGATGAGATGCGGGTGATCGACGTCGCCGGCCCACTCGTCCATAAACGTCTTCTTGAACTCGATCGCCGGCGCGCAGACTGTCCGTGGAAACTCACGGTGAATCCAACGCGAGAAGTATCCTCCTTGGAACTTCACGTTCTCACGCACGTCGAGCGGCCGGCCGTTGATTTCGCAGGTGCGCATGCAGGCGATCATCGGGTCGACGATTGGCGCCCAAAATTCCCGATCCATCGAGCCGGTGCCGATGTTGACTTCAGGATTTCCCGCTTCGTCGGCTGCCGGTTCGTTGCGGCCGTCGCGGCGATGGTTGTACGAGTGGACGTCGAGCAAAACGACGTGTCCGTAGCTGGCAACCATCTGCCGGAGTAGGCCTCGCATCGCGCCGAAGAACAGGTCGTGCAGCTGCTGCGAGCGTTCGATCTGCTCGGCCGGAAGCGGTTCGCGCCATACCTTCAGGCCCCACGCTTGCTCGGGTGTCGTGTAAACCGATTCGTCGCGCGGCCGGTTGAGATCAATCTCGAACCGCGACCGCTCGCCGACGATTCGCGTCGACGCGATATCGGCCAGCACATCGGTGAACGGATCCTCCTCGCGGAGCCGCTCGGCTTCGGTGAGGGCGACATAATCGCTGAGCTCCGGTCGGAAGGCGTGTCCGTTGTGAATCGCGGCCGACGCCAGCGGACCTTCGCCGACTGTCAGGTGAAATAGTTCCATTGGTAGGCCTCAAAGTGTTGACGGGCCAAATCCATCCCTGGCGGTTCGATCTGCCTCTGCTCGATTCCTCAACGGTGCAACTCGATGAATCTATTCAGCATGGTTACTCGGCAGCAGCCGTTTCCTTCAGCAGGTTGCTGCCAGGTTCCAGTTCTCTCGATTGCTTCACTTGTTCGCGGATTACTTCGCGTTCGTTGCGCAGGCCTCCTTCTGATCGCGTGACGATCGGCGGCGCCGGTTCGTGGGCCTCTTCCTCTTCGCGCTCAATTCGCTGGGCCTCGGCTTTCTCTGGTTCGATTAGCGGCACTCCGAGCGGGAAGATCACTTCGCGGGCGTCGGGCATCGTGATGCCCGCCTCCGCGAGCGCCGCCACGATCTGCCGCAACGTCGCCGAGCGGACCCGCGATCCGCTGAAGTCGCGGCCGTTTATCCAGAAGTAGGCGTGGATGTTGATGCCGGTGGCCGTTAGTTCCTCCACCAAAATGAGCGGTTCCGGATCGGCGAGCACCGCGGGATGCTCGCGCAGCACCTTCAGGACGATCTCCTGCGTCCGCTCCATCGAGTCGTCGTAGCCAATGCGGATGATGTAATCGAGCCGCCCGTTGGGGTTGGCCGAGTGATTGCGAATAACGCTCTTGTAGATGGTCGCGTTGGGAATTTGCACATGATTGCCGTCGAGCGTGACGATGATCGTGCCGCGGGTCGTCACCTTTTGCACGAAGCCGTGGTGGTCGGTGATCGTCACCAGATCCCCTGCTTGAAACGGCCGTTGCATGCTGATGAGGATGCTGGCGAGAAAGTTCTCGGCAATGTCGCGAAATGCGATGCCGATGATGATGCCGATGAGCCCCGTGCCGCCGAGTACCGTCGCCGCGATTTGCGTCAGCCCCGACACCCGCATCGCGAGGTACAGGCCGATGATGATCACCGGAATCGCCGCCGCGCGGGCGGCTACTTCACTGAGGAGCGCATTGCGAAACTTCTTCGTCCCGAATCGTCGCGCCATCCGCGTGGCGAGGATCGTGGCGAAAAACGTGAGGACCAGCACGAAGATTGAAATGATCGCCGCCGGCAGCGACTGCACGGCCGTGCGGCCCATGACGCGGAGCTGTTCCCAAGCGGGCGAGAAATCCCACGCCGAACGTTCGACGACGGTCATCCGATTGACCACTGCGACGACGTCTTGCGTGCTGCCAGCGAGCTTGGTCGCCCACTCTTTGCTCGATTCGCGGTTCGCCTGGCCGTCGAGAAACACGACGCCTTCTTGGACGTCGACTTTCGGGTCGACGAACCACTTCGTCGCGATCATGATCCGCTCGAGCCGCGACGCAATGTCGACGTCGTCGGCAAGCGGCTGCACGTCGACCTTCGGCGGCACTTGCGCGGCGGCTTCGACTTCGGTCGCCGGCACGATCGGCTTGGTCGCTTCGGCCGGGGCGGGGGCTTGGCCGCGAGCGCTCGAATTGTCGGCGATGATAGCGAGTCCAATCGCGATAAACGTTAGAATCGCCGCCGTCGTTCGGCAGGCGGGCGAGGTTGGTCGATGAAGTAGTTGGCGTGTGGAATGCATGCGGCGTCCTCTGGCGGAGGCTGGCGGTTGCTCCTCCCAATGGGGGGAACGCATTTGCCGTGCCGGTGCCGTTGCGGCCGCCAACACGCCTGTTCGGACGTTAAAACGGCTCATTTTTCCGACACTTACGGTAGCTGCTGGCCGGCAGTCGCCCCGATTGATCAATAGCCAGCCGCCCCGTCTATGATTGCCGCCTTCCGCAACTTTTTCGTTCGCATCTGGAACGCCTACCATCACTTCGCCGATCGCGGCGGCACGATGATGGCGGCCGCGGTCGCCTATTACCTCGCCTTCTCACTCTTTCCGCTGCTGCTGGTGCTGGTAGCCGGACTCGGTTGGGCGTTCCGCGCGACGGCCGTCGGTCACGACGCCCAGCAGCGGGTCCTCGCCGCGATCGCCGAGCAAGCGTCGCCGACGCTGCGAGATCAGATTCAAGAAGCATTCAACGCGGTCGAGCAGAAGGCGGGCGCCAGCGGTTCGGTCGGCCTCATCGTCCTGCTGGTGGCGTCGGTGGCGATCTTCACCGAACTCGACTACGCCTTCGACCGACTGTGGGATCGCCCCAACGCGGGCGAGCAAGGAATTCGTAAGGCGATTACGAACCTGGTTTTCGTGCGGTTGAAGGCGCTCATCATGCTGATCGGCGTCGGGGCGTTCGTGATCGCGGTGATGATCGTTTCGATCGTCTGGCAAGGGGTGGAATCGATCGTGCAGTCGACGGTCGAAGTTCCCGCATGGGTGCGGCAGCTGACGCAGCCGGTGATTCACATCGCGCTCAACTTCCTGGCATTCACGACTCTTTACGCGTTCGTGCCGAAGACACATGTCCGCGCGAAGGCGGCCTTCGCGGGCGGGGCGCTCGCCGCCCTGCTGTGGGAAGTCGGCCGCCAGGTGCTGGCGATGTACGTGCTGCGGAAGAATCTGCCGACGGCCTACGGCGTGATCGGCTCGTTCATGGCGATCATGCTGTGGACCTACTACGCGATGATCGTCATTCTCTTCGGGGCGGCGTACGCGAAGCTGGTGAACGACGAGCAGGCTGCGACCAAGCTCGATCGGCCGGATTAAGATTCTCCGCTTCTTGATCTCCTCACGGCGCGAGGTCAATTGGATTATTGACAGGATTACAGGATCGCGCGGATTAACAGGATTTTTGAAAGAGTAGAAGAAAGCTCTGCTCAACGGCGCTCGTCCCGCAATTAATCCTGTCGCTCCGCGAAATCCTGTAATCCTGTCAAATCTTCCTCAGACGCAGCCACCTCAAAAACCGGCATAGCGTGTGCAGCGATTGGCATACTTCCAGCCAATCTGCCTCCAGGACGCCCGCTTGCTTGAGAGGGGGCCGACCACGATGTTCCGTTTCCTGCCATGGAAGTCGATCGTTAAGCGCGCCGCCCGGGCTTACGGTATTGCCGACCCTGCCCTCTGGCTCGCGCGGATTCGCAGCTTTGCCCAGCCTTCTGAAGTGGCCGAACCGATTGAACTCCTTCGCGCCGGCGTGCTCTTCCATGCTCGCGGCATCGTCAACACGAAGGCAATCCAACACAACCTCGACTGGATTTGGCCCTATTGGGTCCAACGGCAGTTCGACCCCAACGACGTCTCGTTCATTCCGCGGGCGTTCTCGTTCAGCCATGTGAATCTCACTCACCGCAACTGGACCGCGGTAGGGCTGCCCGAGCTTTCGATCTACCCAATCGTCGACCCCCGCGGCTTGTTCACGCCGCTGCAAGATGGCTGGTCGATTGATTGTTGGATCGTCGGCGACGACGGCCGGTTGCTCGCCCCCAGCCGATTGCCCGATGCGGCCGTGCGGCAGGAACTTGCGATCGATCAGAGCAACGGCAGCGGCGATCTCGCCGTGTTGACGCTCTCGCGCCAGCACGGGGCGACGCTCAAACAAACCGCTCGCGTCGTCATCGAACACGATCAACCGGTCGCCGAACTGCAGATCGTCGCCACTGCCGAGTCGGCCGCTAAACTCGTCGTAGCGCTCCGGCCCTACAATCCCGAGGGGGTGCAGTTCATCGACACGATTGACGCCAGCGAACCGCAAACCGGCTGGCTCGTCAACGACAAGACCGAAGTGATGCTCAGCCGCGCCGCGGCGCAGATGCTCGTTTCCGACTACGCCCACGGCGACGTGTCGAGCTTGCTGCACGGCAGCACCGAGCGGATCGGCGGAAATCACGATCAACCCCACGTGGCGTGCAGCGTCGGCATGGCGACCGCCGCGGCGGTTTATCCGATTGCAGGCGAAACGACGCTCACCGTGCGCGTCCCGTTGCAGAAGGAACTCGCCGCGCTCGGCAATCTTGAACGCTTTGATCCGCGCGTTACCTGGAGCGAAGCACGCAAGCCCGTCGCGAAACTGCAAGTCCCCGATCGCAAGCTGCAGTTCCTCTACGACGCCGCGGTGCAGACGATGCTGCTTCTCTCTGCCGACGAAGTCGTGCCGGGGCCGTACACCTACCGACGGTTTTGGTTCCGCGACGCTTGCATCATGATGAACTCGCTACTCGCCGTCGGCATGGTCGACCGTTGCCGGCGGATGATCGAGCAGTTCCCCGCCCGCCAACTCCGCAACGGCTACTTCCGCTCGCAGGAAGGCGAGTGGGATTCCAACGGCCAGGTGCTGTGGTTCTTCGATCGCTTCGAACAACTCACTGGCGAGCGGCTCTCGGATGAATTGCTCGCAACCATTCCACGCGCGGTCGACTGGATTCACAATAAACGTGTGATGGACGACGCCGATCCGCTCCACGTCGGCCTGCTCCCTGCCGGGTTCAGCGCCGAACATCTCGGCCCGAACGATCACTACTACTGGGACGATTTTTGGGCCGAGGCCGGCTTGCGCAGTGCCGCTGCGATTTACGCCCGCCGCGGCGATCAGCGCGACGCCGATGCGGCGACCGCGAAGGCCGACGATCTCCGCCGCGCGATCGATCGCAGCATCCACCGCATTCCCGCGTGGCGTTCGCTGAGCGGCATTCCCGCGTCGCCTCACCGCCGCATCGACGCCGGCGCCGTCGGTTCGCTGGTGGCCGACTACCCGCTGCAGTTGTTTGCCCCCGGCGCCCCGCCGATCATGGCGACGGTCGACGCCCTGCTCCGCCGCTGCTTCCTGCACGGCGGATTTTTCCAAGACATGATCCATTCGGGCGTGAACGCGTACCTCACGCTCGACATTGCCCAAACGCTCCTCCGCGCGGGCGATCCCCGTTACCGCGATCTCGTCGAAGCGGTCGCGCGGCTCGCCTCGCCCACCGGCCAATGGCCCGAAGCGATCCATCCGCAAACCGGCGGCGGCTGCATGGGCGACGGACAACATGGTTGGGCCGCCGCCGAGTGGGCGATGATGATCCGCAGCCTGTTCGTCCGCGAGGAAGCCGATCGCCTCGTCATCGGTTCGGGGCTGTTCGCCGAATGGTTTGAATCGGACGATGTGCTGCAATTCGGTCCGACGCTCACGCCGTGGGGCGCCGTCACCGTGACGATCACGAACCCGCGCGTGGAACCAATGCTCCGGATCGAGGCCGAGTGGCGCGGCGCCCTGCCCCGTTTGGAAGTCTCCATCCCCGGCTTCGAACGAATCGTCGCCGCCGACGCGAACGTCGACCTCCCGCTCGTTCGCGACGATACAATGCCGATAGCCGCCGCGGACGACCATCACGCCCGCCCCGCGCGGCACGATCATGCACGGCACGACCACACCCTCGCAGAAGGATCGCAGCGGTGAGAATCGCCATGTTCACGAACACCTACCTCCCGCACGTGGGAGGGGTGGCTCGTTCTGTTAGCACGTATGAAGAGGAATTCCGCCGGCGCGGCCACGACGTGCGGGTGATTGCGCCGCAGTTCGAGGGCGCCGAGGAATCGACCGAGTTCGTCCTCCGCATCCCCGCGATTCAGCACTTCAACGGCAGCGATTTCTCCGTGCAGCTGCCGCAGCCGCTGCTGATTTCCGACTACCTCGACGAGTTCCAGCCGCAGCTCATTCACAGCCACCACCCGTTCCTGCTCGGCGACTCCGCCCTCCGCGCCGCCTGGACGCGGCGGCTGCCGCTCGTCTTCACGCATCACACGCTCTACGAGCAATACACCCGCTACGTGCCGCTCGATTCCGAAGCCCTGCAGCGGGTCGCGATCCAAATGGCGACCGAGTACTGCAACCTCTGCACCCACGTGATCGCGCCGAGCGAATCGATCGCCGAACTGCTCGGGCAGCGGCAAGTGACGCAGCCGATCTCCGCGATTCCGACCGGCATCGATCTCGAACGCTTCGGCGACGGCGACGGCCGCCGCCTGCGCGAACGCTACAACATCCCCGCCGATGCGCTGTTGATCGGCCATGTCGGTCGGCTGGCCGGCGAGAAGAATCTCGCCTACCTCGCTCGCGCGGTCGGCTACTTCCTCGCCAAACATCCCGACGCCTACTGGCTCGTCGTTGGCTCCGGCGAATCGGCGGCCGAGATCGAACAGACCGTCGGCGAGTTGGCCGCTGCGAAGCAACTCGTGATGGCCGGCTCGCACACGGGGCAAGACTTGGTCGACGCTTACACGGCGATGGATCTGTTCGCGTTTAGTTCGCAGTCGGAAACGCAAGGGATGGTCCTCGCCGAAGCGATGGCCGCCCGTACGCCGGTGGTCGCGCTCGACGGCCCCGGCGTTCGCGACGTGCTGAACGACGTCACCGGCCGCATGCTGCCGGCCAACGCCACGGAAGAAACATTTGCCGACGCGCTCCGCGAGATCTCGCACGATCGCGCCGCCCTCGCCCGCCGCGGCGACATCGCGCGGCAGTCGATTCGCTCGTTCGGACTCGACGTCTGCGCGGATCGCATTTTGGAACTGTACGAGTCGCTCGTCGCCCAGCACTCGCAACGCCCCGACGCCGACCCCGGCCCGTGGGACCGTTTGCTCGGCCGGCTCGAAATCGAGTGGAACCTGTTCCTCGAAAAGACGAGCGCGCTGGCCGCCGCAGTCGTCGAAACTGAAGCCACGCGGAGCCACCTTGATTAGCCCGCTCGTACTGTTGAAGCGTCGCTGGCGCCGCAAGATCAGCCGCACGCGGTGGATTGCGCGGTTGCTCAAGCGCGATCTCTCGGCGCCACACGGCGACGAACCGGGGCTCGTCATCTTGCAGATCGACGGCCTCGCCCGCACGCAACTCGATCGGGCCCTCGCCGACGGGCGGATGCCGTTCCTGAAGAAGCTCGTCGATCGCGGCCACTTCGAGCATCTCAGCTTTTACTCCGGCCTTCCTTCGACGACGCCAGCCGTGCAAGCCGAGGTGATGTTCGGCGCACGCTGCGCCGTGCCGGCGTTTCAGTTTCTCAATCGCGAGTCGGGCGAGACGGTGCTCATGTACGAGCAGGAGTGGGCCAAGCGCGTCGGCACGCGGCTCGCCGCCGAGCATCAGCCGCTGCTCGAAGGAGGCCGCTCGTATTCGAACATCTATGCCGCCGGGGCCGTCGAGTCCCGCTTCTGCGCCGAAACGATGGACGCCGCCAACCTCCGCGACATGACGCGGCCCTGGAAGCTCGCGATTGTCGCCGCCCTCTACTTCTTCACGATCTTGCGGGTGACGGCGCTGGCGATCCTCGAATTGTTCATCGCCGTCGGCGACATGATTCGCGGCCTCGCCGGCCGGCAACATTGGCGGGCTGAACTGCACTCGATTCCATCCCGCGTCGGCGTTTCGATTGTGATGCGCGAATGGCTCCGCGTGATACTCAAGCTGTCGATCGAGGAAGGCGCCCCGATTATTTACGGCAACTTCCTCGGCTACGACGAACAGGCCCACCGCCGCGGGCCCGACAGCTGGTTCGCACACTGGGGGCTCAAGGGCATCGACGGCGTTATCGAAGACGTCTTTCGTACGGCCCATCGCTCCGATGCTCGCGACTACGAGGTGATCGTCTTCTCCGACCACGGACAAGAGCGAACCGCGATTTACGAAAACGAAACCGAGGCGACGATTCATCAGGCGGCGGAACGGGCATTCAGCGCCGGCACGCTCGCCGGTCGCAAAGTTCGCGGCCTCGACGATTATGGCGCACGCGGGCCTGAGACCGATCAACGCGACCGCCATCTGCTGCGGATGAAACGCGGACGCAAGGACGTGCCGCAGGCGACCACTGAAGAGTTGGAGAACGATGTCATCGTCACGGCGCTTGGTCCGTTGGGGCACATTTATCTGCCAGTTAAGTTGTCGCACGCGGAGCTGCGCGACTATGCTCGTCGGCTCGTGCAGGAAGAGCACGTTCCGCTCGTGCTGTTCCGCGGCGAGCATGGGCGGCTTGAAGCCCGCAACCCGCTCGGTGAGTGGCGGCTGCCGGAAGACGCTGTGCAGATTTTCGGCCCGGACCACCCGTTCCTCGCCGAGGCGGTGGGCGATTTGATGCGGCTTGCCGAGCATCCCGACGCCGGCGATCTGATGTTCAGCGGTTGGAGCAACCAGCGCGAGCCGAGCACGTTCGTCCACGAGAATGGCGCCCACGGCAGCATCGGCAGCGAAGAGACCCGCGGCTTCGCGCTGATTCCGCACGCGATCCACTTGCACCATCGTCGCGCGGCTGACGGCCAGCGCTATATTCGCGGCGTCGACCTCTACCGCGGCGCGTGGCGGTTCGTGCATCCCGATCGGCCGCTGGCGCATCATCGCGATCACGATGCCATACCTGGCTCTGCCTCATTCGCACCAGCGACCGACGACCAGTCGCCCCAACCGCTCCGCGTGATGACCTACAACATCCACAGCTGCATCGGCATCGACGGCAAGATCCGCCCCGAGCGGATCGTCTCGGTGATTCGCTCCTGCCGCGCCGACGTGATCGCGTTGCAAGAGGTCGACGCCAACCGTCATCGCTCCCGCCGGCACGAGCAGGCTCGCATGATTGCCGAGGCGCTGTCGATGAGCCACCACTACTACGCCGTTGCCGATTGGGACGGCGAGCAATACGGCCTCGCCGTCATCAGCCGCTTCCCGCTCGAACATGTGCAGTCGGCTCACCTCACCGCCGCCGACCACGCCAAACGGAGCGAAGCCCGCGGCGCCATGTGGGTGAAGCTACAAACGCCCGCCGGCGTCGTGCACGTGATCAACACCCACTTCGGTCTCCGTCGCGCGGAGCGGCAACGGCAAACGGCGATCCTGCTCGGCGATGATTGGCTCGGCAAGATTCCGGCCGACGAACCAGCGCTCCTCTGCGGCGATCTCAACGCCGGCCCCAAGTCGCCCGTCTGCGCGTCGCTCGGCAGAAGACTCGTCGACGTCGCCTGCCGTGCGCCGAACTACAAACCACGCGCGACGTTCATCTCAACGATGCCGGTGCGACGGCTCGACTACATCTTCGCAAGCGAACACTTTGAAGTGGTCGCGATTCGGCAGCCTCGCACGCCGACGGCGAAGCTGGCGTCAGACCACTTGCCCGTTTGTGCGGAGCTGCGTCTTCGCAACGAGTAGCCACGTTACTCTAGCCCCGGGCTCCGCCCGGGGGTTGGCTACCATGCCGGCAGGCGTAGTCGTTCGCCGCGCTACCCCCTGGCGGAGCCAGGGGCTACGAATAACTTCGAAACGCCCAAGCCGACCAGGAAGATTACGAGCGTTCCCACCACGATCGTAAGGTTCGCATCGAGCGGACTCCGCACCTCCGGTGGTACGTCGACAAACGACGGCAGCATCATCCACGCAATGACGATCAATCCCGTCACCGTGCCGATCAAGCTCGCGACATTGTTCGCGCGGGTCATCAAGCCGAGTAAAAACAGTCCCACGACGCCGCCCGAAAACATCCCCGCCAGTTGCCACCACGCGTCGAGCGCACTCTCAACGCGGATCATCGCCAGCCCCATCGCCGTGCCGGCGACGCCCCAGAACAGAGTCGCCAACCGCAGCACGTGCAGCGATTCCCGCTCGCTCGCCGCGGGGCGGAAGTAGCGTTTGTAAATGTCGCACAGCGTGAGCGTCGCCATGCTGTTGAGGTTCGAATCCATCGACGCCGCAAAGATTGCCGCCACCACCAGCCCCGCCATTCCCGCCGGCAGTTGCGTCGCGATGAAGTGGGGAAAGACCTTGTCGGCCTTCGTGATTCCGTCAAGCAGTTCCGGCTGCACGCGGTACAGCACGAACAGTCCTGTCCCGATGAAGAAGAACACCGCGGAAGTCGGCACGTAAAGCGCGGCCGTCAGCCACACGCTCTTCGCCGCTTCGCGATCGTCGCGAGCCGTGATGTATCGTTGCACGTAACTTTGGTCGGTCGCGAAGTTGCTCAGGTTGATCACGAGCCCATAGGCGAGAATCACCCAAAACGTCGGCATGCTTAGCGAGGCGCCAAAACTGCCGAGGCTGAACTTGTCAAACTCCATCCCGGTGCGAGCAATCTCCGCAACGCCGCCGGGAACCTTCCACACGACGGCCAGCACGCACGCCGCGGTGCCGGCCACGAGCACCAAGCTTTGCAGCGCCCCGATCCACACGACCGCCTTGATGCCGCCGGCCATCGTGTAGATCGTCATGAGCGCACCGGTGCAAACGATGGTCGCGGGAATTGACCACCCCGTGAGCGGCGCCACCGCCATCCCGAGCAGCAGCACCACCGTTCCCATCCGCGACATCTGGTAGAGCAGAAAGCACGCGACGGCGTACGTCCGCGCCCACGGCCCGAAGCGATGTTCCAAATGCTCGTACGCCGACACCTCGCCGCTGCGGCGAAAGAACGGTACGAACCACTGCACCGCCGCGGCCGCTGCGATCGGCGTGGCCAGCGAGAAGACAAACGCGTTCCAATTGCCGCCGTACGATTTGCCGGGGTTCGCGAGAAACGAAATGCTGCTCACGTACGAGCCGAACATCGACAACCCGACCGCCCACCCAGGCAGCGAGCGGCTGGCCGACATGTAGTCGTCGGCGCCGTTCTGCCGTCGCGCGAACCAGACGCCGAGGCCGATCATCGCGACGAGGTACGCGACGAGCACGGCGAGATCGACATGAGCAAGATGAGCGTCAGCCATGCATTTGAGCAGAAAAAGATTTCAACACAGAGGACACAGAGAGCACTGAGAAATACAAAATGTCAGCCTTTGTCGTTTTCTCTGCGTCCTATGTGCTCTCTGTGTTAAATGTATTTTTTGAAAAGGGGAATGACTACGGCGACAACTGCGGAGGCCGCTGCTCCAAATAATAAAAATGCCCATCCTCCGCCCCCAGCAACAACTCCCGCACGCCATCCCCGTCCCAATCAACCGTCGTCGGGCTCGTATCATGCCCCGCGAGTCTTAATTTGTCGACCGGCCCCAAATTACGAAACGTCGTGACTCCATCCGCCTCGCCAACGTTGAGCAGCACGTTCGCATTGATGCTGTTCACAATGAGATCGAGCCGGCCGTCGTTGTTCCAATCGACGACGCACAGCTTCCGCCGGCCACTCTTCCCGGCCGGGAGCGCGTTGAGTCGCAACCCCGTCGCATCTGTGCCGATCCGATTGTGATTGCCGTCGAACGCCGCATCCCCTTCGATCCGAAACGCCCGTCGCCCTGGTTTCAATCGCAACCGATCGCCGTCGCGGAACCGTTCGAATAGCGCGAGATACCCTTCGTGATCAAGCATCACCAAATCGCACAGCCCGTCGCCGGTCCAGTCGACCGCGACCGGCGTCGTCCGCCATTCGGGGGCAAGCTCCGTCTTCCCTGGCGTCCACCAAGTCCACGCCGGCTTCGGCGGCGCTTGGCTTTCCGCAAGTTCCCACGCCACATCGACTGGCTCCGCCGCTGCGAGCCGCGGTTCCGTCCGCGTGCCGATGTTCCGCAGCCACTCGACGCGGCCCAAGATCGAATTCAGCACAATATCGGCGAGCCCGTCGCTATCCCAATCGGCAACGCTGAACGTCGTGTATCCCCACTTCGCTTCGCAAGGGCCTTGGATGGAACCATTGGCCCCGGCCTGAATGCGAAACGGTTTGCCCCCTGCCTGCAGTAACACCGGCGGCGCCCACCGCGGCGGATTGCCGCCATCGAGGTTTTCAATGAACCCGATGTGTCCTGCCGTGTTGCCGCACAGCAGATCTTCGTCGCCGTCCCCGTCCCAATCGAAACTCACCGGCGTCACGAGCGCCCCGAACTTCACCGCGTCGGCTTCCTGTTGAAAATAAACCGGCGGCAGAAACTGCGGCAATCCATCGACTACTTGGCCCGTGTGTTCCACGAGCGCCACGCGGCCATCTTCGTCGCCCACCACGAGGTCGAGATCGCCGTCGCGATCCCAATCGACCGCCGCCGGGATGATCATCTGCAAATCCATCGCCAGCGGCCGCCCGTCGTGCATCAACCGCCGCCCCGCCGCATACTCGGGCGCCGTGCGCGTGCCGATGTTTTCAAAATAGTTGAAGCCATCCATAAATTCGCCGCAGAGCAGGTCGAGGTCGCCGTCGCCGTCGAAGTCGCCGAAGTTCAGCGTTGGCGCTCCGTAGACATCGATCACGGCGCCGCCGGCCGCTAGCTTTTCCGGTTTTGCGTACTGCGGCTGCTCGTTCGTCCCGCCGTTACGCAGCAAATAGACGTACCCATGTAGAGGGCCGTTGGTCCACTCGCCGGCCGCGTTGAACGCATTGTCCCAGCCGTACTCGCTCCAATCCCCGACGCCGACGATCAGATCGCGCACGCCGTCGCCGTCGTAGTCAACGAAGCGCCACTGGTTGCCGCGGACTTTCACGGGGTGAATGTTGTCGAGCGGATGGATGCGTTTCTGCTGGCTTAGTTGGTTCTTGCGAAAGTCGATCAACTCATGCCCCGGCACAAGCAACCGCGTCTCGCCCTCGACGTCGCTTGCCTGAATGTCGTGAAACCCAGGGCCGACGCGTACCGGCGGCTTGAACACCGGCAGCTTCGCGTCGCCGCCGGGATTCTCAAACAAGTACGTCCCATTGAACGGCACATCAGGGCACGACACGACCAAATCAAGATCGCCGTCGCCGTCCCAATCGAACGCCATCGGCCACGCCCACAGCCCAACGCCCAGATCGACCGCCGGGGCGCCCGCACCATACTGCAAGCGTTGCAGTCCCTCGCCCGCCAACACTGGCGCTTCAGCAAAATGGGCTGCCGCCAGCAGCGCCGAGACGACAAGTAAAACGGTACGTCGCATGGTAGACTGACGCCGGTTGTCGGTGAGTCGAACGGCCGGCGGGCGATGCGTTTCGCCGCGGACCAGACAAGATGAGCCGGCATTCTAAATGAAACCGCACGACCGTGGTAACCTCTTCCCGATGAATCAACATTCAGCGCAGAACCTTGCCGCCGCTCAGCGCGATTGGCCCCGTCCCTTGCGCGGCATCATCCCGCCGCTGGCCACGCCGCTCAAGTCGCGCGACGAACTCGACGCGGCGGCGCTCGAACGTCTCACCGAGCGCATCATCGCCGGCGGCGTCCACGGGCTGTTTGTGCTCGGCACCACCGGCGAAGCGGCCGCACTTTCCGTGCGGATGCGTCGCGAGATCGTCGAGCGCGTCACGCGGCAAGTCGCCGGTCGCATCCCCGTGCTCGTCGGCGTCTCCGACACGTCGCTTGTCGAAGCGCTCGCCGCCACCGAGCATGCCGCGGCCGTCGGCGCCGACGCGATCGTCGCGACGACGCCGTATTACGTCCCGCCCGAGCAAGAAGAATTGCTCGCGTTCTTCAAGGCGCTGCACGACGAGTCCCCCCTGCCCCTCTACCTCTACAACATGCCGGGGCTTACGAAGACGTGGATTTCGCTCGAAGTGGTTCGCGCCGCGATGGAATGGCCGAACGTGCACGGCTTGAAAGATAGCTCGGGCGATCTCGCGTACTTCCGCGAGGTGGCGAACGAACTCCACCGCCGTCCCGATTGGTCGCTGCTTGCCGGCTCCGAGAGCTTGCTCGTCGACACGATGGAAGTCGGCGGCCACGGCTGCGTCAGCGGCGGTGCGAATGTTTGGCCGCAACTTTACGTCGGGCTCTACGAGGCGGCGCTGCGCGGCGACGACGCGGCGATCGAGCAGCTGCAAGCGCAGCTCAACCAATTCTCGGCGATCTACGAAGATGGCCAGTACGGCGCCTGCGCGATCCGCGGCATCAAGACGGCGCTCGCGCTGCTGGGGATTTGCGACGAGCAAATGGCTGCGACGTTCCGCCCCGCGACTGCCGAGCAGCGAGCGACGATCGCCGCTTGTCTCCAGAAGCTCAACGTTCCCCGTTAGAAGGCGTCACCCCATTTCACAGGGTGGGTGCGTGCACCCACCTTACGATTTCACGGCGTTTCAATCTCATCCAGCAAAACGCGGGCTTCGCTGGTTTTCAACGCATTCAACAGTTTCGCAACCCGATCGAGCGACTCCGTCTTCGCCGCATCGCCGGCATGTCGCTGCCGCGCTTCGTAAAGTCGGTAAGCAATTTCGAGGTCTGCTTCGTTGTGCGGTACGCCGGTGAACTTCTGCACCTGCGCGAGATAGTCGAACCCCGTCTCCGCGGTTGGCTCGAACATCGTCCCCTCGCCAAAATCGTTCCATGTGGCCAGCTGCAGCATCGCGAGTTCGTCGCGGTGCTTGTTTGCGAGTTCGAGCGTGCGGGCGAGTGTTTGGCCGTCGTCGTGCGCGATTTCAAACGGCACGACGGCGCCGTCGCCTCCCTCCTCGTAGTAATCGTTGAACCCGGGATAAGCGACTCCGCATACAGTCTTCAATTGCGGCGCCCGGTTCTTGAGGAAGTCGGCGAGCACTTCGATTGCGTTGTCTTTCGTTTCGTCTTCCCAAATCCACTGGAACTCGCCGCTGGCATTGGCGCCCGCTTCGGCCGATTCGTACGGCAGCGTTAGCAGCGTAAGCGGTTCGCCCGCTTCGGCGACGATCGCATCCCACTCAGCCGGCTTTTGAAACGTGATTGGCCCGAACACCAGCACCAGCGGCCGCTGCTGTTTTCCGTAGCGAATGTACTCGGGCCGTTGGAAGTAGTGCTCGCGGAGATAGCGCATGTTCGCTTGCGCCTGCCCGAGGTTCGCGGCGAAGCGATCTTCGAACACGACGGCGAACTTGAGGCCGTACTTGCCGACGCGCTCGACGATCGCGTTGGAGTTCTTCAGCAACTGCGCCACGTCGCCGTTGGTTCCTTGCTCGCCGTACCAGTTGATCAGTACGCCGTCGACGCCGGCGAGCTTCATGAGCAGCAGGTGGTACTCGATGACGTGGGGATCGCTCGACGCGTAGGGGCCGATCTTCGGGTAATAGTGCGAGGCGATCTGCCGGCGGCCGTTCGAGTCGATGACGTTCGGGTCGCGGTTGCGCATCGTCCAGTGGTGGCCCCAACCGTCGCCGACGGGCGCGGCGGGGGCGTCGAACCAGGGCATGTAGTGCATGTAAACCGGCAGCGGGTTGGTCTTCGCGACGGCTGGCGGGGGCTCGGCGCGGGCGGTTGCCGCGAGGAGAGAAGCGGCAAAAACGACGAGCCAATGGAGTGAAATGCGCATGGCGACGCGACCAGAAAGGGGGGTGGGGAGGAGGCCCAGGCCGGTCCGCCAGCGTTACCAAGAACAGGCGGGCAGGCTGCAGCTGGGAGCCCCAGTTTACCCGCTAAAGTGCCGATTTCACGCAATTCTCAGTGAGAAAACTCTGCGCAAAAAAGGCAGCGCTCCCCCTGTTGGAGGGAGGGTGTTCCGAGTACCCTTTTAGGAACTGAGACTCAGTATCAAGAGTCTCGTGCTAAGAAAGCGCAGCGAAGCCAGCTAGGCCGTTCCCACCCGCCTGTCAGCCACGCCACAGCACACGTCTCGTCGGACGCGACGTCCCACCCGGGCTGACCTTCACTTTGAATACCGTTGCGTTGCGTTTGCGAACGCCGCGCAACGCGATCCATGGTTCGCACCAACAACTGCAACAACCGCCGCGTAGGCTTCACGATCGTCGAACTGCTGGTCGTCATCGCGATCATCGGCGTGCTGTTGGGCTTGTTGTTGCCTGCCGTGCAATTGTCGCGAGAGGGAGCACGCATCACCTCCTGCTCGAACAATCTTCGGCAATTCGGGCTAACGACTCACCAGTATCGGGAACTTAACAACGGCTTCTTTCCCAACTCACGAATTACAGGCGGTTACGCCTACCGCCTAGCGCCCGGAATGAAGACGATCGGCGATCCGGGGGCGCTGCCCGAAAGTTACGGACTGCAAGCAGTTTTCGAGGAGAAGCGATTTATCGAAGCGGGTTCCGGAATCTGGATTTGTCCATCCCAGCCTGACTACATGCAGCTCTACAGGAACACCTACGCCTTCAGCACCGCGCCGAAGCTGGACGAGCGCAACCCGGAAGATCAGGACACCAACCCCTGGGTTTGGGATAACTTCAATTTCAAGCCGGGGCTCAGCGGCTTTCGAGGTCCTTTCGGGCAAGGTTACACGCTTCCTAAAGCCGAGCAGGTCTATCCGCATCAGTCGTGGAAGCAGGATGGATATAACTTGCTTTATCTGGACGGACATGTCGAATATAAGTCGTTGTGAGGCGGCGCGTCGTTTGATCATCGCTCGCCGTCACAAGAACAAACTGCGATACATCTAGAAGTTACACGCGAGGAGTTTCACTAATGTTTACCGGCCGATTGATCATGAAAATAACGCTGATCGCGTTGCTGCTTGGCGTCAGCTTGTGCGCTGCACCAGCGTTCGCCGCCGTCGACTCGCTCGTGCAGATCGTGAGCGGACCCGTGGCGACAGGGGGATCCAATAGCATCGCTTCGTTCGGATACGATCCGATCGGCGACGTCATGTACGTGAGTAGCTTTGGAGCCGGCGGTTCGCTACGCAAAGTCGTCGACGTCAGCACAAATCCTGTCGGGACGACGGTGGTCTTCGAATCAAGCTTGCAACTCTACTATCGCGACGGCGACGCCGATCGCGGCGTCGGCAGCCCCATGCAAAGCGGGATTTCGTTCAATCCTTTGCCGATCGTTAACGGGAATAACGTCATCGCTCCCTACTCCATGGCGATTATCGCGGACGCCAGCACAACGTACAAACCTGGATTTTCGAGTGGAACGGCGAACCGCGACCCCGCTGCTTCGAAGCGATTCTACACCTACAACCGCGGCGAGCTGCTGAGCGGCGGAAACGCGTCGGCCGTCTACACGACGATCGCTACGATGGCCGACCTCAATAACGCCGCGGGCGTTCCGTTAAATACCACCACCAATAACGGCCGGCAAGTCGCTTGGTCCGGCAATGGGCAGTGGGCTTACTTTGGCGAGTCCAGCGCTGATCACGGCGGCATCTGGAAGCTCGATCCGCTGACGGGCGACATGGAGCGTCTTGTTACCGGCGACGCGAATACCGAACCAGCCGTCGTCCACAACGCCGGCGTCGACACGATTTTTTTCCGTGGCATCGCTTCCACCGGAAACGTCGGCGGCATCGATAAGATCACTTACGACGGCACGACCGCAAGCGCCGCGTCGGTGGCTGTTTCCATCGCTGACCTACGAAGCTTTCTTGAAGCCGACTCCACGATGACGCCCACCATCTTCGCGATGTCGTCCGACAGCGAAGGCAATGTTTACTTCAGCCACAGCGACAGCACCCCGGAACGACGCGGCATCTTCAAGCTCGATACGGAAGGGCGATTGGCGAAGGTTGCCACGCAGGCTGAACGAAATCAGTATCTGACGGAATTGCTGGGCGCCACGACTGCCGCGAACTCGAATACTCTTCGCATGCAGCCGCGCACCATCCAGCATCCGACGGCCGGCGCCATCACGCAGATCCTGTATGCGGAGAACGCCACGAACGGCGTTACCGGCGTCAACGTTTTCAAAACAGGCGATTTTGATCGCAACGGAGTCGCGGGCCAAGCCGCCGACATGTCGCAGTTTAGCGCTGCTCTCAAGGTTCGCGGGGCCGCGATCACGAACGTCGACAATCACAAGTTCGATCTCAACGCCAACGCAGTCGTCGACTGGAAGGACGTCAAGATCCTCCAGCAGTTCGTCGACCTCCCCAACGGCGATGCGAACTTCGACGGCGTGCTCGACCTCGTCGATCTCGACGTTGTCGGCGCCAACTACTACACCGCCAGCCCGACGGCCAACAAGACGTGGGCGACCGGTGATTTCGCCAGCGTTGATCCGCTGTACGCCACGACCGCCGTCGATGCGAACATTGTGAACCTCGTCGACCTGCAGTTGTTCGCCGACACGTGGCTGAACGTCCTCGACCAGCCGATCACCAAAACGCAGCTCACGAGCCGCGGTTACGTCGGCCAGTTCCTGGACGACGTGCTCGACGTCTTCGGGTTCAACACCGCCCTGGCGGGCGACTTCGACCTGAACGGCGTCGTCGACGGCGCCGATTTCCTCGCCTGGCAGCGGCAGTTCGGCACGAACGTCACGCCCGGCACGGGCGCCGATGCGGATGGCGACGGGCTGGTCGATGGCGACGACCTCGCGGTCTGGCAGGGTAACTTCGGCGCCACGGCCGCAGCGCCCGTCGCGGCCGCGGTGCCGGAACCGTCGGCATTGCTGCTCGGCACGCTGGCGGTGGCTGGCGTCGCGGGCCTCCGTCGTCGACAATCGGTGCGTTAACGTCACCTCTTTACAACTAGAAGCATGTCACTTGTGACTCGATACCGTGTAAGCGCGCCGGCCGCATTCATGCGGTCGGCTGCGCTCGTTTTGTCTCTGGCAGTTGGCCAAGCGTCGCAGTGGGCCAATGCTCAAGCAGTGGCGACCCCGCCGGCGCCCGCGGCCGAGCCTGCGAACGCAGCGGCCAGCGAATCATCTGCTGACGATGGAACGACAGCGGCAACGCCCGCTCCGCAGCGCCGTCCGCTACCGCCGACGGTGCTTCGCCGTTTACCGCGTCGTCCAGAGCGAACCGACGAAGAACGCCAGGAGCTTGCCGCCCAACTCCGCGAAATCTACCGCAAGACGCCGTCGACTTGGCCGGCCCCTGCCGTCGACGCCGGCGTGAAGTGGCAAGAGATCGGCCTGTTGCCTGATGTGCAGCACCCTGAGGACAACCCGCTCACCAAGGAGAAGGTGGCGCTCGGCAAAATGCTCTTCTTCGATCCGCGCGTCTCCGGCAGCGGGCAGATGGCGTGCGCGTCGTGCCACGATCCTGACCTTGGGTGGGGCGATGGCCGGACCACCTCGTTCGGCATCGATCGCAAGCCGCTCGATCGCAACGCCCCCAGTTTGATGAACGCGGCGTACCACACGTCGCTCTTCTGGGATGGCCGCGCCGAGTCGCTCGAAGATCAGGCGAAGCAGGTGCTGCTGAACCAAGACGAAATGCGCTCGGCGCCCGCCGACCTCTCGGCAAAGCTCGGCGCGATCCCCGGCTATCGCGAAAAGTTCAAAGAAGTCTTCGGCTCGGAAGAAGTGACGATCGAGCGCGTGACGCAGGCGCTCGCTTGCTTCGAGCGGACAATCACCGGCGGCCGCACGCCCCTCGATCACTTTCTGAAGGGTCGCAAGTCGGCCCTCAGCGACGAGGCCATGCTCGGCCTCGATCTGTTCCGCCGCGAGGCCCGCTGCATGAATTGCCATCACGGGCCGCTCATGTCGGACGGCGAGTTTCACGAAGTTGGCCTCAGCTATTATGGCCGCAAGTTCGAGGACCTCGGCCGCTACGACGTCACTGGCGAAGCGGCGGACGTCGGCCGGTTCCGCACGCCGTCGCTGCGGAATTTTAAAGAGTCGGGGCCATACATGCACAACGGCCTGTTCCCGACGGCTCGCGGCGTGCTGAACATGTACAACGTCGGCATGCCGACGATCCGCCGGCACGCCCACCAACTGGAAGATCCGCTCTTCCCGAAGAAGTCGTCGCTGCTGAAGCCGCTGGGGCTGAACAATCAGGACTTGTCCGATTTGGAAGCATTCCTGGAAGCGGCGTCGGAGCCGTATCTGCGGATGCGTCCGCCGGAACTGCCGCCTGCCGAGCCGCAAGAAACGGCGGCGAAGTAGTCACTGGGTGGCATGGCCTCGACGGTACTCCGTTGTGGCCATGGGGCTCGGCCGCGGCGAGCGTTTAGCATGCTCACGCCTTGAAGGCCGAGAGCATGCCACCCCAGATTTATCTCTTCTGGTCCCCTCCCCTTGAGGGGGAGGGTTAGGGAGGGGTGACAGCAGCGGGTACCGGGGGTCTTCCCCCCTCCCCAGCCCTCCCCTCCGGGGGGAGGGAGCCACAGCATTTGTGAATAGGCAGTGCAACCCGTCCTCGCTACAGTTCCACCTGCGCCCCAACTTCCACCACCCGCTCCGCCGGCAGCTGGAAGTACAGCGTCGCCGCGTGGGTGTTGCGCACCATGTACGCGAACAGCTTCTCGCGCCACCGCCACATGCCGCCGTTGTTCTGGCTCGGCAGGATAATTTCGCGGCTCAGAAAGTAGCTGGCGTTGCTGAGGTCGACCGGCTCGTCGCCAAGCTTGGCGGCCGCGAGGTCGGCCGGGATGTTCGGCCGCTCGATAAATCCGTATCGCAACAGCGCCCGATAGACGCCTCCTTCGATCGCCTGCACATGGAGCCGATCGCCCGGCGCCACGCGCGGCGTCTCGACCGTTTCGACGCGGAGGATCACCACATGCTTGTGCAGCACGCCGTTGTGGACGACGTTCTGTTGCATCGCGATCGGCGTGCCATGGGCGTTGGCTGTGAGGTAGATCGCCGTGCTCGCCGGCTGCAACAGCGGCGTCGTCAGGCCCGCGAGGTACGCCTCGGTCGGCAGAATGCTCGAACCCTTTTCATGGAGCATCAGTCGGCGCCCTTCGCGCCAGGTGCTCATCACCAGATAAATCAGCCCCGCCATCAGCAGCGGGAACCAACCGCCGTTGATCACCTTCACCAAGTTCGCGGTGAGGAACGACAAATCGATCGGCAGGAACACGAGCACGAACGCCCCGGCAATCCATCGCGACCACTTCCAGTGGAACGCGATCAGCGTGAAGAACAGCACGGTCGTCGCGGTCATCGTCATCGAGATCGCGATGCCGTACGCCGCGGCGAGGTTCGTCGAGGTGCGGAAGCCGAGCACCAGCGCGATCGTCGCCGCCATCAGCAGGTGGTTCACCGCGGGAATGTAAATCTGCCCGCGCTGCTCGGCCGAGGTGTGTTTGATCTTCAGTCGCGGGCAGAAGCCGAGCTGAATCGCTTGAAAGGTGAGCGAGAACGACCCGGTGATAATCGCCTGCGACGCGATCACCGCCGCCATCGTCGCGAGGACGATCATCGGATAGAGGGCCCAGTGCGGCGTCATTTCGAACAGCGGGTTCGCCATCGCCGCCGGCCGCTGCAGCAGCAAGGCGCCCTGGCCGAAGTAGTTGATCAGCAGTGCGGGGAACACGACGGCGAACCACGACAGCCGAATTGGCCGCACCCCGAAGTGCCCGACGTCGGCGTACAGCGCTTCGCCGCCAGTCACCGCGAGGAACACGGTGCCGAGCACGAGGAACCCGGCGGTTCCGTTGTTCGCGAAAAAGAGGACCGCATGATGGGGGCTCACCGCCGCCAGAATGCCGGGCGACTGCATAATGTGCCACACGCCGAGCCCGGCGAGCACGGCGAACCACGCGAGCATAATCGGCCCGAAGAGCGTGCCGACCCGCGCGGTTCCCTTCGCTTGCAGGCGGAACAGTCCCAATAGAATCGTGATCGAGATCGCAATGATCCAGTACCGCTCGAGCGTTGGCTCGGCGAGCCGCAAACCTTCGACGGCGCTGAGCACCGAAATCGCCGGCGTGATCATGCCGTCGGCGTAGAGAAATGCCGCGCCGAACAGCCCCAACGTGATGACGATTTCTCGCCGGCGCGGACTCTTCGCGAGCGGCGACAACAACGCGGTCAGGGCGAGGATGCCCCCTTCGCCATGGTTGTCGGCCCGCAGAATGAAGATGACGTACTTCACCGTCACGACGAGCGTGAGGGCCCACAAAATCAGCGAGAGGACGCCCAGAATGTTTTCGGGGCGCGTGGCGACGGAATGATCGCCGACGAAGCAGCTTTGCAACGCGTAAAGCGGACTGGTGCCGATGTCGCCGTAGACGATGCCGAGCGCCGCGAGCGCGAGGCCGCGCGTCGGCAGGTTGCCGCAGTTGGCCGGATGGCGGCGGAGCGCTGCATCTTCGCACATGGAAGCGGTGGCGGAAGCGTTCATGCGGAGCGACCGTAAGCGACGCGGCCGAGGATTCGCTGCATGCCTGCCAGCCGCTGCAGGACGGCAAACTATACCCCGCCGGCACGACGCGACGCGCTGGCGTGCTTAGAAATGCCGAACTCCGCGGGCGTTGCAGGCGGTACAATGCGCACGTCGCACATGCGATTCTAGCCCCTGGCTCCGCCAGGGGGTGGCAGCACGCCAGGTTACGCCGATCAGCATGGCGACCGACCCCCTGGCGGAGTCAGGGGCTAGAAATTCGGCGTTACGCCAGAGCTACAACTCCACCTGCGCTCCGATTTCCACCACCTGCTCCGGCGGCAAGTGAAAGAACAGCGTCGCCGGCTGCGCGTTCCGCGAGAGGAACGAAAACAGACTTTCGCGCCACATATACATCCCCGACCGCGGCGTCGCCAGCAGCGTTTCGCGGCCGAGGTAGTAGCTCACCTTTTTCAAGTCGAACCCCGCGCCCAGGCACTCCAGCTTCGTAAGGTCAGCCGGCACGTCGGGCTCTTCCATGAAGCCGTACCGCAGCGTCGCGCGGTAAAAACCTTCGCCGATCTCTTCGGTCTCCAGCCGCTGCTCATCCGGCACGTGCGGCGCCTCGGCCGTTTGCACGCCGAGGATGATGCTGCGGTCGTGCAGCACATGGTTGTGGGCGACGTTCTGCCGCAGCGCGAGCGGGGTCCCCATCGGATTGCCTGACATGAACACCGCCACCCCCGGCACGCGGATCGGCGGGTTCACCATGATCTCGGCGACGAACAACTCGGTCGACAGCATCGACGCCCGCAGTCGCTCGGCGAGCAGCCGCCGGCCATCTTGCCACGTGCTCATCAGCACGTAAATCGCCGCTGCAATCACGAGCGGGAACCAACCGCCGTGGAAGATCTTTAGCAAGTTGGCGCCGAAGAATGACAGGTCGATCCCCAGAAAGAATCCGGCGAAAAGCACCGCCACCCACGTCGGCCATTTCCAGTGGTGATGAATCAGCACGTAGAACAGCAGCGTCGTCACCACCATCGTGATGGTGATCGCAATGCCGTACGCCGCGGCGAGGTTGCTCGACGATTGGAAGCCGAGCACCAACGCAATCGCCGCGATCATCAGCGATCGATTCACCGCTGGAATGTAAATCTGCCCCTTCTGGTCGGACGAGGTGTGCTCGATCCGCAGCCGCGGACAGTAGCCAAGCTGGATCGCCTGCAGCGTCAGCGAGAACGAACCGGTGATCACGGCCTGCGACGCCATCACGGCGGCCAGCGTGGCGATCACCACCATCGGGTAGAGAGCCCAGTCGGGCGCCATTTCGAACAGTGGATGAATGGCCGCTTCGGGGTGTCGCAGCAGCAGCGATCCCTGGCCGAAGTAGTTCAGCAGCAGCGACGGGAACACCACGGCGAACCACGACGCCCGAATCGGCAGCACGCCGAAGTGGCCGATGTCGGCGTAGAGCGCTTCGCCGCCGGTGACGACGAGGAACACGGTGCCGAGAATCAGAAAACCCGTGACGCCGTTCTCAACGAAGAAATGGAATGCGTATAGCGGGTTGATCGCCGACAGCACGCTTGGCATTTCGAGGATGTGCCACACGCCGAGCGCCGCCAGCAGCAAAAACCAGAACAGCATGAACGGGCCGAACAGCGCGCCGACCTTCGCGGTGCCGCGCGACTGCAAGCGGAACAAGCCCAGCAGAATGACGACGGCGATGATCTCGACGAACCACGTCTGAAAAATATCTTCCGACGCCAGTCGCAACCCCTCGACCGCGCTGAGCACCGAGATCGCCGGCGTGATCATGCCGTCGGCGTAGAGAAACGCGGCGCCGAACAGACCGAGCACGACGACCCACGTCCGCCGCGAGATGCCGCGACCCGCGGGAGCAAGCAGCGCCATCAGCGCGAGGATGCCTCCCTCGCCGTGATTGTCGGCGCGCAGGATGAAGACGAGGTATTTCACCGCGATCACGAGCGTCAGCGCCCAGAAGATCAGCGATAGCACGCCGAGGACGTTCGTCTCGTTCACCGCGAGCGCGTGGCTGCCGTGGAAGCACTCACGCACCGAGTAAAGCGGGCTCGTGCCAATGTCGCCGTAAACCACCCCGAGAGCGGCCAGGGCGAGAAGTTTCCAACGACGGGGATCGGCCGAATCGTGCCCCCCGTGAACCGGCGACGCCGGTTCTCCCCCGGAGGCTTCAACAGCAGATGGCATAAAGGTTTTGCGAAGGATGCGTGCGGCCAACCGTGGCGGCAGGAAAATAGAAGCTCCCAATCGTAGCAGACGACTATCCCCGCCGCCTCTCCCTATTTACCCTGAAAGTCGACTTGGCGGCGTCCACGCATAGGGGTTGCATTGATGAAATCGTTCCGTTCGTTGGTTTACTTCGCCGCAGCCGCGGCCCTCTTGCTGGCCGCCCGGCCCGTTTTTGCCGAAACCAAGGCCCAACTCCAAGCGGCGCGGGAACTTATCGCCCAAGGCGAGTTCCGCGAGGCTGAAAAACTGCTCAAGCCAGCCGTCGATCCGCAACTCCCCGCGACTTCCGAAGCGGCGGTGATTTTGGAGGTCCTCGACCGCACCCGCGCCGACTTCCCGCATGACGAAGCAGAGATCACCAAGCAGGTGCGTGAATCAATTCCGGACGTGAAGGAAACCGAGATCGAAGAGTGGCGCGACGCCGGCAAGCTTCACTCGAAGCAAATCGACGGCGAGCATAAGTACTTCCGCAACGCCGCGGCCAACCTCTTCCGCGTGAGCGAGGAGGCCCGCAAGCGCCGCGAAAAGACGCCGGCTGCTGAAAAGCGGTTCGACCTCGACGGCCTCATCGCCGAGTTGAACACGATCGCCAAGACGGCCGATACGCCAGCGATTTACCCGGTGAAGCATCACGTCGTTTACACGCTGACGCTGAAGGAAGGGAACAAGCGGTTGAAGCCGGGCGCCACCGTACGGGCGTGGTTGCCGTTTCCGCAGGCGTATCGCATTCAGCAGACGGACGTGAAGCTAATCAAGCCGGTGATTGAAGTCGCTGGCGATGAAATGGGAATGGGCCGTCCGATGGGACAGCTTCAGCAAGTTACCACCGATTCGGGAGAGCAGTCCGTGGAACTCTCTCCCGCGAGCGCGCCGCAACGCACCATCTACTTCGAGCAAGTCGTCGACGACAAGGGAACGCCGCCTAAGTTCGTCGCGGAGTTTGAATTCACCACCGCTGCGTATGTCCCGACGCTCAAGCCGGAGATGGTGAAGCCGTACGACGAAGAGAGCGACGTCTTCACCGAGTTCACCGCGCAGCGACTGCCGCACATCGCCTTCACGCCTGAAGTGAAGAAGCTGGTGAAAGAGATTGTCGGCGACGAGAAGAATTCGCTGAAGAAGGCGCAACTGATCTTCAACTGGGTCTCCGAAAACCTGCCGTGGGTTTCCGAGATGGAATACAGCACGATCCCCAGCCTGTCGAAGAAAGGCATCGCCGCCCGCTGCGGCGACTGCGGCGTGCAAAACACGACGTTCGTCACGCTCTGCCGTGCGGCTGGCATTCCGGCCCGTTGGCAATCGGGCTTCGGCACGAAGCCAGGCGAAGAGGGGATGCACGACTGGGCGGAAATCTACATCGAACCGTGGGGCTGGCTCCCCGCCGACGCCTCGTACGGCGCCCGCAAGAGCGACGATCCCGCCGTACGCGATTTCTTCTGCGGCCATATGGACCCGTACCGGTTGATCGTCAATCTCGACTACGGCCGCACGCTCCACCCCGCGAAGACGAGCTTCCGCAGCGAGCCGATCGACTTCCAACGGGGCGAAGTCGAAGTCGACGGGCACAACCTCTACTTCAACGACTGGGAATGGGACCTCGACTGCAAGTCGGAGCCGCTGGAGAAGGCGGCGGATAAAAAGGAAGCCGAGAAGGGCGAAGAAGAAGAGTAGGCCACGAGATGAAATAGAATTCGCTTCTGGTCCCCTCCCCTTGAGGGGGAGGGTTAGGGAGGGGTGACTGGAGCGTGTACCAGGGCTCTTCCCCCCTCCCCAGCCCTCCCCTCCAGGGGGAGGGAGCCACAGCTTTCAAATAGCGAGCGCAAAAGGTTCCCGACCCCTTCGCTCAGCACTCCGTCACCGCGACCGCCAACCCGCCGCGGGACGTCTCCTTATACTTCGTGAGCATGTCGCGGCCCGTCTCGCGCATCGTACGGATCACGCGATCGAGCGAAACGCGATGCTCGCCGTCGCTGCCGAGCGCCATCCGCGACGCGTTGATCGCCTTCACCGCCCCCATCGCGCACCGCTCGATGCACGGCACTTGCACCAGTCCGCCGATCGGATCACAGGTGAGGCCCAAGTTGTGCTCCATGCCAATCTCGGCCGCCATTTCGACCTGACGCGGCGTGCCGCCAAGCACCTCGGTGAGCGCCCCGCCCGCCATTGAGCACGCGACGCCGACCTCGCCCTGACAACCTACCTCGGCTCCGGAGATCGAGGCGTTGAGTTTGTACAGAATGCCGATCGCCCCCGCAGTGAGCAGAAACTTAACCACTCCCGCGTCGTCGGCGTCGGGCGTGTGGCGCCGATAGTAGTGGAGCACCGCGGGAATGATTCCCGCCGCGCCGTTCGTCGGCGCGGTAACCACTCGACCGCCGGCCGCATTTTCTTCGCTGGTGGCGAGCGCGTAGAGATTCACCCAATCGAGCGCTGCGAGCGTGTCGTGATCGCCGTTGTTTGCGGCTGCCGCTGCACGTTGCTTCGCCGCAAGCCGCCGATACAGTTCCGGCGCTCGCCGCTTCACTTTGAGGCCGCCCGGCAGCGTCCCCTCTTCGCGGCAGCCCCGCTCGACGCACGCTTGCATCACGCGCCAAATCCGCAGCAGCCGCTCCTCGATCTCCGCACGGCTCCGCCACCGCTCTTCGTTCGCGAGCGTCATCGCGCTGATCGACAACCCTGTCTCCGCCGCCATCGAGAGTAAATCGTCGCCACAGTGGTACGGGTACGGCAACCGCGTCTCGTCGCCGCTCACCACGTCGCGAGCCGCATCCTGTTCGTCGACAACGAACCCGCCGCCGATTGAATAGCAGACGTAGCGGTCGAGCATCTCGCCGGCAGCGTCGTACGCAGTGAACTCCATCCCATTGGGGTGATAGGGCAAGCTCTCGTTTCGCAAGAAGAGCAAGTCACGCGGCTCGTCGAACCGAATCCGCCGTCCACCCGGCAGCGTCATCTCGCCATCGCTGCGAATCGATTCGACAATTCGATCGACCTGATCAGGGTCGACTCCCTCCGGGGTTTCGCCGACGAGGCCGAGCAAGATTGCCTTGTCGGTGCCATGCCCTTTGCCCGTGAGCGCGAGCGACGCGTAGAGCTTCACTTCGATCCGCTCGCACTTTTCCAGCAGGTGCGCGTGCCGCAGCCGCTCGAGAAATCGCCCCGCCGCGCGCATCGGTCCAATCGCATGCGAACTCGAAGGTCCGATGCCGATCGTGAACAGATCCAAAACGCTGAGGGCCATGGTTGGTATCGCGGAAGAGCGGTGCGTAAGCGGCTGACAAGGAATTATACGCCGCTGCCAGCCGGTCGTTGGTCGATCGTTGGCGGCTGGCCGATCGATCTTCGACGCACCACGCGGGACGCTACGCCAAGCCCCGGAAGGGGCGGCATGTTGTAGCCAGGAGGCGCCAGCCCCTGGTTGCGAGCATCTCGCATAGTTGAAGCCCCGGAAGGGGCGGTACTGTTCTCCGAAGTTGAGGAGAGCGATGCCGCCCCTCGCGGGGCTTGAATGTCACACACCGACCGCCTACCAGGGGCTCGCGCCCCTGGCTACATCACCCGGCCCCTCCGCGCCAATGCGGGCGCTAACTTACGACGTTCGCCAACGTATTGGCTAAGCTTTCCCACAGCTCGCGGCCCGGTCCGCACGGGTAGGCTCAGTCAGAGGTATATCACCATGCGCAACGATGCGTCGATATTACGCACACCCCGTGACGCCGCACGATCCAACGATGTAGTCACAACCACGCCGCGACCACGGCGCCGCCGCTCCCCCCGCAGCGCTCCACTCCGAGAAAAGCAGGCTATTCTGCGCGGTTATCCAAGATCACTGCGAACAGCATGCCAGCGTCGCGAGCGACCCGAACGCTGCGCCTCTCGCTAGCGCCGCGATTTTGCTCGCACTGCGCCGCGACGCCAGTCATGCTACACTGCTCCCAGTGAAGTGATCCGAGTCGACGCGCGGCACGCCGACGACTTGCCGTGAGGCGGCCCATGAATCTCCCTCCGAAGCACTCGCCCGCCATGATTGACGAGACTCGCTCGCTCCCCAGCGTCGATCCCGCGACGCCTCCCGCCGTTGCCGCCGTACCCCGGCCACTTGATGTCGCCGTGCTCGTCGAGTTCGACGACATGTGGGGCCGCAACGTCCTCGAAGCGATTTCCTGCTACGCCCGCGACGCCGGTTGGCGGCTCCTCGTATCGCCCCGCGACGAGCAACGCCGCCTTCGCATTCCCGCGAAGTGGCGCGGCGACGGCGTCATCGTCATGCTTCGCGAACGTTCGCTGCAAGAGCACATCCGCAAGCTCGACCTGCCGACTGTCGACGTCGGCGCCACCTTCCTCAACGATACCGCTTGCGGCCGCATCGCCACCGACGACGTCGACCGCGCTCGGATGGCTTTCGAGCATTTTCGCAGCCGGCAGCTCGTCCATTTCGCGTACTTCTCCCCCGCCGACGATCGTTACCCGCAGCAGCGTGGCGAGGAGTTCCGTCGCGTCGTCGAGGATGAGCGGTTCAGCTGCTCCGTCTATTCGCCGGACCCGTCGGTCGACGCCAACGATTACGACGCCATCGGCGACTGGATCGCCGGCCTGCCAAAGCCGGTCGGCATTTTCGCTCCCGATCCGTTTCCCGCACGGCAACTCGTCGAAGCGTGCCATGCCCGCAAGATCGACATCCCGAGCGAAGTCGCCGTCCTTTCCGGCGACGAGGACGAACTGCTCTGCAGCATGGTCCTGCCAGAAATCACGAGCATCGAGCTGGCGACGCATCGCATCGGGTTCGAAGCGTGCCAGATGCTCGCCTCAATCATCGACGGCGGCGCCATCCCGGAAAAGCCGCTGCTGATTCCGCCGCTGCGGGTCTGCGCCCGCCGTTCGACGGAAGCATTTGCCGTCGACGACCCCGCGCTGGCCGCGGTGGTGAAGATGATTTGGGAGAAGGCGAGCGCCGGCATTCAGGTCCGCGATCTCGTTCGCGCGTCGTCGATGTCGCGGCGAGCGCTCGAGCTGCGCTTCCGCCGCGCCTTGGGCCGCACGCCGGCCGAAGAAATCCGCCGCGTTCGACTGGAGATCGCCCGCCAGCTAATCGTCACCACGTCGATGAGCGTCGGCCGCATCGCGCTGGCCACCGGCTTCTCCAGCGGGCCGTACCTGACGCACGCCTTCCGTCGGCAGTTCCGCGTGACGCCGAGTGCGCTCCGTGTGGGACTGAAGTTCGTCTCGGCGTTGCCGTCGCGAACGAAGACGCCGCTCCGCCGGCCCGAAGCGCCGGCTGTGCCTGAAGCTGCGAACCGCCTACCCCGCACGGTGCCGACGAAGTAACGGGCGACGAATCGGCAGCCACCCGACGGCTTTTCAAGAGAAATCTTGTGGCTCCCTCCCCCTTGAGGGGAGGGCTGGGGAGGGGGTGGAACCCTGGTACCCACCGCCGTCACCCCTCCCTAACCCTCCCCCTCAAGGGGAGGGGACCTCAGAGTTTCAACTTCTCCATGCTTCACGCAGCTAGCTATTGAATAAGCTTCAGTAAAGGTCAGCAACCTACTCCCCCGCTCCCGCCGCCGGCTCCAACTTCCCCTCGAAGTAATCCACCGCGGGCCACTCCTCCACCGTATCAATCGCCCGCATCAACTCCGCACTCGCGGCTTCAGCGACGCGATCGGTCGTCGGCGTTTGCCGACCATTAAACAGCACGGCAAAGTTCCGCCCATCGGCCCGGCGAACCATCTTCGTGTTTGTGCCGTCGAGCGAACCCCCATGCCCCACCGAGGCCATCTTGCCATCCTTGTCGCACTCGACGCGCCAGCCGGCCGAGTAGAACCCCGGCAAGTCCTTTCCTTCCTTGTCATGCCCCGCGAGTCCCGGCGGCCGCGCGAACATCGTCTCGATCGTCTGTTCCTCCAGCAGCGGGCACTCGCTCGCGTCGTCGAACGCGGAGGAGAACTTCACCAGGTCGACTGCCGATGCAATCCAAGCCCCGTGCGAATCCATCGCCTCCAAATCCCACGCGCCGTACGCCACTGGTACGATCTTCTTCTCGTCGCCGCTGAAGAGCGACTGCCCGCGATACGGGGCGTAGTACCGCACCTCGCCATCCTTACGCCCCTCGAGCAGCGTCGCCCCGATCGCCATCCGATCGACCTTCACCGGCGCGAGCACATGTTCCTTCACATAGTCGTCGTACTTCTGCCCCGTGATCTTCTCGATGACGCGGCCGAGTAAACAGTAGCCGTAGTTCGAGTAAGCAAACCGTTCACCCGGTTCAAAGTCGAGCGGCGTCCCCAGCATGCAGCGGATGATTGCCGTGTGGCTCGCCGGCGTCTTCTCGCCGACCGCCTTCGCAAACTTCGCCGACTGAAACATCCCGTCAAACGACTTGTCGCGATCCCACCCGCCGCGATGCTGCAGGCAGTGTCGAATCGTGATGTCGCGCTGCCGCTTGTCGAACTCGACCCCCTCCGCGAGGTACGGTTCGTACTCGTTGAGAATGTCGTACACCTTCGCATCGAGGTCGAGCTTCCCCTGCTCGACGAGTTGCATGACCGCCGTCGCGGTGAGCGGCTTCGAAATGCTCGCGATGCGGAACAAGCTCTCCGGTTCCACCGCTTCGCGCTTCGCCACGTCGGCGTAGCCGTAGCCACGGGCGTACACCAGCCGGCCGCCATCGGTGATCGCCACCGCCGCTCCCGGCACCGGGTGCCGTTCCATGAACCGCCGCATCACGCGGTCGATTGATTCCAACCCCGGCCCCACCTTGCCGGTCGCCACCGCATGCGGAGCCCGTGACCGCTGGTAACCCGGACCGCGCAACACGCGCCCCGGCCGCTTGTCGGTGAGCTCACCGTTCTTCAACACCGTCGTGCCGTTCACCAGCACATGCTTCATCCCGGTCGACAGCTTTCGCGGCTCGGCCGGCGTCGAGTGATCTTGAATCTCCGCCGCATCGAACAGCACGAGGTCCGCCGCCAACCCTTCGGCAATCCGCCCGCGGTCGTACGCCATCACTTCGTTCGCCGCGACGGCGCTCGCCTGCGACACCGCCTGTTCCAATGAAATCACGCCCAGATCGCGCACGTATCGCGACAGCACGCGCGGGAACGCTCCCGCCGCCCGCGGATGCGAAACGCTTCGCGATTCCCCCGCCGGACCGACGTCGGTGCAGTACGAAATAAAATCTTCTTGCATCGCCGCGATGATGTTCGCATCGCTCATCGTCTGCGGCAACGCGAACGACTGCGCCTGCACCAGATCAAAGAACGTATCCCACGGATCTTGCTTCATCTCTTTCGCAATCGCCGCGACGCTCTCACCCCCCAACCGCGCGTACTTCGCATCCGCACAATTGCCGATGAGGACGCGATTCCAATCTTTCCCCACATGCCGATACCAATTTTCCCACTCGCCCTCCCCTTCCATCTCCGCACGAATCTCGGCCCGCAGTTCCGGCTTATCGAGTTGCGACAACAACTGCTCGCGTCCCTTCGCAAAGTGCCGCGGATGAATGAACGCCTCAAGCCCCAGCCCATTCATTTGGTAGGGGTACACGTCTGCCGCGATCTGCATCCCCGCCGCACGGGCCGCTTTGATCCGCGCGATTGCCAGCGGCATTTTCCCCCAGTTCGCGCGGCCCGCCGCCTTCAAATGGTAGATGTGCACCGGCGTTCCCGCCGTCTCGCCGACGTCGATCGCTTCGTCGATCGCCTCCAGCAGTCGTGCCCCCTCGTTCCGCATGTGCGTGTAGTAACGGCCGCCATACTGGCCCGCCACCTTCGCGAGCGCCGCAATCTCTTTGGTCGTTGCGTAAACTGCCGGCGGATAGATGAGAGCCGTCGAAACGCCGATCGCTCCCGCTTCCATCGCCTCGCGGACCATCGCTTCCATCTGCGCGAGTTCCTCGTCGCTCGGCCGACGATCTTCCTCGCCGATGACGATCGTCCGAATCTGCGTCAGCCCCACCGTTTGCACAACGTTCAGCGGCAGCCCTTTCTGTTCGAGCGCGAGAAAATATTCGGCCATCGTCTGCCAACCTATCTCGGCCGCTTCCCTGTCGCCCAGCGGCGCCGCCGAATCTCCCTCGCCAGCGTTGATCGTCGTGATTCCCTGCGTCAGCAAGTTGAGCGAGGTCTTCGGATCGTCGAACATCGGGTTCGCCGTCTGCCCCATCATGTCGATGAAGCCCGGCGCCACGACGAGCCCGGTCGCGTCGATCGTCTCGCGGCCCTTGGCGCCCTCAAGCCGCCCAATCGCCGCGATCCGCCCGTCGCGCACGCCAACGTCGGCCCGATACCACGGCGCTCCGGTGCCATCGACGACGCGCCCGCCGGTGATCAACACGTCGAAGTGCTGCGTCGGTTCATCGCCCTGCCCCATCGAGATCCCCAGCAACAACGCCATCGGCAACACGCACAACGTCTTTACGGAACTTGGCAATATCACGAGTTAATCCCCCAGCGCATTCGCAACTGACAACGGACCACTGACAACTGACGACCGCCCGATTGTCGCACGAATTCCCTCGTCGCGGCGCACTGTGCGCAAAATCGAACCCGCGATGCGTACCGCAGGTGCGTTGGCCCTCGACGGCATTCGAGGCATAATGTCTCGCACGGCGGCGTCATTGCGCAGAAGTCATCACAGGAGGTCCCCCGCGTGAGCATCATCCGAACCCCCCGCGCCGCCATGCTGCTCGCGTGTACGATCCTCGCCACTCTCGGCGCGCACCAGAATCAAGTGCTCCACGCCGCCGACGCGCCTGCCCCGCAAGCGGACGTCGCCCCCGGCTACGAAGCGATCGCGGAAAAAATCGCCGCCTTCGTCGCCGCTGAACAAGCGTCAAAGAACCTCCCCGCCGTCTCGATCGCCATCGTTTCCGGCGACCAAATCGTTTACGCCGCCGGCTTCGGCGAGCAGCACGCCGCCGACGGCTCCCGCGCCGATCGCCACACGATCTACCGCGTCGGATCGGTGTCGAAACTCTTCAACGACGTTGCCGTGATGCAACTCGTCGAGCAGGGCAAGATCGACCTCGACGCCCCCGTCTCGAAGTATCTCCCCGACTTCAAACCGGAAAACCGCTTCGACAAGGAGCCGACTGTCCGTCAGTTGATGAACCACCAGTCGGGCCTCATCCGCGAGTCGCCCGTCGGCAACTATTTTGACGCCAACCAGCCGTCGATCGCCGAGACCGTCGCGTCGCTCAACGACACAGCCCTCGTCGACGAACCCGGCGCGAAAACCAAGTACTCAAACACCGCCGTCTCCGCCGCCGGCCTCATCGTCGAGCGCCTCGTCGGCAAACCATTCGCTGAGCATTTGCAAGCAACGCTGCTCGAACCGCTCGGCATGGAATCGAGCTCCTTCCTCCGCGCCGACGTTCCCGCGGAACAAATCCCCGACGCCTGGATGTGGGCGCCCCACTTCCCGCACGACCCGCCGCGAGCCCGCTTCGCGGCGCCGACCTTCGACCTCGGCACGCTCCCCGCCGGCAACCTCTACGCCAGCGTCGACGATCTCGCCAATTTCCTCATCGCCCTGTTCGACGGTGGCAAATTCCACGGCCAGCAGATCATCTCCCCCGCCACGCTCGCCGCGATGCTCAAACCGGTCGGCGCCGGCAAAGAAGCAAAACCGCTCTACGGCGTCGGCTTCCGCGTCGACCAGTTCGACGGCCACCCCACCTTTGGCCACAATGGCGCTGTCTACGGTTACTCGACGAACCTCATCGGCCTGCCGGAAGAAAAGATCGGCGTCGCCACGGTCTGCGCGCTCGACGGCAGTGGCGGCTTCGTTCACCGGCTTACCGAGTATGCGTTGCGGCTGATGCTCGCGCAGCGCGCAGGGAAGCCACTGCCTGCGATCGACCTCACGACGCCGTTACCCGCCGGACAGGCCCGCGCGCTCGCCGGCCTCTACCAGAATGGCGACCGCACGCTCCGCCTGCTCGCCGACGGCAACCAGCTGTTGTTGAGCCACGACTATCTTCTCAGCGAAGTCCGCGCCCTCGGCGAGCGGCTCATCGTCGACGATCCAC
This sequence comes from Lacipirellula parvula, assembly GCF_009177095.1. Lineage (NCBI taxonomy): Bacteria > Pseudomonadati > Planctomycetota > Planctomycetia > Pirellulales > Lacipirellulaceae > Lacipirellula > Lacipirellula parvula. Next base: position 895,640 of record NZ_AP021861.1, read on the forward strand.
ACACTTATGGCCCCGAGATCACACCTGCCGACGACGGCCAATCGATCGCGATCGCCGGCGAAACGTGGACGCGGCTCCCTGACGCGAAGCCCGCCCCCTGCCCTGCCAAGTGGGAAGGCTTCCTCGGCGAATACGGCGAAGATCACAACATCCTCTATATCTACGAAGACCGCGGCCAACTCTGGGCGCTCATCGAGTGGTTCTACAACTACCCGCTCACCGAAGTTTCGGAGAATGTCTTCGCCTTCCCGAACGCCGGCCTCTACCCGGCCGAGCAAATCGTCTTCAAACGCGACGCCAACGGCGCCGCGACCGAAGCGGTTGCCGCCGACGTGACGTTCAAACGCCGCAACTTCGGGGACTTCCCCGGCGGCGTCTTCCAGATTCGCCCCCTCCGTCCAATGGAAGTGCTGCGGACCGAAGCCCTCGCCGCAACGCCGCCGAAAGAGGCCCGCCCATTCCGCAAGCCCGACCTCGCCGAGCCGAGCAAGCTCGACCCGACGATCAAGCTCGACGTCCGCTACGCCACCGACCGCAACTTCACCGGCGTGCCCGTGTACGAGTCGGCCCAATCGTTCCTGCAACGCCCCGCCGCCGAAGCGACCGTCCGCGCCCACCAAGTCCTCAAAGAAAAAGGCTACGGTTTGCTGATCCACGACGGCTACCGCCCGTGGTACGTCACGAAGATGTTTTGGGACTCGGTTCCCGACAACTTCCATGGCTTCGTCGCCGATCCCGAAAAGGGCTCCCGCCACAACCGGGGCTGCGCGGTCGATCTCACGCTCTACGACCTGAAGACGGGCGAGCCAATCGAAATGGTCGGCGTCTACGACGAGATGTCGCCGCGATCGTTCCCGCTCTACCCCGGCGGCACGTCGCTCCAACGCTACCACCGCGAGCTGCTGCGCGAAGCGATGGAAGCTCAAAACTTCACGGTGAACCCGATCGAATGGTGGCACTTCGACTACAACGATTGGCAGCAATACCCGATCGTCAACAAACGCTTCGAAGACCTCTCAAAGTAACTTCCCCAGCGAGCCCCCCGGTTCATCCGGGGGGCCCCGTCGCCCCGTCACCGATGCGGTCGCGCCGTGAATCGCAACGTCCCCTTTACTCCCGGCGTCCTCTCGGTCGTATCAATCGGAATCGAAAACTGCACCATCTCTCCGGCCGTCGTCAACGCGGCCGTTTGATCGGGCACGCCAATTTCCTTCTCCGTCTTTGCGGAGCCCCACTTCACGCTCCACTCGCTGCGCGGCGGCGTCGCAGCCGCGTCGGGAGGAGTCGCCGTGAAGTGATATGCTTCCGACAACAAGTCGCCCCCTTCAAAGTGTTGGTCGAGCCAGAGCCTTTTCTCAACCACGTACTCCGGCACCTTAATGGCCAACGTCATGCCGAATCCCAAGCTGGGGTCGTGCTCCTTGATGCGCGACTTGCTCCGCAAGTAAAGCGAGAAGAGGTGCTGAATTCGCTTCTCCTTGTCATTATTCCCGACGAGCTCGTCGTACTCGCGGAACGAAGCCGACCCGTCGCTCACGGCACGGCGATGAAATTCCACCCCCATGCCGCGAATCGTGACCGTACATTCCGTATTGTACGACGCTCTCACCTTTTGCCCGGCGGCCTTCTCCGCGGCAAGCGGCGCCGGCAGCGTCACCGCGTCGAGTTCAAGTTGGCAGTCGACGCGCACGTCGCCGAATAGAAACCGCGCGAGATTCTGGTAGCCTTCTTCGCTGTTGACGATGCCGAACGGCCCCGAATGACTGCGGTGCACGAACGCCCGCGGGCACTGCTGGGCATCGGCCGCCGCCGTCGCCTGGCTGTGAAGCGTCGCGTTGCCGATCCGCACCAGCCCGTCGCTCATCGGCCCGACCAAGCGTTGCGACCAACCATACAGCACCGCGTAGTCTTGATGGTTCGTGCCCACAAGCGTGAAGAACCGCTCCGCCGGAAACTTGCCCAGCAAGTTACCGATCTGCCCTCCGTCGACGCTCCACTTGGGAAGCGCGAGATACTCCGCCATTCGCCGCCGATTGAAATTGTCGGCGTCGCCTGCCGTGAAGAACGACGGCACATTCCCCAGAATCTCGAGCTCGATGCCGTTGTGCGGCGTTGCGTAAGTAAAAACCTTGTCGACGCACGATTTCGCCGTGATGAATTTCTTCTCCCACGCGGCCGTGTATCGTTTGCGGACGTCGGTTCCGCCCGTTCCGACGAATTGCAAGAAGCTGCGGATGATCAACCCGCCCATCGAGTGCCCAACGAGGTGCACCTTGAAATCCGCCTTCAACTCGGCAGGCACGTGCGGCGACGCTTCGTAGCGTTTGCGGAGTCGCAGAATCAACTTCCCCAAGCCAGCGGCAAAGTCTTCAATGTCGCGTCGCTTGCCGACGACCTCGTTCTCCTCGCGCGAACGTTTCGGCTTGATCCCCGCCAGACCGTCGTCTTCGTCGTCGCTTAATTCGTCGTAGAACTGCCCGTCGTAATAGCGATAGATGACGATCGGGCGCGCCGGCAGCGGCCGATCAAGCGGCATGTAAACGCCGTCGGTGTAAACGTCGCTGTAGCCGAAATCTTTACCAAGTCGCACGAGCGGCGACTCAAAGTAATGCCGCCGCACCACCCCTTGGTGATTTTGCCGGTACTTGGTCGCTCCCAAGTTGAATCCCATGTAAGGATCGGCGACCGTCTCTTCGATCTCATTCTCCGTCCCGGCGAAACCGCGGACGTAGATGATCGGTCGCAGCCGCAAATCGACGCCAGATTCCTCGCTCGCAACAGGCATGACAACTCCTCGCCGGTGCTGGCAACTGGTTCAACTCGCCTCGTTCGTGGCCTTTGTCGCTGACCCTAGAAAAAGCGATTCGAAGCGACCGTCTTGTGGTTAAGGCCACAAAGAAAATAGTAGATATGCAAAAATAAGCAATGGTTAGCCGACAAATCCCCGCCGTTTGCGTGGTAGCGTCAATCCCCAAATACCGGCCACCAGTCCGTTTTGTTCGCCCGAGTTTTGCTAACGTGAACGCCGGTTCACATCGCAACATGCAGCGCGCGCACTTTCTCAAGCGAGCCCCTGGTTTATCCAGGGGGTCGTCCGCAGTGCCCTCCGCATTGCCAATCGCAACGTAGCGCACGCCGAATTCCCCCCCGGACAAGCCGGGGGGCTCGCCATCACTCGATCACGCCGCGCCAAGCGCGCTTCTTCACTTACTCACCTAAACACCTACTCACCAACCAAACCAAACGATTCAACAACTTCAGTCACACGTTCACACAGAGGAGAACCTTCCCATGCAACGTCAATACATCCGCCAACGCGAGCGGGTCTTCACCGAAGAAATGAAGGTAAAATTCTGCCGACTGGTGCGAGAGAGCTACTCGCTCGCCGAGGCCGCTCAAGGAGTCGGCGTCACCCTCCGCACGGTGCAGCGCTACCGCCGCGAGGAAGAAGACTTCGACCAAGAAGTTCGCATGGCGAAGCTCTCCAAGCCCGATCCGCTCAAGCTGATGGAATCGGCGGCGAGAACGCACTGGCGGGCCGCGGCCTGGCTGCTCGAGCGTACCAAACCCGAGACCTACGCCCGCAAGCGCGGCGACCTCGCCTCGGGCCTCAAAGTCACAAAGGCCTTACGGCTGATGATGGAAACCGCGCTCGCGAACACGCCGGAGGAAGCGCGCAGCGAGCTCTTCAAGCATCTCGACAAAACCTACGAACACGCGCTCGACTGCTGCTTCCCCAGCCTCGGCCCCTGGGACCGTCCGCGCGAGCCAAAGATGGCCGACACGCCGCTAGTCTTCCGCGAGCGCGCCAAGTCGGCGCCGGTGATCCACAACTACGGCCTCGGCACGCCGGACGAATGGTCCTTCGCCGCGCCGGAACCTCGTTCCCACGCTCCGCGTGGGAACGCAACCCCCGACGCTCCGCGTCGCGAGACCGACGTACCCGCTGCGCCTTCACGACTAGAAACCGCATTGCCGCAGGAGCGGCCAGAAGAACATTCCCACGCAGAGCGTGGAAACGAGGAGGCGCAGCACGCCGCCAGTTCAGACCTCATGTCGCCGAAAATGCAAAATGCGACATCAGCGACACGACGCGACACGACACGCGACATTACCGACGCACGCCCAGCGCCAACGCCGCCTCGGCCGTCAACGTCGGCCGATAGCAGTTCGCCTTGCAATGAAATTGCGGCGACCACTTGGGACCAACGTCCGTCAGCGACTCCGACGAACCAACCAGAATCCAGCCGTTCGGCTGCAGAATCTGCCCCATGCGGGTGAAGATGTTCTTCCGATCCGCCGCCGTGAAGTAAATCGCGACATTGCGGCAGAAGATCACGTCGAACGGACCGAAGCCAGCGAACGGATCGTGCAAATTCCGCGTGCTGAAGTTGCACATCGAGCGGATTTCGTCGCTGATCTTCCAGTGCGCGCCATGCTTCGTGAAATGTTTGTTCAGCCGCTGCGGATCCATGCCGCGGCCCATTTCCATGTCGCTGTACATGCCGCGGCTGGCCGTTTCGACCGAACCAGGCGAGATGTCGGTGCCGACGATTTGCACGTCCCAGCGGTGGACGTCGGGCACGACGTCCGCCAGCGTCATCGCGATGCTGTACGGCTCCTGCCCCGTGCTGCAGGCGGCCGACCAGATGCGGATCCGTTTCGGGTACGGCGTCCCCGCCTTCGCGTCGATCAGCTCCGGAAAAATCTTGTGCTTGAGCGCCTCGTACGGCGAGTTGTCGCGGAACCAGAGCGTTTCGTGCGTCGTGACCGCGTCGATTACCTCGCCGCGCAGTTGCGGCAGCAGGTTCGCTTGCACCTTGCGCGCGAAGTCGCCGTAGTTCGCGCAGCCGCTGCGCTTGAAGATGTTCGATAGACGTGCTTCGATGAGGTAGCTCTTCGAGCTATCCCAACAGATGCCACACAGGTTGTCGACGAGGTCGCAGACGGCGTCGACGTCGGCTGGCGTGAGATTGCTCATACTCCGGCTCCTTGCAGCACGGATTCATTGATGCGGCTCGCGATCGTCTCCAGCGGAGCGACGACGTCGACGAGGCCCGCCTCGGCGACCGAGCGCGGCATGCCGTAGACGACGCAGGTCGCTTCGTCCTGGGCGAAGATCGCGGCGCCTCGTTCCTTCATCGCGCGGGCCCCGAGCGTGCCGTCGTCGCCCATGCCGGTGAGGATGGCGCCCCACGCGCGGGAACCGTACTCCGCGGCGATCGAACGGAAAAGGTAATCGACGGCCGGCCGGCAGTTGCGTTCCGGCGGGTCGTCGGTGATTTGAACGGTGGTGCGGAACTCGTCTCGCACGATTCGCATTTGCTTGCCGCCCGGGGCGATGATCGCGCGACCCGGCTGAACCACCATACCGTGCCGGCCTTCGACCACTTCGATCTGGCAGCGGCGATTGAGATCGTCGGCCAGCGTCTTCGTGAAGATCGGCGGCATGTGCTGGACGAGCACTACCGGCGGCGTCGCGGGCGTCAGCAGCGGGAGCAACTTGTGGAGAGCGACCGGGCCGCCGGTCGAGACGCCGATGCCAATGATTTCGGGAGTCTTGCGAAGCGAAGCGCACGGCAGCTTCGGCGGCGCGGCGGCCATGCGGGCGGCGAGAGGCGCCCCCATCGCAGCGGCAGCGGGCGTCCGTGTCTCGCCGCCGGCCGGCAGCTTGCCGCGGCTGATGATCCGGCACGCCTCGATCCGCGGAGCGAGATCGGCCCGCAGTTGCCGAGCGTTGGCTTCCATATCAGGCAGCGTCGGCTTCAGCACGAAGTCGAACGCACCCAACTGCAGCGCTGCGCTCGTCGCTTGGGCGCCCGCTGTGGTGAGCGTGCTGATCATGATCGCCGAGAGCTTGATCTGCCGCTCTTTCAACTCGCGGAGTAGCCCGAGCCCGTCGAGCTCCGGCATCTCCATGTCGAGCGTGATCACATCGGGCTTATCGGCAATGATGCGATCGAGCGCGAGCCGGCCGTTCTGGGCGTGGCCGATTACTTCAACGTTCGGCAACTGTTCGACGACCGACCGCACGACCTTGCGATACAGGGCGGAGTCATCGACGACGAGCACGCGTAGCGGAGCGGGATTCATGGCGAGTCATTTACAAACACGGATGTCGAAAAAGTCAGCAGACAAGGGAAGCCTACTACGGCTTTCCGGTCGCGCAACAAGAAGGGGGAGAACTTGCGGGTTCTCCCCCTTCGTTGGCATTACGCGGGGCGCGCGTCGTGGGACTACGAGCGCCCGTCAGCCGTTGCGTCCTGGCTTACAGTTGGAACTGAGCGACCATGCTGCGGAGTTGTTCCGACAGAGCCGACAATTCCGAACCAACCACTTGCGTCTGCGAAGCTCCTTGAGCAGTCTGCTTCGCGGCCTGATCGACGCCCACCATGTTGCGGGTGATCTCCGCACACGCGGAAGCCGACTCGGTGACGGCGGTCGACACCGTGCTCGCGGCAGCGGCCGTTTGGTTGACGTTCGACGCGATCTCGCGGGTGGTGATGCTTTGCTCTTCCACCGCGGCGGCGATCGTGGTCGACGCCGAGTTCACCCGTTGAATCGCTTCGCCGACTTCCTTGATCGAGCGAACCGCTTCGCTGGTCGAAGCTTGGATCCCTTCGATACGGCTGCGGATGTCTTGCGTGGCGCTGGCGGTTTGCTTGGCCAGTTCCTTGACTTCCGTGGCGACCACGGCGAAACCCTTGCCAGCTTCGCCGGCGCGGGCCGCTTCGATCGTGGCGTTCAAGGCCAGCAGGTTCGTCTGCTCGGCGATGTCCTGAATCACCTCGATCACCTTGCCAATTTCGTCGGCAGCCGAGCCGAGTTGGCCGATCGTCACGTTGCTCGAGTCGGCGAGCTGGGCGGCCGTGTTGGCGATCGCCGAGGTCTGGCCGGCCGTCTTGGCAATCTCGCCGATGCTGGCGGTCAGCTCTTCGACGGCGGTCGAGACGTTCTTCACGTTCGCGGTCATCTCTTCGGTCGACGCGGCCATGTTGGTCATGTTCGTCGACATTTCTTCCGCAGCAGCGGCCACCGTGGCGGCTTGGCTGTTGGTCTCTTCGGCGCCGCTGGCGAGTTGCGTCGCCGTGGCCGAAAGTTCGGTCGAGGTGGCGGCCAATTGGTTGGCGTTGTTCGTCAGCCCGCCGAAGACATGCCGCAGGTTTTCGCCCATCGCGTTGACGGCGCCGGCGATCTTCGTGAACGTCCCCCACACTTCGCGGGTGTCGTCATCGGCCGCGGCCACGTCGTACGACCTGGTGAGGTCGCCCGAGGCAACCGCGCTCAAGACGGTCGAGACCTTCGTCACTTCCGCTTCTTGGTAAGCGGCCAGCTTCGCCGTGCGAGCCAAGGCCCGCTCCGCAGCGTGCTTCTGCTCGGTGACGTCGGTGGCGTATTTCACGACCTTGAACGGCTTGCCGTTGAGGTCCATGATCGGATTGTAAGAGGCTTGAATCCAGATCTCACGACCACCCTTGCCAAGCCGCTTGTATTCAGCAGCTTGGTATTCGCCGCGATTCAGAGCTTCCCAGAAGGCGCGGTACTCGAGCGACTGAGCGAAGGCCGGCTCGCAGAACATGCGGTGATGCTTCCCCTTGATCTCGTCGAGCGAGTAGCCGAGGCAAGCGAGGAAGTTGTCGTTGGCCTCGACGATCGTGCCGTCGAGATTGAAGGAGATCACCGCTTGAGCCTTGCCGATGGCGGCGAGCTGCCCTTGGTAATCGGCGTTCTGCAACTTCGCAGCGGTGACGTCGGTGGCGTACTTCACGACCTTGAACGGCATGCCAGCAGCGTCGAAGATTGGGTTGTACGAAGCTTGAATCCAGATCTCGCGGCCGCCCTTGCCGATTCGCTTGTACTCGGCTGCTTGGTACTCGCCGCGATTAAGGGCGTCCCAGAAGGCGCGGTATTCGGCCGTCTGAGCGTAGCCGGAATCACAGAACATGCGGTGATGTTTGCCCTGAATTTCGTCGAGCCCGTAGCCAAGGCAGCTCAGGAAGTTTTGGTTTGCCGTGATGATCGTGCCGTCGAGTTCGAACTCAATGACGGCCATCACCTTGTTGATGGCGTTGATCTGGCCGAGCAACTCGACGCTGGCGGCGCCAGACTTCGGGCTCGTCTTGGTGGTCTTCGCCTTCGATTGAGGCGCCTTCTTGGTCTTAGCGTTCAGCGTAGCGGCGGGCATGGAAGTCACTCCTGGAAAACGTTGGAGGCAGATTGTTTTGGTAACGGATGTCAATGCGAGGCGATGGCGTTAGGCGTCGGCGCGTTGGTCGGCGAGTACCTTTTCAATGTCGAGCAGTACGAGGATGCCTGTCGGAAGCGTATGGACACCGGCGATGAACCGTCCGTCGAGATCGTCGACGTTGGCTGGGGCCGGGCTGATTTCATCGGAACGAAGCGTCAGGATGTCGGAGATGCGGTCGACCAGCAGGCCGATCGCTTCGTCTCCCGAATGGACGATCAAGTTGCGGCGATCGCGATTGGCGACCGTGCGCGGCAGGCCGAGCACCGATCGCAGGTCGATCACCGTCGCGACGTCGCCGCGCAGGTTGATCACGCCGCAGACATATTCCGGGGCGTGCGGCACGTGCGTGATTTCGTTCTGGCGATTGATCTCTTGCACCACCCGAATATCGACGCCGAGCAGCATGTGCCCGACGTAGAACGTCGCGAACTGCTGTTCGACGACGCCCTTCTGGCGGTTAGGCGATTTAGCGGCAACCATAAAAAACGACTCCCAAGGACGATGCGACGCGGCGTCGGCCGGCGTCGACGTAGTTCAGTGCTAGGCGGATTGCAGGCAGCGGCGATTGGCGCCCGCCTTCGCGCCGGTAAAGTTATGGAGCGCGGTCAACAACTTCTCGCGATCCATCTTGATTTGGTAATCGTCGATGCCGACGTCCATGCCGCGTTGCATGTCCGAGGCGCCGGCGAGCGAGGTCAGGGCGATCACCGGCACCTTCCCCCATCCCGAGGAATCCTTGATCCGTTGGCAGAGCTCGAAGCCGTTCATGTTCGGCATCTCGATGTCGGTGACGACGACGTCGATCTCGAGTTTCTCTTCGTTCAAGCGATTCCAAGCGATCTGACCGTCTTCGCAATCGATGACGGTGTAGCCGCGCTCTTCCATCATCGCCTTCACTTGCTTGCGGAAGAACGTCGAGTCTTCGGCGAGCAGCACGACCGGCGCCTTGCCTGGCTCGCTCGTCGGCTTCGGCTGGTCGGCGAACCACTCGGGGTGGACGCGTTCGGCCAGCTTGAACAGATCGACCAAGCGCGTCGCCCGGTCGTTGATCACCAGCGAGCCGATGACGCCGACTTCTTGGAACGTCTGGGTGTCGACGTCGGTCGGCACGCGGCGAATGTCTTCGAGATTCGGCGCCACGAGGCCGACTTCCTTCGCGCCGATGGTAAACACGATGACGTACACCCAGCTTTGGGGATCGGTCGGTCGCGTGGCGATGATGTTTTCCAAGCGGAGCAGCGGCACGCTCGATTGGCGGTACTGCACCAGTTCCTGACCGCCAACGGCGTCGATCTGGTCGCAGCGAATCCGCTCGATCCGCGAGACGACGTCCATCGAAACGGCGAAGTGTTCCTTCGGGTGGTTCGTGAACAGGAGGACCGATTGCAAGTCGGCGTTGACGCCGGCGCCGTCGTCTCCCTTGCTCGCCATCGCCTCTTCGTGAGCAGCGCGAATTTGCTGATGGATGGCGATGCCCGCCACGTCGAGAATCAACGCCACATGCCCGTCGCCAAGGATCGTCGCGCCCGAGAGGCACGGCACGTTCTTGATGTGCCGGCCGAGGGGCTTCACGACGATTTCTTCGGAATCATGCAAGGCGTCGACGACGATGCCGAACCGCTGTTGACCCGATTCGACGACGACGATGTGCGTCGTCGCCCGTTCCCAGGCCGCTTCGCCGTCGGTCGAGCCGTCGGGGTTCAGGACGTTGTTCAGACGCACCAGCGGCAGCAGCGAGCCGCGGAGCCGCAGCACTTCAGCCGATTTGACGCGATCGAGCCGTTTACCAATCTCTTCGCGACGGAGACGCACCAGTTCCGAGATATTGACCTGCGGAATAGCGAACCGTTCGTCGCCGCACTGAATGATCAGCGACGGGATGATCGCCAGCGTGAGCGGCAGCGTGATTTGGATCGTCGTGCCCATGCCGGGGCGGGAATCGACGTCGACGGCGCCGCCGAGCTTTTCGATGTTCGTGCGGACAACGTCCATGCCGACGCCGCGGCCGCTGATATCGGTGATCTTCTCAGCCGTCGAGAAGCCCGGGTGGAAAATCAAGCGAATCGCATCGCGATCGCTCAGCCGCGAGGCTTGTTCAGCGGTGACGACTCCCTTCTCAACAGCTTTCGCCCGCAGCTTTTCCGGATGAATGCCGCCGCCGTCGTCGGCGATGTCGATGCGAACTTTGCCCGCCTCGTGGTACGCCCGCAGGAAGATCGTCCCCATTGCCGGTTTGCCGGCCGCGGTGCGAACTTCAGGCCGCTCGACGCCGTGATCGATCGAGTTGCGCACGAGATGCGTCAGCGGATCGCCGATGGCTTCGAGGATCGTCTTGTCGACGTCGACCTCTTTGCCGTCCATGATGATATTGCATTGCTTGCCGAGCTTCGCGCTCAGGTCGCGGATGACGCGAGGGAACTTGCTGAAGACGGCGCCGATCGGCTGCATGCGAGTCCGCATGATCGCTTCTTGGAGTTCCGTCGTCACCTGGTCGAGCCGCGAGGCGACCGCATCGATGCCGGCGTGTCCGTCGGCGTTCAAGGCTTGAATCAACTGATTGCGACCGAGCACCAACTCGCCGGCCAGATTCATCAGGCTGTCGAGGACGCCGACCTGCACGCGAATGCTCGATTCGGCGGGGGCCGTCGTTGCGCCGTTCGCGGCAGGAGCCGCAGGCTGATCGCATTCGTCGGAGCGATTAGCCGCTTTAGCCGGAGCAGTGATTGGCTGTGCGGCGGGCATTTCGACGATCGGCGCCGGGGCCAGCGTTGCTTCGCACTCTTCGACGAACATCGCTTGCTCGACGAAGTCGACCGCCGCTGTCATATCGAGTTGGCGTTGCTCCTCGGCAGAGACGGCGACGTGCGTCGTCACGGCGACGGTTTCGAGCGTCAACTGAGCGCCGGCGAAGATATCGTCGAGCTGGCTGACGTGTTGATCGATGTCGGCGCCTTCCGACGCGGCGGGGTCGTTCACGAGCTTCGCCAAGGCATCCGACGCGCGGAGCATGACGTCGACCTTCACCGAGTCGGGCGTCAACTCGCGGGTACGCATCAGGCCGAGGACGTTCTCCAGACTGTGGGCGAGCCGATTCACGGTCACCAGGCCGAGGAAGCCCGCAGCGCCTTTGATGGAGTGAATGCCTCGAAAGACCTGGTTCACGAGGTCGACGTCGATATCGGCCCCATTGGCTTCAATTTCGAGAAATTGGCCTTCAATGTTGCTCAGATGATCGCGCGATTCGGCGACAAATTCTGCAATCAGGTCGAGATCGTCGTCGGCCATATCAAGTTTCCGTAGTTCGCTGAGGGCTCGCCGCGCTAGCACGCTCAAAACGTGCGGGTTGACGCGTGGCGAGGTTTGCGGACAAACGAAAGCTAGGTCAAGCCGGTGTATTTGCTTGCGAGATGATGAAAATTTATGCGCATCAAAACTGATACGATCGTTACCCCACAGTTCGGGGGTGGTAGTATCTTCCCACGTTATTCCGTAATAGGCATGTGCTAGGTTTGACAATCACTCAGACATAAGCCGCGAATGGTCCATGAGCTGATCGATAGAACCGTGAAAGCCGAGCACATCAATCCGTTCCTCAGCGCAGCCGTGGACGTCTTCTCCACGATGCTGAACTGCCAACTGCAGCGCGGTCCGCTCGCGCTGGGGACGAACTTTCAGCCGGCGCACGAAATTAGCGGAGTGATTACCCTCTCGGGGAAGGCCAGCGGCACAGTGGTTTTCAGCGTCGAACGCGAGGTCGCGCTCTGCGTGGCGGAACAAATGCTCGGTGAGCGGCCCGAGTCGCTCAACGCCGAAGTCGCCGACGCCATCGGCGAAGTGACGAACATGATCGCCGGTCGCGCGAAAGCGGGGCTTGAGCACTTGGAGATGCGGCTCGGCCTGCCGCGCGTCGTCGTTGGCAGGAACCACGCGATCGACTTCGGCAGCGTGCTGCGGAAGATCAGCATCCCGTACGTCTGCCCGTGGGGCGAGCTGACGGTCGACGTGGGACTGCTCGAGCGGGTTGAAGAGACGAGCGGTTCGGAGATCCGGTTCAACTTTGCGAACGCGTAGCGGCCATGCCCGCACTCTAGCCCCGGGCTCCGCCCGGGGGTCGGTCACCACACCGCGCGCCGTTGCGTAATGTTACGCGACCCCCGGGCGGAGCCCGGGGCTACAAGAAACGCGCGCCCGGCTACTCCTCAATCTGATGCCCCGCCGCCGAATCCTCAGCCGCTTCACCAGACGCCTTCCGTCGCGAGCCAAGGAACGCCACCAAGTCGCGCAGATCGCGCGGCGACATGTACTTCATGAGATCTTCCGGCATGGCCGAGAGTCCCTGGACGCGGTCCTCGACCGTCTCCATATCAACTTCAACTTCCTTGCCGTCGGCGTTCAGCAGCACGGCCCGCTTGTCGTCTTCGCTGCGGATGATGCCGGTGACGACCATGCCGGTGTCGAGCAGCATCGAGGTGGTTTGGAAACCCTCGACCACCTTGGCATTGGGGCGGGTGATCGATTCGATGATCTCGCTCGGCGTCCGTTTGGCGCCGACGTCGGCGAGGCTGGGCCCGACGAGTTGCTCGCCCGGCTTTAGCGAATGGCAACGCCGACAAGAGAGCGATTCGTTCGAGAGAAACAACTCGCGACCATGGGCGCGGTTGCCGCCCGCGAGCGAGCTGGCGTAGATCTCCGCGGGGACGTCGCTGGCCGCTTGCTTGGCAGCGAATCGCTCGGCTCGCTCCACGAGCGACTTGTCGGACGACGCTTTGGCGCCGTCGAGCACCTCGAGCAGCAGCTCCGGCGGGCAGCTGCCATCTTCGACGCGAGTCATCCAGGCGGCGATCACGTCGCGCGCCTCGGGGAGATCGATCTTCGCGAGCGTTTCGAGCGCTGCTTGCCGTTCGGCAGTCTTTGCTTGCTCGGCGGTTTGCTTAAGATGTCCCACGGCCTTTGCTGGGAACCGCTTGGCGAGCAATCGGCCCGCGGCGGTGCGGGCTGCGGGCGACTTTGATTGTAGACCGATCGCAATCACTTGTTCCGCAATCGCGTCGTCGGCGTGGTCGAGCGCGGCGATCGCGCGGGCTTGCAGCGCGCCGTCGAGCTTGGCGTCGGCCAAGAGTTTTGGCAGTGCGTTGAGCGCCGCCGGCAGGCCGAGTTCCGCGGCAACGACGGCCCCGGTCGAATCAGAGAACTCCGCCCCTTCCCCTACCGGCCACGCCGCCGCAAGTGCGGCGACTACCTCCGCTTGCGGCTGCGGGGCGAGTGGCCGCCACTGGCCATGGACCGGATCGCGCGGCGACGGTTCGGCCCAGTGGCCGACGAGGTCCCAAGCGTGCTCGCGCATCGCGGCGGGCGCCTGCGGATTGCGTGCGAACTCGATGACTTGTTTCAAATTCGCCGCGGTGCGCATCGCTTGATTCGCAGCGAGGGCGCGGCGGACCAGCGGCTCGTTGGTTGGCTTGACCTTGTTCAGCACGTCGGCCAACGCCGCGTTCGCTGCTGGAATCGGCACGTCCCAGATCTCGCGGGCCGCTTCGAGGACGACTGCTTCATCGGCGTCGTTCAGAAACTTGGCCACTTCCGCCGATTGTTGCTTGCCGAGCGCGAGCGTCAGGATGATCCGTTGCGTAACGTTGGCGTCTTTCGCCGCGGCGACGAGCGCTGCGGCCGGCTGGCTCCCCGCGAGGCCGACGACGATGCCGGTGCGGACGATCGGGTCGCTCGCCGCGGCGTCTGTGCCGGCTGCTTTTAACAACGCGGCGAGCGCCGGTTCAAACTTGAGGGAACCAAGCGAAGTGGCTGCGGAGGCTCGCACGCGGAGCGAAGCATCTTCGAGCAGCGCGACGAGCGTTGGACCAAACTTGCTAGGCTCTTGGTTGGGCAAGTGGCGAGCACGTCCCAAGACGCGGGCCGCTTGGTTGCGCACTTCGGCGTCGGAGCCTTGGCAGAGTTTGGCCAATTCGTTGAACAGCGCCGGCTGCTCGATCGCGAGCGAGCCGAGCGCCCAAATGCTGTGGAGCCGAGCGAGCTGGTTGGCTTGCTCATCGGCAGCGAGTTGTTGCAACGGTTGAGCGGTATCGGAGCCGATGGCGACCAGCCGTCGCTGCGCTGCCTGCCGCACGCGGAAGTTCGCGTTGCTGAGCAACGCGATCAGCTTGTCGACGGCGAGCGACGGAATCTCTTTCAGCTCACGCGCCGATTGCTCGCGTGCGGCGACGAGTTCCGGTTTGTCGTCGGCAATCCGGTAGAAGCGGCCCATGCCGGTGCCGTTCCAACCGTCGATCCAGTCGGCGACGTAGAAGTTGCCGTCGGGACCGAAGTCGCAATCGGTGGCGAGGATGCCTTTCATGAACATCGAGTGGTCGGCCAGCTTGTAGCCGGCGCCCTGCTGTTCGAGGCGAAATCGCATGATGCCGCTCGCTGCCGCGCCGCCACGGAAGTCGGCGAGGAAGAAGCAGTTCCGGCAGTCGGGCGTCATCCCCGTGCCGGGGTAGTAGCAGAGGCCCGATGGGCCGTCGCTGATGTGGGCAATCGGCGGGACGATGCCGCGCGGCTGCTCGTCGTTTTGCGTGTGCCAAATCTTCTCGCGGTTGAACGGGCCGCGATCGGGAAGGTATTGGTACGACATCCGCCAGCCGGTGCGCATCCCTTCGACGATCTGAATGACGCGCGCGCGGTCGCCCGAGTCGGAGTTGTTGTCGACCGAGAAGAGGTCGCCATACTCGTTGAAGGCGAGCTCCTGCGGATTGCGCAGCCCCGTGGCGAACAGTTCCAATTCCGAACCGTCGGGATTGCAACGCAGCACGGAGCCCGAGTCAGGATTCGTCAGTACCCCGTTCGGCGTCTCGACATGGAGTCCGCGATCGCCGAGCGAAAAGTAGATCTTGCCGTCGGGACCTTCGGTTAGACCGTGCAGGTCGTGTCCGAACAGCGCGAAGTGAACGCCGAAGCCCGAGGCGAGCGACTTGCGCTCCTCCGCCTTGCCGTCGCCGTCGGCGTCGCGCAATTCCCACAGATTGGGGATGCAGGTGAACCAGAGCCGATCGCCCAACCATAGCACGCCGGCCGCGGCGCCATCTTCGATCTGATTGTAACCCTCGGAGAAGATGCTCGAGTGATCGTAGACGCCGTCGCCGTCGCGATCTTCGAGTAAGCAGACGAGCTCACTTGATTCGGTGTAGTGGTTCAGCTTGTCGGCCATGCGGCGTTCGATGTACGCGCGACGCTGGGCGACCGTTTGCGCGGCGAGATCGTCGTCGAGCCAATCCATGTGGTTGCGGTTGTCCTCGGTGCCATGGTGCACGCGATGCGTCTCGGCGATGAAGATGCGGCCTGCGGGATCAAAGCAGAAGGCGACTGGGTTGGCGAACAGCGGTTCGCTCGCCACGGGAGTGACGGTGTAGCCAGGTTCGACTTGAAACGACGCGGCGGAGAGTTTGGCTGCTTGCGAGATGGGCCCGTCGCTCTGCGGTTCTTCAGCGAGTGCCTGCGCAGCCAAGCCAGCAGCGGCGACTAAAACAGCGAAGCCTACGAGCGAAAACCAAGTGAGCCGAGCGGAAACAGCGAGCCGCATCAAACGCGAAACTTGCATGGTGGCCTGTTCTGCATCTATCGGAGGAGGATCAGCAAAAGCGAGCGGCGGACCGCAAGCCAGCATTGTACTCGGGAACGTGGGGGCAAGTTCAGCCCCCAAAACGCGGTAATCGCGGCCCTGCTCGCCCCGCCGCACGTGGAGTATGCTGGGCCTCACCATGCGACGCATTCATTTCGACGTGACCGACTCGACCAACACGCAGGCCCGGCTGCTCGCCGCGATTCATCCCGGCGAGCGCGTGCTGGTGACCGCGGCGGAACAGACTGCTGGTCGCGGCCGGCAGGGGCGGCAGTGGCTGAGCCCGCGCGGCGGGGCGTGGATGACGATCGCTTGGCCGATGCGGCTGGAGCCAAGTACATACCGCACCGCGTCGCTGGCAACGGCGGTAGGCGTGCGGCGAGCGCTACTGGAACTCGCCACGCGCGGCATGCCGGCCGAAGCGGCTGCGTTTGCACTCGATGTCCGCGTGAAGTGGCCGAACGATTTGCTGATCAACGACGCCAAGGTGGCCGGCATCTTATGCGAGCAGTCGGTCGGCGCGCAGCACGGCGGCGACGCGATTTTCATTGGGATCGGCGTGAACGTTGAGTTCAGGCAGGAGATTCTCGACGAACCGGCGAGCGGCGAGCCGCTGCGGCATCGCGCGACGACGCTGTCGAATGCGGCCGGGCGTCTCGTCGACGTGTCGGAAGTCGTCGAGCGGACGGCGCTCGAGGTCGCGGCGGCGATGGAACAGCTGGAAGCGTGCGGCTTTGCTGGAGCGCCTGCAGATGGCGGACGGTCGTTGCTGGACGAGCTGCGCGACGCACTAGCCTACGTCGGGAAAATACGCCGCTGGCGTTCGCCGCGCGGCGACGTAACGGGCCGCGTTCTCGGCATCGACGACGACGGGCGGTTGCTGCTGGAAGGGGACGCCGGCGTCATCGTCTGCGATGCCGGAGAACTCGAAACGAACGATCGGCCGCGGTGACCGGCGAACTCATGGCGTTGCTTTGACGGCTCGCGGCGGCGTGGTTAAGTTGGAGCCCAAAGGCGCGGGCCCGTTCTGGCTTTTCGCCTCCCCTCCTCTCCAATCGCCGCATGAAGCAAGATATTCCCAAGGTGGCCTTGCTGATCGAGACCTCGCGCGGCTACGGCCGGGCGATGCTCCGGGGCATCGTGCGCTACGGCCGACTGCATGGGCCGTGGCGGTTCTACGTGACGCCGGGCGATTTTGAACAAGCTCTGCCGCAGATGAAACAGTGGGGCGGCACGGGAATCATCGCCCGGATCGAGACGGCGAAGATCGCCCAAGTGATCGCCGCGGCGAAGCTGCCGACGATCGCGCTCGACATCTCGCAGAATCTGCCGACTGACCTGCCGCAGCTCGCGAAGTTCAGCGAAATTTGCTCCGATTCCGTCGCAGCGGCTCGACTGGCTGCAGAGCACCTCATGGAGCGCGGCTTCCATCAATATGCGTTTGTCGGCGAGCCAGGGCGGCTGTGGTCGCACAATCGCGAGCGGGGGTTCTGCGAGCGGCTGGCCGAAGCGGGCTTCAAGCCGATTGTCTACGATTGTCCGCGGCGTCGGCATGGCGGGCGGTGGGATCGCGAGCAGTCGATCCTCGCAGATTGGTTGTCGCAGCTGCCCAAGCCGATCGGGCTGATGGCGTGCAACGACGATCGCGGGAGGCAAGTGCTCGACGCCTGCCGCGCGGCGGGGATTTCGGTGCCGCTGGAGGTGGCGGTGATCGGCGTCGACAACGACGAACTGCTGTGCGAGCTGGCCGATCCGCCGATGTCGAGCGTGGCCTTGGCCGCCGAAGCAGGCGGCTATCGGGCGGCTGCACTGCTCGACCGCATGATGAGCGGCGAGGTGAAGAAACGCGAACGGCTCGTCGTCGAGCCGACCTACGTCGTCGAGCGGCGTTCGACCGAAGCGTCGGCGGTGCACGATCCGGAAGTGGCCGAAGCGTTGCAGTTGATGCACAACCACGCCGCGGAGCAGATTGGCATCGACGACATCGTCGAGCATCTGCAGATTTCGCGGCGGGCGCTGGAGCTGAAGTTCAAGAATACGATCAATCGAACGCCGTACGACGAACTGCAGCGAGTGCGGCTCGTGCGGGCGCAGCGGTTGCTGTTGGAGACCGACTTTCCGATTCCGAAAGTGGCGGAGCTGTCAGGCTACGGCAGCGGGGCGTATTTGGCGCAGGTGTTTCAGAAGCAACTGCACAAGACGCCGGCGCAATTTCGCCGCGAGCATCGGCACTAGAGTAGATTGCAAACTTACTTCTAGCCCCGGGCTCCGCCCGGGGGTTGCGTTGCGCACCGCGACATCGATCGGAGTGGCGGCTGACCCCCGGGCGGAGCTCGGGGCTAGGGATGCAGCCGCCGCCTAAAGGAACGCAGCGACCCGTCTCTCCGAGGCTGCCCCTGCGAGCGGCTCGGAGAGACGGGGCTTCTACTACGTCAGTTAGTGTGACTTGCGGCGGCCCCCCGTCCGCATGCCGCACGCGATGACGACCGCACCCGCTGCGAGCAGCAGCGAGCTTGGTTCGGGAACGGCGACGATCGGCCCGGTGGTGACGTAGCTCACGCCGCCGCCGCTGAGCGCCGGATCGCCCTTCACGCCGTACTTGAAGGTGAGATTGCCGTTCTGCCCGGCGCCGAAGATCGCCGTGTTGAACGCGTTGCCAATGTTGAGCTGCGCCCCGGGAGCAAGCGTCGTCGAGCCGTTGAGAAAGAGCTCGGCGAGGGTCGTGTTCGACGAACCGGCCGATTCGTCCCAGCTATCGCCCTCGCCTGCCGTTTGGCCGAACTGCTGCTGCCAGAGGAGGAAGTCGGCGCCGTCAGTCTTGCCGTCCTTGTTGGCGTCGCCGTTGGCGTTGACGCCGAATGCCGCTTTCCAAACGGCGAGGTCGGCCGCATTAACGCCGCCGACGCCGTTGAAATCGGCCGCCAATGTGCCTCCGATATTCTGATCGCTGAGGCTGTTCCAGCCGGCGACGCTGAGCGCCCCGCCGGGCGTTCCGCCGGGGCCATCGGGATCGGCGCTTTCGATTTGATAGTAGTCGAAAGTGATTGGCGCGGCGCTCGTGTTCTTGATCGCGACGGCGCCGGTGTTCTTGTTCACCGTGAGCACCATGTTCGGCTGCGGCTTGAACAGAAATTGCGTCGGGTCGAGGGCCACGTCGCTGAAGCGGACTTCGTCGATGTAGCCGAACCAGCGATCGGCGTGGTTGTCGTTGGGGTTATCGCTCGTGCCGTAACGGCCGCGGCCAACGGTCCAACCCCAGCTATCGCCGTTGACGTCGACGCCAGGGTTGATCATCGCCCGATTGGCGCTCGCGCTGATATCGGTCGAGGCCACCATTTGATAACCGGCGCCATCGAGTTGGTCTTTAAACAGCTTGAGCGTGTTGCCGTCGCTCGTGGCTGAATAGTGGTACCACTGATTGGTCGTCATGGGATTGGGGTCGATTGCCGCGTGGGGAATTCCCGCTGCATCGACGAACTGAATCCGGACGTGGTCGACGTCGTTGAACGCGGTGTCCGGCAGATCGGCGCCGATCTTTTGGAAGTAGAAGGGCGCTAGACCTGCTTCGTTGGGGTTCACGTCGTTCCCGTCGCGGCCAACGAACGTCCGCCAGCCGCCGAGCGTCGTCGTGTTGACCGAGGCTTCGATGGTCCAAGCCGCCGGGGCCCAGGTTTGGACGTTGACGCCGCTGGGGTTCGATTGCTGCGACCAGGTGAACGACGCGGGGAAGTTGCCGTTGTTCTGGATGCTCCAGTTGTTCGACAGTCCCGACTGCAGCACGGTGGTTTGCGGGGTGTTCGGGCGATACTGGTGCCCGGTGGCGTTGTTGTCCCACGTGTAGAGGGTGTTGCCGTTGCCGGAAACGTCGATCACGGGGATGCCGTCAGGCTGAACGGCGGTGCGGCCGTTGGTGTCGCGAACGAAGGCGCCGTCGGTGGGCGTGGTGACGCCGTCGCCTTCGAACCGCCAGTAGGCGACCGTCGCTGCGTGGAGCGGCGCGGCGACGGCGCCCGCCGCGATCGCCAGCGAGGCCGCTGCAATTCGTCCTGCTCTGAAGTAACGTCGTTGTCCGAACATCTGCTGTATCCCCTATGCGCTTATGGCGTTGAGTTCAATGTGCGAATGCTGTGGTTTCAACCGTCGCGGGCGGATCAGACCGTCGTGCGGCGGCGTGACGTTCGTCCGCTTAGGAGCAGAGCGCTGACGGCCGAGAGGCCAATGGCGAAGCTCGATGGTTCCGGCACGGCGCCGACGAGCGCGCTGAGGGCGCCGACGCCGTTGGCGGCGTCGAAGTCGGCTTGGAACACGCGGAAGTCGAGGAAGTTGCTGACGCCGTCGCCGTTGAGATCGCCGAGCGCAGCCGTTTGGGCGTCGGAAAGGTTCGGGTCGAGCGCGACGAGGTTGTTGTTGCGGAAGACGATCCAATCGTTGCCGTTGATCACGTTGTCGAAGTTGAGATCGCTCCGCTTGAAGGGCTGACCGCCGTTGCCAACGTACTTGATGTCGGGGATCAGCGTCGTCGGCACGCCGTTGATGAGCGCTTGCGTGGTGATGGCGACGTCTTCGCGGAACGATTTGATCCAGCCGCCGTTCGTGCTGAACGTGACCGTGCCGAGCGTGCCGCCATCTTCGGCCCCGCCGTCGCCGAAGGGTTCTTCTTCGGTGATGGCCGTCTTGGTGAGTGCGGTCGTCGACCAGGCGTCGTTCGAGTCAAATGACCCGTTGCCCGCGGAATCGAAATGTCCGGCGACCGTCGTCCAGCTTGCAGGGTTCAAGCCGCCCGAAGCGGAGGTGATCGAGTAGGAGAAGACTTGAATCGCCGCCTGCTGATTGGAGAGGGTAACGGCGCCGGTATCGCGGTTGATCGTGAGCGTTGGCCCTGCCAGACCTGCGGGGCCGGCGGTGGAACTCGCCGCGATTTGGGCGGGCGTCAGGACGTCGTTGTGAATGCGGAACTCGTTGATCGATCCGGTGAAATAGGGATCATTCGCGTAGACTGATTTGCCGAGGTAGGCGACGGCGTTGCCGACGTCTGCAAGGTCGTCGGTTCCGTTGGCCGTGCCGATGAGGGCGCCGTTGATGTAGTAGGAGAGCGTCGTGTTGTCGACGCCGGCGGAAGAGTCGATCGTCACGGCGAGGTATTTCTGGCCCGTCCCGGCGAGGATCGAGCCGTTGACGCCGGTCTCTTCGCTGTAGGTACCGTCGGTGATCGCCGCGCGGCTGAAGAGTTCGCCGGCTCCGCGGGTTGGCTGGACCATGATGTAGTCGTAGCCGAGGTTGGCGTCTTCGCCGGCGCCGGCGCCGGCGTTGCCATGCCGACCGAAGGCGGCGGCCATGGTGAACTGATTGTTACTCGCCGGGGCGGCGTTGACCCATAGCTCCAGCGTCGTCTTGGTGTAGGCGTTGATGCCGATCGTCGCCGCGGGGAGGTTCGCGAACTGGCCGCCGCCGCTGAGCGTGAGTTGGCCGGCGACGATCACCGCCCCCGCTTCGAGCGTGCCGTTGGCGCCGCCGACGCTGTCGGTGACGGCGCCGTCGTTGAAGGTGTAAAGATGCTTGAGCGCAGCTGAGGCCGAGTTCGACAGCGTCGCAACCGCGGCAAGGCTCAGACAGAATGTTCGTATCGCCATCGTCTCCTCCGATAGGGAAACTGTTGTGAGTTGAAAGTGCGATGAGTTGGTGATGAGTGGCCGGATGGCTCCGCGCCTAGTCGCTTCTCGGAACGACGCTTACGCGCGACGGCGACTCGCGACGATTCCCATGGCGGCGAAGCCCGCTAGTGCGAGCGTCGCCGGTTCCGGAATCGCGACGAACAGCATCTGTGCCGGCGCGAGCGCGGCGTTGCTGATCCGTACGTCGTCGATGTATCCATTCACGCGATCGCCGTGGCCGTCGTTGTACATGCCGCGGTGCGTCGTCCAGCCGTATGGCGCTACCGTTCCCGTTCCTTCGAAGCCGGCTTCGTTCAAGGCGGCCATGGAGCGATCCGTCGACAGCGTCGTCGTCATGTCGAACGACTTCTCCAGCACGCCGTTGACGAACAGTTTGAGCGAGTTGCCGTCGCTGGTCGCCGACAGGTGGTACCACTGGCCGATCGCGGCTTGCGTCGTGCCGTCGGCGATGTGGACGTAACCTTGGACGTCGACGAAGTTGATCCGAAACACGTTCGTATTCGTTTTCTGCAGGTAGAGAATCGCCTGCCGCGTGTCGCCGTTCGTTGCTTCGCCGAAGCCGTCTTTACCGACGATTGTTTGGTAGCCGTTGACCCCTTTGAAATTCACTGAGGCCTCGATCGACCATTGCGGCAAGGCGCCGATGTTGACGCCGCCGACTTCGAGATCGTCTTGCGTCGACAACACGCCGCAACAAGCGGTCGGAGCGTTCTCGATGCTCAGCGTCGTTCCCGATTGAGCATTTGGCGCCACAACGTTGCTGAACAGCATCGCCGTGAAGCTGCCGTTCTGGGCGAACGCCGACAGGTGGTTGCCGTTGCCCGAGAGATCGGGGATCGCGTTGTCGTGCAGGCCGTTGGCCGAGGGGTGCGAGACCGTTTGCCCCGTCGTCGCCGAGCCGGCGATCATGTCCGTTTCGAACGTCCAGTGGGCGATCGTGGCAGCCGATGCCCCGCTTGCCGAAAGCGTTCCGGCAAGGACGGCGGCGTGACGAACCCAGCGGCAGACTCCGCCGCGACGAGCACCAGCGATACGACTCAGTTTCATGAGAACAGACCTCAGTTGAAGACTCAGAGAAGATGCGTCGCGAGCGACGCGCACAGTGCCTCGTCACGAACCGAACGACTACGACCCGACGGGTCTGCACGGCGACGCTGCCTGCGCGAAGCATTTCACGCGGCGAGAAAGCAGTGCATGACTTGCGTGCGAACTAACGTCGGCGATGCATGGTTGCGTCGCGCGACGCTGCATGGAAAAGGGATCGACAAGCGTTGAAGCGAGCGACGCGACTGGCGACAGTCGAATCAGATAACTTCAGCGCTCGTATGATGATTCGATCGTCGCTTTGTCGCAATCGGATATCGCGGAAATAAATTTAGAGATTGCGCAACGATTTTGCATCGAGCGCACTGTGGGGTTATAGATAGCTTCGTTGCGCGAGGGCGGTTGTCGCCGCTCGCGCGGCCTCTTCTGCTTCTCGTCGAATGTTCGATCGGCTTGCTCTCTTCCGAGGATCCAACCCGTGACGATGCCCCGTCGAATCGCGGCGGCGACGCTGCTTGTCGTTGCCGCGCTATCGCTCTGCGTCCGCCCGCTTGCCGCTGCCGGCTACCATGTGAAGCGGCTGACAGACGATCTCCACATCCCCGTCTATGCGACGACGGCGCCGGGCGACAACAATCGGATTTTTATCGCGCAACTCGGCGGCGTGGCAGGCGATGGAACCGACGGCAGCCCAATCACGAGTGCTCTGGGGCGGATAGTCATCTACGATCGGACGACGGGACTCGTTGATTACAACAATCCGTTTCTAACGATCAACGACACGAGCCTGCTTGAGGAATACGCCGTTCCCGAGGTCGGGCTGTTCGGGATGACGTTTCATCCCGACTTCCAGACGAACGGCAAGTTTTACGTCAACGTGGCAGTGAATCACGTCGGCACGCCGCCGACAGTTGACGGCAGCGTGTCGGAGTTCAAGACGGTGGTGCGCGAGTACACGGTTGATCCCGGCAATCCGAACTTCGCCAACCCGTTGAGCGCCCGGACGATCCTGTCGCTGAACCAGCCCCATTCAAATCACAATGGCAGCTGGCTCGGCTTTAGCCCGCAGGAAGTCGCGGCGGGCGAGCGGAATCTTTACATCACGCAAGGCGACGGCGGGATGCAGCGCGATCCGTCGAACCATGGCCAGGACAAGAACAGTTGGTTCGGCAAAGTGATGCGCGTCGATGTGAGCGGCGACGCCTTTCCAGACGACCCGGAGCGAAACTACGCGATTCCCGCCGACAATCCGTACGTCGGCGTCGATGGCGCCGATGAACTGTGGGCGATTGGCCTCCGCAATCCGTGGCGGGCGAGCTTCGATCGGCAAACGAGCGATTTCTGGATTGGCGACGTTGGACAAGATCGCCGCGAGGAAATCAACTTCCAGCCGGCCAGCAGCGTTGGCGGCGAGAACTATGGCTGGCGGCTGCGCGAGGGAAGCGTCGCGAGTCCCACCGGCGGGATCGGCGGCCCGCCGCCCGTGGGCAACGTGAACCCGACCTATGAATACTTCCATCCAGGGCTATCGCCCGATCCGAATTTTCAAGGGAACTCGGTCACCGGCGGATACATTTACCGTGGGCCGGTGAGCGAGCTGCAGGGGCGGTACGTTTTCGGCGACGCGGTTTCCGGTCACGTTTGGTCGTTCAATCCTGCCAACCCGAGCGGTACCGTGCAGAACATGGATGCACTGTTTGCCCCCGACGCGGGGCAGATCGTCAGCGTCACTTCGTTCGGCGAGGATAATCAGGGCAACCTGCTGATCGTCGATGGCGCCGGACA